>JAYUSR010000210.1:0-10739 GCA_043755575.1 Synechococcales cyanobacterium
ATCTTCTTCTGCCTTTAGAATCAAGGCCAACCCTACAGTTGACAGAAGTTTGCTGGCCATTTAGCAAGGTCTAATCGCACAGCACAGTTCAGCCTATTGAGTTTGAACAGTTTCCAAATTTCCTAAGCGAACTTTACAAAAATTCATGAATTTCACATTTCTTTGCTAGTACTCCCAGCAAGCGCCGTTATGATGGACAGTAGAAGTAAAGATTCCCAAAAATTGAGGAAGATTAGAGCTATGGGCGAAGCAAAACGGCGCAAACAGCATATTGGTGAAGATTATGGCCAAGAAGCTCGGATTGTTTCTTGGTTACCGCTCACAACTAGTCAAGCTTCAAAGTTTGTTAAAATCACCACTACTGGTGCTTGGACAGGAATAACAGTACTAGTACTACTATGGATTGCGGTACGTTTGATCGGGCCAACCGCTGGTTGGTGGACGACTCAGTAAATATTTTTGTGGATAGCCTCATACATTACTGCTTCGATCGAATGATTGGTATTACCTAAATCACTTGGCTAGCTTGGTTCAGCGTAAATTTCAGGAATTGATACATAAATCGATGTTTTAATCCTTACGATTTTTGAACGAACGAATATTAAAAAATAATTAAGGTTATAATCAAAGTCTGTAAAGGTGTATTGAGGAAATTCTTAATGTTTGGAAGATTGGCAAATCAGCACCGCGAACTAGTCAAAGACCTAGTGATGAATCTCCAAGCGCTGTCCATCGTCTTGGAAAAGAAGGGTTATCTGACAGCTTGGTACACCTGTGGTGCCGAGTTAAACAGTGCCTCCTTTATGGTGAGCTTGACCGATGGGCACCAAATCCGATTCTTAGTCTCGGACTACGGCATCACCTGGACAGAAATTCGGGACGACCGGGAACTTATGAAGTTAGAAGGTGCAGAAGCTATTAATCAGCTCCAAGAACTGGCGGCCTTAGTCAAGGTCGTTGAACTAACACCTACTTGTGCCAAATAAACATATTGAGCTATTCAGCAAGTATATCAATATTAATTTTTTTCTATTGACACTAGTGTCGAAAATGACAGTCTATAGATATTATCCCCAGTCGCACTAATGCAACCATATATGACTTCGCTTCAGGCAGGATGGCAACACCAGTTTGTTGAAACCAACAACATTCGCCTGCACTGTGTTACTCAAGGAGAAGGCGAGTTAATTGTTTTACTCCATGGGTTTCCGGAGTTTTGGTATTCTTGGCGACATCAAATCCCAGTCTTGGCTAGACACTTCAAGGTGGTAGTCCCAGACCTGCGAGGCTATAACTACTCCGACAAACCGGCCAGTGGCTACGATCTAGATACCCTAAGCAAGGACATTATGGGTTTGATCAAGTCTTTGGGATACGCCAAAGCACATATTGTTGGACATGATTGGGGTGGGGTAATCGCTTGGCACCTGGCTCAAAAGTTTCCCCAAGTGTTGAATCGACTGGCTATTCTAAATGCTCCCCATCCCCAACAGTTTGTGCAGGAGATGGGTACTAATTTTGATCAGTTGCGCCGCAGCTGGTACGTGCTTGCTTTTCAGATTCCGGGCATTCCAGAATGGCTAATTCAGCAAAATATCAAAGACTTTGTACTGAGAGTCTTTCGTGGTCAGGCTGTCCGGAAGGGAGCTTTCAGCGCTGAAGATAACCAGATCTATCAAGAGGCTCTGGAAAAGCCCGGAGCGCTGGCAGCGGCCTTAAACTATTACCGCAATTTATTGGCTCCTCAAAATTGGCTGGGCAACTGGAATAGCTCCTTGCCGCTAATTACTGTCCCGACGTTGGTGTTGTGGGGCGAAGAAGATAATATGCTCAGCAACCGGCTTACCGAAGGAATGTCTAAACTGGTAAATGCTTCTTTTCGGTTGAAGTTAATACCTCAGTGCGGCCATTGGATTCAACAAGAAGTTCCCCAAACGGTTAACCGGGAGCTAGTTAGTTTCTTTTGCGCCACTGCCTAATTCTTAGCTTTGAAATCGCTGGGACTAGTGCGCATTGGAGCCTCCTGACTCCAGATCCCGACACCTGTTATTCGGGCATAGGCTTGGGCTTGCACCAACTGTTTTTCATATTGGGGGCTGGCATACTTGATAGCAGCTAGGGCGTGGCCTTCTCTAATTAGTTGTTCGTTTATGAGTAAGTTGTTTTGCCACAAATAGCCATATTGACGGCTATCGGTAGTGGTAGTCTTCATCTCGCTAGTTTCCAACTCCAGCCAAAAGCGATGGTTTTGCTGTTGAATAATGGCATCCAATCGTTCCTTAGCGGCATTGCCCCAGGGTTTCTGTTCCCAACTAGGAGCATCTAGACCTACCAATCGCACTCGTTGTTTGCTGGAGAGTTCGATCGTATTGCCACTTATTGCTCGATCGACTTGCACTAAAGTTTTGACTGGTGGAATAGTTGCAGATTGGCACGCTCCTAATAGCAAGCACAGGCCAATCATACTAGTCTTCATCCAATGGTAAGCGCCGTTTAATTTTGCCTCTACCGAAATATTGCCCAAACTGCTGTTCATAAACTTCGTCTTCGTCTTGGGTTTCTACTACTAGGTCGGAATGAGCATAGCTGACGCAAAGCAAGGCATAGCCCTTGGCTTGGAGTTGGGGCGATAGACCCATCGCATCGGGTTGAGTTAAATGCCCAGATTTGACCCGCACGGCACAAGCTGTACATGCTCCTTGCCGACAGGAGAAGGGCAGTTCGGCTCCTTGAAACTCTGCACTGTGCAAAATATATCGATCGGGTGACGCTTGGACAACATACTCCAAATTGCGCTGTCGATCAATAATTGTGACGCGGTAAGTCTGCTCAGACATAGAGGCGGGATCAAAAACGATGAATCCCCATAGTAGGTCTTAACTTCAAAGACGGCAATGCCTAGGTTTGGTGTCTGGTTTCCGAAGGCGGCTTTGCTGATAAGATTAAGAGTGCGGCAATTTACAGCATTAGCTTGTGGCCGTTAGTTATCTAAACATCGTTGAAAATCTAGACAAGGAATATAAAAATATGAGCGCTGACGTTTTAGCAAAGGTTCAAGCAGTAGTATCTGAGAAATTAGATGTAGATGCATCCAAAGTCACCCCTGAAGCTAGCTTTGCTAATGATCTCGGAGCCGACTCTCTGGATGTAGTCGAGCTAGTAATGGCGCTGGAAGAAGAGTTTACAGTAGAGATTCCGGACGAAGAAGCAGAAAAACTGCAAACCGTTCAAGATGTGGTGAACTATATCAACACCAAGACTGCTAAAAGCTAACAATGGTTGAGGATAGGTACATTAAGTTGGTCTATCTATCCAAGCCATTGCCTCATAATTTGTATTTTTGATCTCACTCTCTGGCACCATGGCAAATTCAGACCGCAAACGTGTTGTTGTAACCGGTTTAGGCGCAATTACTCCCATCGGCATTACTTTAGATGAATATTGGGCTGGTTTGACCAGTAGTAAAAGCGGCATTGGACCGATTACTTTATTCGACGCAGCTCGGCATGATTGCCGGATTGCTGGAGAAGCAAAGGGTTTTGACCCGTTGCAATATTTGGAAAGGAAAGAAGCTAAGCGCATGGATCGGTTCGCGCAGTTTGCAGTGTGCGCCAGTAAACAGGCGATTGCTGATGCTGGACTGAAGATTACGGAAGTAAATGCCCCTGATATTGGGGTAATTATTGGTACTGGCGTTGGCGGCATTAAGGTTTTAGAAGATCAGCAAGAGATTTATCTGACCAAAGGACCTGATCGTTGTAGTCCGTTCATGATTCCAATGATGATTGGCAACATGGCCGCCGGTTTAGTAGCCATTCAACTGGGTGCTAAAGGCCCCAACTGCTGTACCGTCACGGCTTGTGCGGCAGGTAGTAATGCGATCGGAGAAGCCTTCCGAATCATTCAAGGGGGCTATGCTAAAGCGATGATTTGTGGCGGTGCGGAGTCGGCCATTACGCCGCTGGGCATTGCTGGTTTTGCTGCTTGCAAGGCAGTTTCGACCTGTAATGATGACCCAGATCACGCCTCGCGGCCTTTCGATATTAAACGCGATGGCTTTGTGATGGGTGAAGGATCCGGCATTTTAGTGCTTGAAGAATTGCAACAGGCGATCGATCGAGGCGCAAAGATTTATGCCGAAGTCGCTGGTTATGGCATGACCTGTGATGCCTACCACATGACGGGTCAGATCCCTGGTGGAGTCGAAGCTGCTCGAGCCATGGCTTTAGCCCTAAAGGATGCCGGTGTAGAACCGAGTGCGGTGGATTATATTAATGCCCATGGTACTAGTACCCCCATTAATGATCCTACCGAGACAGCGGCAATCAAAAAAACTCTGGGCGACCATGCCCGAAAAGTGGCAATTAGCTCGACCAAATCTATGACTGGACACTTACTGGGCGGTGCTGGTGGCATCGAGGGTGTGGCCTCGGTGCTGGCGATTAAGCACAATATTGCCCCGCCCACAATTAATTTGGTGACTCCTGATCCAGAGTGTGATTTGGATTATGTCCCTAACCACGCTCGATCGATGCCCATTAACGTCGCCATGTCCAACTCTTTTGGCTTTGGTGGTCACAATGTCACTTTAGTATTTAAAAAGTATCAGGAGTGAGCAGTCCAGAATCTGGCGATAGACCACTGCTGACCAGCACTCAAAACCCCCTCGTTAAGCAAATCCGGAGACTGCACAATGCCAAAGAACGGCAGCAGGAACAGTTATTTTTGCTGGAGGGGACACATCTAATTCAAGAGGCCTGTGCTACTGGTTATCCGCTACATACACTCTGTGCCACCCCCGATTGGCAGGCAACGCACCCCAATCTATGGCAGACAGCACCAGCAGAGCGTCTGGAGTTGGTGACGGATAAAGTTTTAGCGGCTATGGCCACTACCGTAAATCCGGATGGGGTAATTGCAATTGCTCCCCGTTTGAGGCTTAATCCGCCGCTAATTCCGGGTAAATTGGTCTTGGCGATCGACAGACTCCAAGATCCTGGCAATTTGGGCACGATTATGCGCACTGCCGCCGCCGCCGGGGTTGATGGTTTATGGGTTAGTGGCGATAGCGTCGCTTTAGATCATCCCAAGGTGCTACGGGCTTCGGCTGGTCAGTGGTTTCGGTTAGCAATGGCCACTAGCAATAATTTACTGACGGTAGTGGAAAATTATCAGCAGCAAGGTGTGCAGGTCGTCGCCACTGGGATGACAGCTGCTGTCGATTACTGGCAAGTAGATTTTACTCAACCCACTTTGGTATTACTGGGTAATGAAGGCGGTGGATTATCACCAGAACTAATGGCTAAAGCTGATCGGGTGGTGCGCGTGCCGATGCAGCCCGGGGTGGAGTCTTTGAACGTATCGATTACAGCAGCGCTTATCCTTTACGAAGCGAAGCGTCAGCAAGCCCAATAGCCCGAAAAGCAAAGCCATAATTGCCGACTGTAACAAAGCTTATCTTTTTCTTAATGTTCGATCGATTCCGCTCTAGGATTAACTGCGGGTCTCCGGCCTGACAGTCTCGATACACTTCTTTACAAAGAAGCTATGGGTGCTGAAAACGTTTTAATCTAAAAGTTAGTTTAGTTTTTTATCTAGACAACCTTTTTTTCGGGACTAGTAAATTTACTAGACCCACTTATGTAAAATCAAGGTCGTTTTAGCTCCAGCAGCTAAGTCCAGCTTCACATCCTGACTCCTCACGGCGGTACGGGTAGCTGCAATAACGATCAAGCTTAAAAGAAATACATTTTTATAGTTGGGAGATCAAAAATCCAATGAGTGTTAAAGCGAGTGGTGGAAGCTCAGTTGCCCGTCCGCAACTATATCAAACTCTAACGGTCTCTAAAATTACTCAGGCCGAGCAGCAAGACCGTTTCTTAGGAATGGGTGAGCTGCAAGAACTAGCTAGCTATTTTAGCTCTGGCAATCGTCGGATGGCGATCGCCCAAATTATCACGGACAATTCAGATTTAATCGTCTCCCGTGCGGCTAACCGGATTTTTGTGGGTGGATCGCCCATGTCTTTCCTCGAAAAACCGGAGCAGGTTGATGAGTCGATGGCGCTGACGGCCAGCGGTATCAAAAAATCTCAGCTGGGTGGCATTACTTTTGTCGAAAGTAAAAATGGACTCTTTGGCGGAGTTCAGAATTTATTCAGCGCCAGCGGTAGTGGCCCAATCCCTGTTGGATTTCAGCCGATCAACGTCTCTCGCTATGGCCCTCGCAACATGCAGAAGTCTTTGCGGGACATGAGCTGGTTCTTGCGCTATCTGACCTATGCGATCGTCGCAGGCGACCCCAATATTCTGATTGTCAATACTCGTGGTTTACGCGAGATTATTGAAAAAGCTTGCTCCACTAGCGCCACAATCGTGGCGATTCAGGAGATGCGGGCAGCCTCCCTGGGCTACTTTAGTAAAGATGAAGAAGCCAAATTTCTTATTGGCCAGTATTTCGATGCACTGTTGACCGAGTTTAGGGCTTCTAACCCAGCAGATAAAGTGCGGCAGCGTCCTAGCGACGATCAACAAGGTCTGAGCTTGCCCCAAGCCTATGGCGAAGCTGCGGAACGTCGTTCTAAGTTTGCGATGAAGCCCGGATTGTCAGCGATCGAAAAGAATGATGTGATCAAAGCGGCCTATCGGCAGTTGTTTGAACGGGATATCACCCGCGCTTACAGTCAGTCGGTATCTGATCTGGAATCGAAGGTTAAAAACAACGAAATCTCCATAAAAGAGTTCGTCCGCCGGATGGCCAAATCTCCTCTATATTGCAAGCAGTTCTTTACGCCGTTCATTAATAGCCGCGCTCTAGAACTAGCCTTTAAGCACATTTTGGGTCGTGGTCCTTCTTCGCGGGAGGAAGTGCAAAAATATTTCTCGATCGTCTCCGATAAAGGTCTAGGCGGTTTAGTTGATGCCTTGGTCGATTCCAGGGAATATTCGGATTATTTTGGGGAAGAAACTGTTCCTTATCTGCGCGGTTTGGGTCAAGAAGCCCAAGAATGTCGCAACTGGGGTCCTCAACAGGATCTGTTTAGATACAGTGCGCCTTTCCGCAAAATTCCTCAGTTCATTACCACCTTTGCGGCTTATGAGCAGCCACTGCCTGATCAGCATGTTTATGGTTCTGGTAACGACCCGCTAGAAATTCAATTTGGCGCAATTTTCCCCAAAGAAACTCGCACCCCTAGCAGCAGCCCAGCACCGTTTGGTAAAAATACCCGCCGGATTCTGATTGCCCAAGGTCCTGGTATCAATAATCAACTGAGCAATCCTGGTGCCAGAGGCTTAGCTCCTGGTAGCTTAGGTGCTAAGGTGTGGAAGCTCGATCAGCTACCAACCTTTATCCGTACCGACAAACAAGGAAATGCCAAGGATCAAGGCATCAGCACCAAATTTAGCGAAAATTCTACCCAAGCCGTAATTCGGGCAGCTTACCTGCAAGTATTTGGGCGCGAGGTGTATTCCGGTCAGCGCTTAACAGCGTTAGAAAGCAAGCTCGAAAACGGTGAAATCAGTATGCGCGAATTCGTTCGTGCCTTGGCCAAATCCGACACTTTCCGCAATCTCTACTGGACAAAGCTTTATGTAGTGAAGGCAATCGAATACATTCATCGTCGTTTATTGGGTCGTCCGACCTATGGCCGTCAAGAAATGAACAAGTACTTTGATCTCTGCGCCAAGAAAGGCTTCTACGCTTTAGTCGATGAAATCATTGGCACCGTAGAATACAGCGAAGCTTTCGGAGAAGACACGATTCCTTACGAACGTTATCTGACCCCAGCGGGCGTTAGTCAGCGGAAACTGCGGGTTGGTAGTATTGCCGATACTGGTGTAGGTATTAATACGCAGCCAGAGACTACCCAGCGCTTCGTAGAACTGGGTGCGGTGGCTGAAGTTCGATCGCTCGTCGATATTGCGACTCGGGCTACTCAAGGGGTTACTAAAAAACGGGTGCAGACTAAGGTCTTTAAGCTCACTCAAGCGGTTGACCCCGTACAGCGCAAGACAGTCATTCAAGCGGCTTACCGTCAGATCTTTGAGCGGGATATTGCCCCTTATGCGATTGTTGGTAGCGAGTTCAGTGCTCTAGAAAGTAAGCTAGCTAACCAAGAGATCAACCTCAAGGAATTCATCGAAGGAATCGGCTGCTCGCGCTTATACATTAAGGAATTCTACACTCCTTATCCCAACACCAAGGTGATTGAGTTAGGTACCAAGCACTTCTTGGGTCGGGCACCGCTAGATCAAGCTGAAATCCGCAAATACAACCAGTTGTTGGCTACTACTGGTATTCGGGGCTTTATCAACGCGATGGTCAATAGCATGGAGTACTTACAAGCCTTTGGCGAAGATGTTGTTCCCTACAACCGCTTCTTGACCTTGCCAGCGGCTAACTATCCCAACACTCAAACTCTTTACAACAAGCTAACTAAGCAAGATAGCACCTTGGTTGTACCGAGCTTTGATACCATTAAGCCTCGCATGGATGGCAGTAAAATGCCGTTGATGGGAATGGCTTTGGCTAACATGGCCGCAGAAGATCGCAAAAAGGCCGAAGCAGCTGCGGTCTATCGGGAACTGAGTCGCACTGCTGAAGTAAATATTATTCAGCCGAAAGCTACTCGGATCTATCGCAATACCAGTGCTGAGACTAGCCAAGTAGTTGATGCTATTTACGCTCAAGTGCTAGGCCAGGTTACTGAAGCTGGACGTTGTATAGATTTGGAAGCTCAATTTCTGAGTCAAACTATTTCAGTACAAGATTTTGTGCAGGCTTTGGTTGTTTCTGGTACCTACTGTCAACAGTTCTATACTCCTTACCCTGCGAATAAAGCGATCGAACTCCTCGGTCGTAATTTGCTCGGTCGGACAATTACTGCTGATGAAGTAGCGGAGTATCACCAAGTTCTGGCTAATGAAGGTTGGAATGCATTGGTATCGAGTATTGTGACTAGCTCAGAATATAATCGCTACTTTGGTGCCGATACTGTTCCTTATGATCGATCAGCTGTAGTTCGTTAAGACTTTCTAGCAAACTGGTTTGATTAAAGATGGGGCAATATGCCCCATCTTTTTTTATGCAACATGTGTTGTAAAACTTTATCAAATGCCAGGGATTTAACATACTTTTTCTTACTGACAACACGATTTGATAGATTTAGACTTTAGCCAATCATTCTATAAATTTAACAATATTGTTAAAGTCTTTCCGAAAAATCTTCGTCCGCATCGTTTTGTTTTACATCTTCATAGAGGTAACTTGTCATGACTGCCGCTACTGTACAATTTCGCTTTTGGATCGACTTAAGCCTAGAATGCATTCGCCGTGATCATACACCGGCGCTCAGTTCTGCCACTGGTGACCAAAGAGGCCCATTTCTCACTGCCCGTGCTTTAGGGATGGCATTGGCGGCTCTGCATGATGCCAACGCCTTGGCATCGGGTCGAGATCCTTTATTGAACTTAACGGCAACACCTGGATTAGCCAGTCTTACGGGCGATCGAATTAACGTAGCAAGTGGTGCCGCTTGCGCGCAAGTACTCAGGCTGCGTTATCCTACCCAAGCCGCTCTATTAGAACCAGCTTGGCTCTTCTGGCTACAGTCGAATGGTTATGGAGCAGCCGATAGCCCTGCCGAAGTCGCTGGACGTGCCCTTGGCACTGCGATCGATAGTCTGGGTGCCGCTGATATGCGGAACAGAGCAAGTAACTATAATCCTTCTGGATTGCCCTACAGCCATGCTGCACCACCCAACCAGCCAATGCAAGGTTATGCAGGGGAAAATTGGGGTTCTTCAACACCTCTACTGGCAACGCGAGTGGCAAACTTCCCACCGCCACCAGGACGTGTGTCGGCAACACAGGTCGATCCCACGCAGCACTTCCAAGATGATTTTGCCAAGGTTCAAGCTATGGGCAGCATCAACTCTGGCACTCGCACCGCAGATCAAGAGTTTGTCGGTATAGCATGGGGATATGACGGCCCACCAAAACTGGGAACGCCGCCAAGACTTTACATGCAGATTGTATTGAGCGTGCTGGACGCGATTCGAGCTAAAACTCCCGCTCCGCTAAATATTGCTGAGGAGCTAGCGATCATCGCTGGCATTGGCGTTGCTATGGCAGATGCTGCCATAGATGCTTGGCACTACAAGTATGCACCAACGCACATGATGTGGCGTCCGGCAGTAGGTATCCGCAATGCGGTGAGCGGCAACGGTACACCCGACCCCAATTTTCTTCCCCTGGGACGCCCCGACACCAATGGGCGAGGTCTGGCACTGACTCCGGACTTTCCGGCCTATCCGTCAGGACATGCAACCTTTGGCGGTGCTGCTTTTCAACTGTTGCGACTCTTTTTGAAAGAAAAAGGCATTGCCACGTTTAATGCATGTGGAGTTGATGACGTGAGCATTAATTTTGTATCAGACGAATTCAACGGTGTGAATACAGATCCAAGAACACTACAACCCCGTCCCCTTACACCCGTAGTTTTGCCTAATCTGTGGGAGGCGATTACCGATAATTCGTTAAGCCGCGTGTACTTGGGTGTGCATTGGCAGTTCGATGGCATTACAACACGTAATGCGGCGAACACGGATGATGAGTTCGGAATTCCAGCCTCACCTAGTGAGTTGGGTAAAACCGGTGGCGTTTGGCTAGGTGCACAGATTGCCAATCAGATTGCACCGAAACTTGGTGTTTCACCAGCGACAATTGCCGATTCCAAG
>JAYUSR010000211.1:0-3474 GCA_043755575.1 Synechococcales cyanobacterium
GTTTTTCATTTTAGGGAATATGCTTTTACTGATAATAATTACTACAACTCTCTTCAGTTAATTAAGCAAAAGAAATATGCAGTCCAGGATAGTGTAATAAACACTGAAATAATCCAGCAAATTCTCGACGAGACAAGATTAGTAGCTGAACCCAAAGTACCATTTCCACAAGCTGATTCTTTTGAGCGTATTATCAATCTTTGTGAACTCTTAAGACAAAGAGGTGCTTTATCAAAAGAAGAAATCACTCAAAACTATGATTTCGATACAAGACAGACAGATTACTATACGAGTGCAGTTGAATATTTAGGTCTACTTGAGTCTAGAAAAGAAAATAATATATCTATGCAGTATCTAACGAAGAAAGGAGATAAATTATTTAATCTCTCTATTTTTGATAGGCAAATTGAATTTGCAAAACTAATTTTATCTTATGCAGCATTCCAGAATGCTTTAAGACTCTACTTCAAGAAAGGTAGTTCTCCCTCAAAAGAAGAAGTTATTAAGATAATGCGTAGTTTAGAATTATATAATATGAAATCAGACTCAACTTACAAGCGACGCTCTGCGACCGTCATTAGCTGGGTAAATTGGATTATGGGTCTTAGAAATGATTGGTAATCTTTCCCAACCTACCAAATTCAAAACCTACATTAGCATCCTCTACACCCAAAAAGACGTGGCGAAACGCATTGGCGCTTGATGAGACCAAGGAGCAAAGTACATCAATTCTTATGAAAACATAGCTACACTCCCTAAAATCCACCAATCTTTTAAACGCCACCATCGCCGAATTCATCGCCCACTTAACAACATTACTAGTCTGCCCCTGCCGATCGATCAACAACTGCCTTTCCTTGCTACTAGCAAACGTCCAAGTCTTTGAGAAAGTATTAGGGCTATTGTAGCCAGGGGCATCAGCTCTAGTCCAATCTTGACTAAAAGCATAATATTTCCAAGGTTCAGCAAATACCGGATCCGTTCGATCGATATTCGAGAAACTAGGCTTTCAGTTAGAACGAGCCATGAACTCAAAGTTATCAAATTCTTTCAGAGTTCCTTGGTGAATAATATTATCAGCATGAGCTGGCACGCCCACTCAACCATATGCAGCATCACACCAAGCAAGTAATACGCCTGCTCCTTATTGCCTTGTTGATAAGCAGTCAGACTATCCTGCCACCAACCTTGAATATCATCACAGCCGGGATTTAAGCCTTTGTGTGCAACGCGCTTAGCCTCTAGATCTATTCCATACTCAGTCCCTGAAACCTTAATCTCATGAAGTTCAGAATTAGCTCCCTCCATAACTTGAGGCGGCAAGACTTGCCCCCATAGCCCTCAATGGCACCTCGCTTGTCTTTTTCTGGGCAGTTCGGAAAATTTCTCCTGATCAGGGAAAGCCGCCATCGTAAATTATGACAACACTTTGGGCATTCTAGGTTAACAGCCTTAGCTCTACCCAGACATCTTTTATATATATCTTGCACAAACACTGTCCAGTGATTTGTGGCCAAATTTATTCTTCGTCAACAGCTTCTGCACACCAAATTTCGCCTTAGTTGAGTAGGATTGGAATTCCAATTTATGTCCATCATCCCTAATTTATTAAAAAATAATGAATCGCCTGTCAGTGATATTCCTTTAGAGATAGAGGATGAGAACATCGACGAAGAATTACCTGCTACTTGGCAAGAGCTAATCAACCTCGAAGATTTAGAAGAGCCGGAAGATGCCGTTGCTGACCAATCCAGCAAAGGCCAGCAGACCTACAGTCGGGATTTAGTTCGTCTCTATTTGCAAGAAATTGGCCGCGTCAAGCTGTTAACCCGTGACGAAGAAGTGGCCGAATCCCAACTGGTGCAACGTCATGGCCAATTACTAGAAATTAGAAATATGGCTGCTGCTGCCGTCGCCACTGGCAAAAGTAACGATGCCATTATCGAAATGTATACGCGGCTGATGAATGTCCGCGACCAGATGACCGTGCAGAGTGGACATCGGCCATCACCAGAGCGATGGGCGATCGCCGCTGGTATTGATATGGGATTGCTTAAACCCCAAGTTGCTGCTGGGAAAAAACGTTGGGCAGAACTTGCTAATGTGACCGTCCCGGAATTAGAGGAAATTCAGCTCAAGGGGGTAGCGGCCAAAGAACATATGATCAAAGCCAATCTGCGGCTGGTTGTATCGGTGGCCAAAAAATATCAGCATCGGGGTTTAGAACTCTTGGATTTAATTCAAGAAGGCACGATGGGCTTAGACCGAGCGGTGGACAAATTCGATCCGACTAAAGGCTATCGTTTTAGTACCTACGCTTACTGGTGGATTCGCCAGGGCATTACCCGGGCATTAGCTACCCAAAGCCGGAATATTCGGTTGCCAGTACATATCACTGAAAAGCTAAATAAAATTCGGAAAGTGCAACGCCAACTGACCCAAGCTGGAGTTTCGCCCAAACTAGAAGAAGTCGCTCATGCCCTAGAGATGACCCCCGAGCAGGTGCAAGAAGTCTTGATGCGGGTGCCTCGATCGATCTCCCTGGATGTGAAGGTTGGCAAAGATAAAGACACCGAGTTAGGTGATTTATTAGAAGCTGTCGAAATTTCTCCCGAGCAATTGCTAATGCGGGAATCGTTACACGGCGAGTTGCTCCAACTACTGGCCGACCTCACCGAAAGAGAGCGGGAAGTTATTGCCCTGCGTTTTGGTTTGGGTCATGATCAATCTTACTCCCTGGCTGATATTGGCAGAATTTTGGAGCTATCCCGTGAGCGGGTGCGTCAAATTGAAGCCAAGGCTTTGCAAAAGCTGCGGCAACCTAAGCGTCGTAATCGAGTTCGGGACTATTTGGATATTCTTTGCTAATCCTCGCTAGCTGCTGCTGCGCCACCGGGCTGTTTGCCAGCGCAAGCTTTTTTGGCAGCTCGATCGGACATTCCTAATTCGGCGGATTGATATAGTCGATCAAACTCCTGTTGAAAATGAGTAGCGACAATCGGACTATTAACCACTAGCAGGGTTTCATCATTTTTGTAGTTAGCCGTCGCTGACCAATTGTGGGAACCAGCAATCACCAATCGCTGATCCACGATGGCGATTTTGTGGTGTAGTAAATCACCGGTTGGCAAACTGGGCACCCCGGCAGTGGTAATGGGATTGGCCCAGACCGGGCGATTTCCGTAACAGGGCGGAATGCCCAACATGGTGAGCATTTGACTATAGGGGCGATAGGCAAAACCTCGATCGATCAAAGCCCGAATCTTTACCCCGCGCTGCTGCACTGGTTCTAAAGCACTGGCTATTTGATTTTCTGAAAAGACAAACTGGGCAATGTCTACTTTCTGCTGGGCTTGGTTCATAGTTTGAGCAATCAAACCATTGGTGGTAGTTGTCCAGTCTTGGCTGGGTCGGGCTGGTGAAAAGTGAATAGTAATGGCGCTATCGCCCACCGGGATCGTGACTGGCGATCGA
>JAYUSR010000212.1:0-10665 GCA_043755575.1 Synechococcales cyanobacterium
CGCTTTCCCACACCTGGTGAGTGAGCTGACCTAGATCACTATTTTTGGGCAGTGCTAAGTTTTGGCGCTGGTAATAGCGAGTAATCAGGTCAAAAACCTCCGCTAACTGGGGAGTCTGAAACACAGCGGCGGCGGTAGGGTGCTGCTGAAGTAAGTGGCTAAACTCCGCGGCAGGCATAACTAAACAGATGGTTTCCTCGGAAGCCAAAGCTGTCTCACAGGGAATCTGCCGAATCAGACTGACCCCACCCAACAGCGCGCCAGCTTCTAAAACTTGCAAGGAAACTGGCTGATTAGTGCTGGGTTCGATGCCCACTAAACGCACTTTCCCGCTAAAAATAATCAATACCTGGCTAGGCAGTTGCTCCTTGATCAACATTTTTTGCCCCATGCGAAACCGCAAGGGCTTCATTTTACTAAGGCAAGTTTGTAAGTCCGGGGCTGATAATTGGTCGAAAAAGGCAATCGACTGTAAAAATGTTTGGATATCGCTATTGGTAATGCTAGATGCTTGGTTGTTCATAATCTGGGCTAGAGGGAAATGGGTGGGGGCGCTGTGGCTAGGTCTAATCAAACCATTAATAATTTTTGAACTTCTGCTGCTACCCACTGGTTAAATAGTTCTTCGGTGAGGTGCTGGCGCATTCGGTCATCCAGTTGAGCGGCGATGATCTTTTCTAATTGCATCACTACCCACCAGTCGCCAATTTTGACGGGGGCTAACACCTCGGCGGCGGGGGCAGCGATCAGAATGTTCGCTAGAGCTGGATCGATTTTTCCCAGCTCTATGGGGCCACTAATGCCTTTGGTATTAGCTTCCATACCTGCGGAATACAGCGGTGCCAGTTCGACAAAAGATGACTCTTTGGCCATCAGTCGAAAGTAGATTTCTTCGGCAATGTCTAAATCTTTGACCCGAATCATCGAAAAAACCACCTGGTCAATTTGAGACTTGCGCTGGCAAAAGTAGGATTCTACTTGACTTGCCCACTTGGTAGTTTTGAATTTGTGTAGTTGTAGTTCTCGATTAATTAAATCTACTAAATCTGTTCTGGCTAAGCGCTGTCGCTGGAGCCATTGCTCTAAGTCTTGCTCGCTCTGGAGCTGCTGTTGCTGATAAAAATTTTTACAGGCTGCTAAATGTTCTGCTTCGGAAATGGGATGCTGCTGAATGGCCTCGGTAATCACGATCTCCCGTGCTAGTTGAGGGACTAGTCGATGTTTAGTGATCAGGGATAGAACTTGGTCGGCGGTAAAAGCTCGATCGCCAATGGGCAGCGTAGCAGCAGACATAGATCAATTCCTGGTTAGTTTTTTTAAAGTATTTTGACGAAGTGTCTGGCTGAAAACGCTGGTATCAAATCAGCATGAGAATTATTAGCGCAAATTCTTCACGCCATCCGACTGCTTAGCAAACATATCGGTAAAGATACTCAGCACCGTTCGATCGCGCAGTTTAATGTTGGCTTTAACCGATGAACCAGATTTTAGTTGTTTAGATTCGCCCTTAATCACTAAATTTTGTCTGGCAAGCTTGATTTTGGCAGGGAACCGGGCATAGGGATTTTGTTGATCGGGGGGGAGAGCATCGGAGCCAATCCATTCCACCTGTCCTTTCACATCGCCAAACTCACTAAAATTGAAGGTATCAATTCGCACATCTACTGGCTGACCGACTTTGACAAACCCAATATCTTTGTTAGTGATATAAATTTTGGCAATGACATCATTGCCGGGGACTATTTGCACCAAAGCCTCTGCTGAATTACTGTTCACTACACCGTCTTGATAAGCTTTCAGCTCAAAAACTTCACCAGCCACTGGCGATCGAATCTCCTGATATTTCAAATTTTGCTGGGCTTGAATGATCTGATTAGTAATCTCCGTAATTTTTTTGTCATTTTCGACGATCGATTTATTCAGCTGGCTATCAATTTCAGCGATTCGTTTATCGTTATCGGCCAGCCTGGTAAATAAATCCTTGCGGTTGACGGCTAGGTTATTATCGAGTTTGACATTACCCTGACTAGCACTCAGCTGCAAGCGAGCATATTCTTCATCCAGTTGACTAATCTCCGATTGGCGCTGCTTAATTAGTTGTTGTTGTTCTTGACTCCGTTGCTGTTGGCGCTGGAGATCAGCAGTACTGCTGGCTTTCAACCTTTGCTTTTCTAATTGTAGGCGCGCTTGTTCTTGGCGCTGCTGCTCCAAATCACTAGCGCGGCTAATTACCTCTTGTTCTTGACGTTTGATTTGAGAAGAAGCGATCGCCCCCGCTGCCCCCGCTGGCCGAATATCAGCCAAGATTCCTTGATTGATATTTAAGGTTTGCTGAGCCGCACTGATCCGGGCTTGGTTTTGGGAGATTTGTCGATCGATCTGACTAAGTGACGTTACAACTCCATCCCGACCACTAGCTATTTCAGCGGCAATACTAGCAATATTAGACTTAATGCCGTCTAGTTGATTCACTAGACCTTGACGACGCACTCGATTTTCGCTGATCTGTCTTTGCACTTGCCCAATTTCTAGCTTCCCGGCTGTCAGCCGGGTATTGAGTTCATTCACGTTGGAAAGTAACCGCTGCTGCTGACCAGGACTCAGACTAGCCGTGTTTTTACCACTCATTTCTGCTTGGTACAGCTGATTTTCGGCAACTAAGGCATTGCGACTTTTGGTGAGAGCTAGTACTTCGGGCTTAATTTGGAGCTGGGCGGCATTAATCTTCATCGCGACCCCCGGATTCATCTGCGATCGATAGAAAGCATTTTCGGCTTCGAGAGAAACTTTGGTGCTGGCCAAGGAAGTAAGCTGTGCTTCAGGCACGATTGATTCTAGCTTCATCAACAAATCGCCAGTTTTGACTTGGTCACCATTTTTGACGTAAATTTGTTTGACGATACCGCCGATCGGTGCCTGAATTTTGTGTGCTCCATCAAGGGATTCTAATTTGCCATCAGCAGGAATTGCTTCCTCAATCCGGGCCAGCGCTGCCCAGCCAATACCAGCCACGATTAAGCCCATAATGCCCCAGGCGATCGATCGAGACCAAATCTGAGACTGTTGGAAAATTACGGACTGGCTAGAATCAGTAGCAGTTGAAATACTTGTTCGATCGCTATTACTCAGCGCCGTTGATGCGTCCAACTTCTTCAGCGTTGGAGTTTCAGCTTTGACGATCTGGACATCACCATGTTGATCTTTAATATTAGAAAGGCTCATGCTATCAACCAATTTACTCAAAATAACAGTATCAAATTAAACTTAATGAGGCGAGATTGCTTCCTAATTTATCCCTAGAGATTTCACTACGGATGTGCAGAAATCTGTAGTATGGCATCACTAAAATCTTTCATGATGTGAGCCACGTTAAAGTTTTAATTACATCTGAATTGGTTGAAATACAATATACAAGCTCTGTTGAAATTATACTATAACAATTGTGGCTTACATGATTTACTAGCTCAGCCCCTTTATCCTAGAGAATCACAATATCGATGGTGTATGAAGTTCTGGTACACAGAAAAAACAACATTACCTATGGCTCGCTGGTGCTGATAAAGACAGAGTATGAATGCTACTGTCTTAATATTATTCCCCACATTTAGAAATATGCTCTATCTTCCGGAAAAAATAGGCTTTGTTGATAATTTAAACTGCCTAGATTTTCGTAGCACAATGCTCCTGATTTTTACTATTTAACCTACTGTTTAGCTTTTCATTTCTAATTTATTAATTTAACCATAATACTCTGGCTAGTCTTGTGCATAAGACTAGCCAGAGTATTATAGTTAAATTAATTAAGCAACTTCTTTCAATACAAAAGAACGAGTGCCAACTTTATCTACACCAGCTACATCTTTGTAAGTGTAGGTACCAGTGGCTACAATCTCGCCAAAGTTATTGCTAGCTACGGCAGTAGTCAGTGTGACAGCTGATCCATTGTAGGTCAGCGGTGCTGTTAGCAATGTATTCAGGTCGGTTTGTATGCCAGCATTCCAAACAAAGGCGCGGTTAGCCAACGCAGCATTTTGAGAAACACCCACCACTTGACCAAAGGCATTAATATCGTTGGCAGTACCAGTTTGGCCACCTAAGCTACCTAGAGCAGTTAGTTGACCATCCCGGAGTAAGAATGGATTACTAGTAGCGGTTGTCCCCATACCACTACTGCGGGTACCAATAATTTGGCCAGCATTGTTAATATCTCTTAACCGGGCTTGTTCTAGACCAAAAGTGCCCAGATCGCTGAGTACAAATTGGCCACTGGCATCCCGCTTCCAAACAGCCGCTGTATATTTCTCTTTATCATCGACAGTTTTATCACTGTCTAGGTAACCAACAATTGTTTTACCATCGTCACTAATATTCTGGGCGGTACCACCATTGCCACCAAAGTCAGCCAAACGAGTAACATTACCTTTGTCAATAGAGAGAGCCTTATCGACTGATTGAGCTACACCTTGAGCATCTTTTTCTTCTACAATGTTACGACCAACTATTTGGTTTCGATTATTAGTATCGAAATAGTAGCTTTCCACTCCACCAAAGTCGTTGATGGCTAGCTTGTAACCGCTGCCATCATTTTTCCAAGATAAAGCCCGATCAGTTGCTAATGGATTAGGCTGCCGGACTTCATCAGCTGTCCCTAGGATCTCACCACGATTACTAATAGTATTAACGTTCGGAGTTAGCAATGTCACTGTAGCTCCATCCACTGCACCAAAGTTAGATTGGCCTTTCTTGACACCAGTACTAGTTAGGGCTGTTTGCGTCCCATCTTCCCAGATAAATCCTTGCCGGACGAGATTATTTTTGTTGACAACGCCAGTGGTAGCGTTCGTATTTTCAAAAGTTGCCCCAGTGTCATAACGTCCAGCAATCTGACCAAAATCATTGATGGCCGTCGCATTTACATTAGAGTTTGGATTGCTACTCAAAGAACCTAAATCGGTGGCTTGATAGCGATTTAGAGGCTCATTATCAAGTAACGCCGCCGAGCCATTATTCACGCCTTTGATAGTTGCCAGCAAATCATCGCCAGCTTTTACCAAGGTGTCGCCATTTTTAACAACAAACTCTACAGTTTTGCCCAACAGGCTTTCACCAAGGCGCAGCTTGTCGGCATTACTAAAACCAATAATGGTAGCTGAGCCTTCTCCCGCTTCTAAAATAACACGGTCTTTTCCGCTACCAGCAATAATGGTGTCCTTACCAATACCAGCATTAATTAAGTTATTTCCACCATCAGCGTTGATGAAATCGTTGCCCGCGCCAGTATAAATCACATCATTACCATTACCAGCAAAAACCTGGTCATTTCCTTTACCTGTCAAGACGCGGTTATCACCACCCCCAGCAACGACGTTGTTGTTACCATCACCAGCGTCAATAAAATCTTTGCCAGATCCGGTCACAATAGTATCTTTGCCCTTGCCCGCAGTCACAATATTAGTGCCATCACCAGCAAATATCCGGTTGTTACCATCACCACCTTCAATAACATCACGACCGGCTCCAGCAAAAATCGTGTCATTACCTTTACCGCCTAGGACTACGTTGTTACCACCACCAGCGGAAACAAAACTATCCTTGTCACCCAAATCGATCACATCATTACCGTCACCAAAATTGCCGCTGTTAGACCTGGCACCAATTGTTTTGCCAATATTAAAAATGTTTTGACCAGCCCCAAAATAGCTGATGGGGCTGATGTCACCGGGTAAGTTACCCAAGTCATAAGCACCAACATCTGCCCCTATTTTATCTAGCGGTGCGGAAACATCCGGTAAAGCTAACCCTATTTCCAAGGGACTACCTGGCTTTCTCTGTAGTAAATCTGGTATCAAATCGGGCACTAGATCTTGAAAAATATTGAAAGAAGCACTCGTATCCATTTATGACTCCGTTGGAATGGGGGATTTTTAAAAAATAGCCAAGATCATCTAAATTTCCTCATCCTAAAACTTAGAAAATATATTATGACCTCAACCCAACCTGGAAAAGCTTTTCGGATAGACATAGAGTATGAGCTGATTTTGTTGCCGCATTAACTCTAATATAGCTATTACTAAAGCATGTCAAGCATTATACACTATTGATAAAAATAATCAATAGATTACAAAATCATTTTTTAGATTTCAGTTAAATAGTTGCGGGTTTTATACAGATTTGATGCAAAATTTTGAATAGTGATATCAAGTCAAGAACTTAACGAGGTAGAAGGAAATATTTTGATAGTTTTTTTCCCCTTTATTCAATATTCTCATTTTAAAGACACTATGATTTTTGGTCTTGATCAGCGTTGTTACATGAGAGGGCATCTGAAAAGCGCCCCTCAAATCTTTAGTCAGCGCGGTTTTTAGAGAAAATTCTCAAAAACGACAAAAGCATTATCTAGTCTGGGTTTAAGAAGACTTTTCAGATGCTCTCTAAGAGATGCAAAGCAATTTACAGGACTATATGACTGTCAATCACGCAAAAAATCAAGTCTGTATTTTTATTTCAATACATCCCTCTCTGCGCTCGACGTTAAGCCTTGACCTGCTCATCTCAACTACGCAAGCTTTCTCCAGTACGGGTCTTTGACACCATAAGTCTGTCCGGACTATTGTTTTATCTAACATTCCTAAAAAATGATGAGGGAAGTCTGATTCTTTATTTAGTTAAATAATTTTCGTATGACCTTGCCTAATTCAGTTTGATAGAATGTGGCTAATTCTAAATAGGTGATGTTTTGGAAGAAAGAGAAGTTTGGCTTTACCAAACTTCTCTTTGAGGGATTCTATTTATTCTTTAGAATTGTTCAATCGATGAACTCTCCCACTGCATAACTTAAACAACTGTAAAGTTATTAGCATTAAGGCCACTTAAATTAGATAAAATACCAATCTTAACTTGGTCAGCTCCTCCAATTCCATCAACATCAAAATACAAGTTTCCGTTATCGGTATTGTAGATGAATCTTTGGGATGCGTTAGTAGCAGTGTTGACACCGCTACCAGTAATCAGTTGATCACTATTAAATGACACTGTAGCGCTTAATCCACCACCAAACAATTCGGCTGAAATTTGTAGTTTGTCTTGACTACTAACGAAATCGTTGATGATATCCAGACCAGAATTCGGAGAGTTGAATACAAAAATATTTGCACCACCGTTACCGTTGAGAATGTCTTTCCCCAAGCCACCATTTAAAGTATCGTTGCCTACTCCACCATTTAACGTATCATTACCGGCCAAACCATTAAGCTTGCTACCAATACTATTGGCGATTAGAACATTATCCAAATCATTACCCACAGCAGTTTGACCTGATATAGCTCCAGTTAGAATGATATTTTCTAGGTTAGCAGGTAATACAAAGTCGGAAATACTGTATGCAGTGTCGAAACCATTGTTGGCAGATTCGGTAATTAGGTCAGACGGATTGTCCACGTAATATATGTCGTCACCCTGACCGCCAAATAATTCATCATTACCCAGACCACCATCTAAGGTGTCATCGCCACTTTCGCCGTACAAACCATCAATACCTTCGCCGCCGAATAATTCGTCGTCTCCAGCATCACCAACTAGTTCATCGTTGCCCAGGCCACCATTCAAGATGTCATTACCAAGACCACCATACAAACCGTCATCTCCAGTATCCCCTGTCAACTTGTCATTTCCAGCGTCGCCATAGAGTTCATCAGCACCTTCACCACCGAATAGTTCGTCATTGCCAATGCCACCATCTAAGGTGTCATCGCCAGCTTCGCCGTACAAACCATCAATACCTTCATTGCCGAATAATTCATCGTCTCCAGCATCACCAACTAGTTCATCGTTGCCCAGGCCACCATTTAAGATGTCATTGCCCACGCCACCATACAAACCATCATCACCTTGGTCACCATTTAACGTATCGTTGCCAGCATCGCCATAAAGTTCATCACCTCCATCGCCACCAAATAGTTCATCGTTGCCGAGACCACCATCTAAGGTGTCATCGCCAGCTTCACCATACAAACCATCAATACCTTCATTGCCGAATAATTCGTCGTCCCCAGCATCACCAACTAGTTCATCGTTGCCCAGGCCACCATTTAAGATGTCATTACCCAGACCACCATATAAACCATCATCACCTTGTTCGCCATTTAACGTATCGTTGCCAGCGCCGCCATAAAGTTCATCACCACCTTCACCACCGAATAGTTCATCGTTGCCGATGCCACCATCTAAGGTGTCATCGCCAGCTTCACCATACAAACCATCAATACCTTCATTGCCGAATAATTCATCGTCCCCAGCATCACCAACTAGTTCATCATTGCCAATGCCACCACTTAAGATGTCATTACCAAGACCACCATACAAACCATCGTCACCTTGATCACCATTTAACGTATCGTTGCCAGCATCGCCATAAAGTTCATCACCACCTTCACCACCATTTAAGATGTCATTGCCCAGAACACCTTCTAAAGTGTCATCACTGCCTAGTCCATTGATAATATCGTTGCCAACAGTGCCGATTAATTCGTCTGATTGAGGAGTACCATTAATAATCGTGGCCGTTGGATCTGGGTTTGGACTCACTAATTGTGTCGTGGTTCTCGGTGCAGAAGCTACGGATTGCTCATTTCCAGCGTTGTCTGTGGCTAAACTGTAAAAAGTATAAGTGTTTCCAATTTCTCCAGTGAATGCAACCGATGCTGCCCTAGAATCAGTTAACCACTGAGTAAAATCTCCACTGTTAACCGATACAAAACCATCATAGTCTCTGATTCCACTCAGATCACCAAAACCGGAAGCAACGTTGATAGTTGTTCCAATTGTTGTCGTGGGTAAATTTTCTACTCCGCCCGTCGGTACGGAAATATCTAGCTGGGCTAGGTCACCAGAACCGAAACGGGTAGTTGATGTAAAGATATTAGATTGGCCGGGTTGTAGGGAAAACACATTTCTTAAACCCAGAGCCACATCATACTCAGCACCACTATCAATAAATTGATCGGAGTTGCCATCACCTCTGATAATGCGATCTTGAAAAGCTCTACCATTCAAAACAGTGCTATTTAAAGAACTATAGCCATCTAATTCAAAGCGATTTGTTGTTGGGATGGTTCCACCATTTCCGGTGATGCCAAAAAAAGTTGTATCTATTTGGCCTGCTCCGCCCAGATCAGTCTCAAACAAGATGTCTTGCCCATTTTGATCGAATTTGCCGCCGCCATCTGCTAGGCTGCCATCAAATAATAAGTCACCGTCAACGTAGCGAACTAAATCGAAGTTGATGGCTTGGTCGGTGGTATTGGTAACAGTATAGGTTTGATCGAGACGACTGCCGGTGCGAGTGCTAGAACTGTTTAATAAATCTTGAGTGGTTTGCTTGAGTTGAAATTTGAGTCCATTGACAGTGAAGGTACTATTGTTGGCATCCGTAAAGGCTTCATCGGAGCTGGCAGCATTTCTTAGTGCAGTCCTTGCGCCAGTGTTACCATCACTGCCAATAATGCCAAGGGCAACGTAGGAAAGATATGTTGTACTAGCGGATGTCTTGTCACCTAATGGGTCATATAAAGCTCGGCCAGCCGAAGAAGCGCTGCCAAATTCACCAAATTCGTTGACCGTAACTTTGAGTTCACCATCACCAGCTGTGGTAGAAATCGTATTTGTAGCCATAATGCCCCTGTAATTTACTTGTTGTAGCAGAGTTCTTGAATTTTAGTGTGCCCTATTCATAGATTTTGGCCACACCCAAAGGTTAAGATTTGGTTTAGCCAAGACTTTATACTAAGTAAATAAGGGGAAATACAAGTTTCCATAATAATATACTTAAAAACTGTAATAATCAAAAAGTAGGCTTATACTACTAATGTAATCCAAATATTTTCATGATTTCACTCCGTCTGAATCCTGGGCGACTATTAACCACCGAGTTTTTTATAAAGCCCCATCAGTTCATCAAACTTACTTTTATTGCCCTGCCGTCGATAAATTTCAGCTGCTGTTTTCAGATCTTGTAAGCCGCCCTTTTTATCGCCTAACTTTTCATACTTAAGCAAGGCACGACCCTGATAGGGGAAAGGATATTCTGGATTGAGCGCAATCGCTTTATTGTAGTCATTAATTGCTTGAGGATATTGCAGCAAGCGGCTGTAAGCTAAACCCCGATTGTAATAAATATTCGGCTCAGCGGCACTTTGCGCCAGTGCTAGGCCATATCTGTCGATCGCTTCAGGGGTTCTACCTAAATCATCCAAGACATTGGCACTATTCACCAACGCCTCCACAAAATTTGGCCGCAGTTTTAGAGCCGCATCAAAATCCTTTAAAGCACCTGGTAAATCACTAGCTTGGTACTTAGCAATGCCCTGATTATATAAATCTACTGCACTTTTAGCTTTAAGATTAGTCGATCGATCCTCACCCGCTTTAGGTAATGCTAAGTTTTGATCGATCGAAGCTCCGACCATCTGAGCCGTAGTTAAGGTAGATCCCCAAACCAGACTAGTGCAAACCAACAACAACCAAGGCAGGAACTTCATGTTAGAAGACATCATTATCTAAAGTGGATACAAATCTGGTGAATACGACCTGACCGACGCAACATCCGTACCAATATCTTTAGTCTAATGATTTAGCTCTTGGAAATCATTACCGCCCACGGCGTGGGGA
>JAYUSR010000213.1:0-3458 GCA_043755575.1 Synechococcales cyanobacterium
CTCAATTTGGGTAATGCTTCGCATTTCGAGCATGGAGTCGGTCATCGCCGTGATAAAGTTCACCAGTGAGCCACCAACCCCCTGGATCGCAGATTTATATCGACTACCAAGATCTGCCGAAACGATCGACTGTCGAGCTGATTGAGCATCGATCGCGCTCTTCTGGAAGTCGGCAGTAGCCGATCGATAGTATTCCCTCGCTGACTTTGCGTTTTCAGCGATCGATCTTTGATATTCCGCAACTTGCCCAGCATTCTCTTGGTTAAGGGTGTCGATGCGATCTTTCGTCGCTTTAATTTTTCTGATTATGGCGACTAGCTCTGGAGATGCCTTGAGCTTTTCTAGCTCAGATAGTTGGTCGTCGCTGGTATTTTGCAGATCGCTCGGTAATTTACCGGTTTTTCTGAAGGTCGATAGCTCCTCCTTGAAAATTGGCCGACTAATTTCCTGTTCGGCTTTAGAGATCGCCTTTTGTGATGCCGCTAATTCGTCGGAAATGGCGCGCTGATTGACTTTAAAGGTTTCACCTTGTCTGCCGCCGGTGTCTAGCGGGTTGATCGCCGTCGCTCTTTGATCGACCTCTGTCAGACCGGTTATCTTTGCTCTCTGAGCAATAGCTGTAGTGGTGCTTAGCTCATTACTGAGTCGCTCCAGCCCTCGGCGAGCCTTATCAGATTCTTCGGGGGTTTTACCCAAAGCCTTGTCTAGCTGAGCTATAGCCTGCTCAGCTTTGGTGATATTTGTTAGAGCCTGTACTCGCTGGGGCTCTAATCCGGCCTCTGAACGGTAGTAGGGGTCGTCTAATAAGTTTTGATTGAATCTAATAGTGCTTTTTAGATTGGCTTTTTGATCGAATATTGGCTGCTCTAGCTGTTTTCGCTGGGCGACCAATTCCTGCTCTCGCTTGTCGGCGGCGGTTAATTCATCTCGATCGCCAGTCGATAGGGTAGCTCTTCGCGCTCTAACCAGTCGAATCTCTTGTTCGACTGACTGCAACTTCTCTTGTTGAGTCGAAGGTACGCCTCCACTATTCCTTGAGATAGCTGCCACGCTATCGGTTTGGCCTCTTTTGATATTCTCTATGTCGATCGCAGCTTTCGATTGAGCGACCGTTTCGATATTCACTCCTAGGCCGCGCACGGGAGCGTTTACCGTGTCTGCGAACAACTCAAAAATATTTCGGTCTTTGTTGAACTTTTCGCTCTGGAGATTCTGGGCTGCCTCTGCGGCCTTGTCTGTGTTTGCGGCTAGCGCAGCCATTTGTGCGGCGGCCTCACGCATGGGCGAATCGTTCGAGAGCGTATTACTCAACGTCTGGAACGCCCCAATAGTCAGAGCGATCGCCGCCGTTATGCCCAGCGAAGTGCCGAGTGGAGCCATTGCCGTAGCTGCGCCCCTGGCCGTTTCTTTTAGAGAATTGAGACTGGCTACCGGAGCCTGCGCGAAATTGCTTATCGCGCTGCCGACTGATTTAAAGGAGCCGCTAAGGCCCTTGGCGATATTATCTAAGCCGATTGCCTGTACAGATGCCGCACCAATAGCACTGACGGCTACCGTGCCGATAACCCCCATATTGTCCGCCAAGAACTTAGCAGAGTCTGCGGCTGCATTTAGCCCCACAGTCGCGGGAGCCAGCAACTGCTCGCCAGTAGCTGCCTGTAGATCGGTTACGGCATTGGCCAAGCGCCCTATGCTGGCCGTGGTTGACTTAGCTGCCGCGTCTGCACCACTATTCGACTCCGCTTTGGCAGTAGAGGCAAATCTTGGCAATACATCAGCCGAATTTAGCGATCCTCGTTCCAATTGCTTTCGCAACTGCTGAATTGTTAGCCCAGATCCAGAGGCCAGTATCCGGGCGAACCCAGGGAAGCTTTCCTCTCCCTGGCCAAAAACTTCTTCGGCCTGCACTCCTTTACCGGCTATCTGCTGCAACGCGGTCTTGGTCAGTCCGAGTCGCTCGCTCGAAAGACCCGCGACTCTGCCGTACTGGGTGACGCTATCAGTGATATCGCCCGCCACTAGCTCGATCGCCGTGTCTTTGGTTGCGGCTCTAAAGCCAACATCAGATTGCAATCCTTGGATTTTGTTGGTGCCAAAGCGATCGGACAACGCGGTTGACTGCTGGATTGCCGCTGTGGCTCCGGCTTGGCTGCGAGTGACCAAATTAAATGAGGTACCAAGATCCTTTAACTGCGCTGCGGTTTGTACGCTGGAAACGCCCCACGCCGCGATAACTGTAGTTATCCCTGCTAAGGCTAAAATTCCTCCGCCAGCCACCCCTAGATTTACAAAATTGCTTTTAAGGGACTCGAATCCTTTATTTACCTGAGCTAATGGCGCAGTAACTGCCGAAAACGCCGCCTGTAATGGTGTTTTGGGGGTAGTGGTGAATCCCTCAGCCTCGATCGTCTCAGCAGCTCGATCGTATTTACCGATATTTTGCTGGCCTCGGGCGGCGACATTTTGAGCCGCCAATATCTCTGGTGTTAGTCCCCTAGCCTGTATTCTGGCCTGCTTGCGGCTAACGCCTTTGATTTTGTAGATGTGCGAGTCGGGATCTCCCGTTCGCTCTCCGATCGCCTGGGCGGATTGCTCAAAGTCCTGGACTTTTGTAGCGAGTTGATCGCTGAGGTTCCGCGCCTTTACTATTGCGGGATCGAAGATTTCGTCACCCGGAAGCTCTTTCCGCGATTTCCTGGTTTGGCGAAGCGCGGCAACACCTCTTCTTTGGCCGACACCATAGGTGGCCTTGAATATATCAATATCACTTAGTCGCTTAGGCTGTTCGTCGAAGGCTAGATCGAACAAATCGACATCGCCCTGGCTGATCTTATTGGGCCTGGACTTGAGGGCAGCTAAATCAACTGCACTTTGGTCGATCGCCTCAGCATAGTTGGCCGAAACTTCAGCCAGTACTGATTTAATTTTGGGCTTGCTCTTCTTCGGCGGATTATTCGGTGGCAGCCCCTGTCC
Organism: Synechococcales cyanobacterium; assembly: GCA_043755575.1. Lineage (GTDB taxonomy): Bacteria > Cyanobacteriota > Cyanobacteriia > Cyanobacteriales > Chamaesiphonaceae > JAAFHZ01. The sequence goes on from JAYUSR010000213.1 coordinate 2,974, forward strand.
TGCGATAGCTATGTTGCCAATATTGCCTACATGATAATCAGCAGGCCGTAAGGCTGCTTTCATTGCCTCTAGCTGCTTTTCTGCATTTCCTTCTTTGCTATAAGATTCGTAGCTACTCAAGCCGTTTCTATTTCTTGCGACTGTTAACGATCTCTGTATATCGTTATTTACCCGAGTAAATTGCCCCTTTCTATTCTTGAGCTGCCCTTCTATCCCCGACCTCTCTGGATCTGCCTTTATTCCGGCTACAAATTTTTTGTAGTCATCTACCTGCTCTTTTATAGATTCTGCTACTCGACTCAGAGACCCTGAATTGCTTAGCGCCCCCGAATTGAGATCTTTTTCTAAATTCTTTTCTAACGTGCGGAGTGTTTTTAGGTTTTTGTCAATCCTCGCCAGGATCTCCTTGTTGCTCACTCTCTTTGCTAATGGAGCCGATTTTTCTGGGGGAAGAGCTGATCGGGTCGGTGCTTCTGGCAGCGAAT
>JAYUSR010000214.1:0-74521 GCA_043755575.1 Synechococcales cyanobacterium
TAGTTTCGGTGTGATGCCACCCGGATCTCCATTGATCGGGTCATCCACTAGTCCCACGATCACTCCCTCAACGCCACCGGCCACCAACAAGCCTACCGAACAATATCAAGTTATTGACGAACTGAAGAAGAATCAATTTAAAATCAGTAGCCAAAAAGTCCTAAGTCCAGGAATTTTGCCACCGGCCACCGTTAGTTTTGATGCTCAGAAGCTGCTCAAGGTAATGAATAATACCAAAGCCTATTTTGCTCAAAACGTTAGCACTGATCCCGACTTATCTAGGAATGGAATTTTAGCTGATCAGGGTGTGACAGTAACAGATACGGTTAACACCCTTAATTTCATGACTCAGGTTTTGCAAGAAGATCTAGCGGCTAAGCGGCCACTAAGACTACAAAATAATGACTTTATTAAGAAAAACTTTCGAGTGATTAAGTGGAATGCGGCTAATCCGAAAGAACCCGATCGCAAACAAGTGCGTATGACTAAATACGCTGTTTTTACCCATCCTGGATCGCGGACTAGAACACCGCTGTATGACACCGCTCTGTACCAGATCAAAGATAATCAGATCGATACCGATTATCGCAAATATACCAAACAACAAGTTTTGGATGGTGTCTATGAGGCTAGTGGTACCCAGAAAGGAGGGGCACAACCCCTCGCTTACTTGACACGGGAGGCATTGGAAGATGCCCTGATGGAAGGCACTACAGTCATTAAATTCCCAGATGGCTCCAAAAGTATTTTCAATGTCGATCGCAGTAATGAAATCCCCTATCTTAAAGGCTTAGACAAGCGTCAACAGAAAAGATATTGGTACTTTAAACAAGTCCAAAGCATCAAAGGTTACGGTCATAAGATGGAAGCAAAAATTCCGATCGAGCCGGGAGTAACTTTCGCTGGCGATGTCTTAAATATTGGCTTAGGCAAGATTGTAGTGATTGAAGATCGAAAAGGTAAAAAGAAACAATTACGGTTGGGAGTAATTGCTGATACGGGCGGCGCTTTTTTACCCAACCTCCATCAGTTAGACTTTTTAGCTGGAGTATTTGACAATCAGCAAAAATTCAAGGAATACAGTAAGCAATTGCCAGAGTATACCAATGCTTATTTCTTGGTAAAAAAGAAATAGGTTGATGAGTTGTTACCAAGAGCAGCATTGTTTAATCTAGGAATCAGTCATCGCAGAACGCTAAATGTCATTGACATTCTCTTTCAGAAATTGCAGGATTGCATCAAGATGGCGGGATTGGCTGCGAGAGCTGATCGAAAATTGGGCATGATGGCGATCGATCTCCTCAGCCAAATCTGCTAAAACCCTCTGAATAGCCGGGCGATTGCAACCAGTAGCCTTCAGCAACAAGGTCTGAGAGACAGCAAACTTCTGGGAATGCTGGGAATTCCACAAGAAGATGGCATCAATTGCCATCAAAATCTTCGCAGCAGCCGGAGTGCGACGCTTAGAATTGCGCGGAATATTAGGCTGAACAATAGTTAAAAGCTGGTCAATACGGCGGTGGGCATCTTTTAGAGCTGATTCAAGAGCAGCAATACGATCGATCACAGCAGCAAGATCGCCAGACAAATCTACCGCCGGAACAGTAGTCAGATGCTGCGCCCAGAGACGGCTCACTTCGTCTTGGAGGGCAGCAATCGCATCATCAGGGGGGACAGATGGAGATTCGACAGGAGCATCAATGCCCAACAAAGTCCCTTGAGCAGACAGATGATTACCCAGATCATCCACTAAATAATAGTGAAAATAGTACTGAGTAGCCGCAGAGTTTGATCGTTTCAATTCTTCCGCAGATATGGCATGACCCAGACATTCCTGTAAAAAGCGGGCAGTAGTGCGATCAGGTGGACAAAAATAGTAATTACAAACCTGAGCATAGACACCGCGCAGATTATGAACAGAAACCGCCTTCTCACCGGACAGAATCGGCACAATTCCACTAAAGTGAGACTCAACCGAACGCTTTACCGAATCAGCCAAACTGCGATTTAGTTCATCCGGCGTACCCTGAGAAAGCTTGACAATACGTGGATGCTGGCGAAAACGTTCCAAAGCAGCCAGAACAGTAACAGCCGGTAGCAGACAAGGAGTGAGAAAGCAATCAGCCTTCGTCCGTTTCTTCAGCTGACCTTTAAACGAAAGCCAATAAGGGTCATCAGATGGAGTAAACGTCCCCTTCGCCACCACCTCCGAAAAGCGCCGACCAGTAGTAGCAGCGATACCAGCTGCTAAATCAAAAGGATTATTGGACTGTAACAAATTAGCAGCCACCGTCAAAAAAGCCTCCAACTCTACAGCCTGGAGATTGTCTTGCTTAGTATTGTTGCGATCGGCAGCAGCAGCAGCAAACTGGCTATAGGTGGCAGTGTCATACTTCAAAAAAGCGAGAGCAAAGTGTTCGATCGTCGAGCCAGAATCACCATTTCTCTTCGAGTAGGCGTACTGGTGACTGGTGCCCTTGGTCAAAGGCAGCTCACTGTTGTCGATCGCATTCTTAATCGCCTTGCGGTACATCGGCAAATAGACCTTGCCCACCGTAGGCTGAGGGTAGCCCTCTTCCAGCAGAGCGATTTCACTCAAGCAAAGAGACTCAATCCGTGACTTGGATTTTAGGATAGCTAACTGCCTAATAAAATCTGCGATAAATTCAGTCAGCTCAGATTTAGAGAGTTTAGATCGATCGCCTCGGGCAATTCGCTGACGATATCGATCGATAGTGGCTTGGCGATCAATAAAATCTGGGCAAGAAGAGTTCATGAAATCGATAATTCAGTGTATAAAGTACAATTGTATACTGATTTGGGGATATAATTTTCCTCAATTACGAAACCACGCCTTACGTAATTCTTCTGCCCCCAGCAAGATCGGCGGACAAGCCAGTACTAGTAGCCAGTGAGCAGGCATCAAAGGAGCTGTTGCAAATATATAGCGAAAGGGCGGGAAGTCGATAAAGGCGAATAAGGCAACGCATTCAAAACAAATCCCAAACCACAGCAGGCTATTATTTGACCAAGACTGCCGAAATGCCGATCGCAAATCGGAGCGGCAGGCAAATAAATTGCCCACCTGACAAGCCACAATAACAGCTAGAGTCATAGTTGTTGATTGTCGATAGATACCTGTTATTACTGGATCAGCAGTGTGAGCGAGAATGGCGGGTGTGACTCGCTGGAGATCGGCTAAGGAATAACCATGTCCGCTCCAAACCAGGAAGAATCCTAGCATTGATAGCACTGCTTCAATAATACCCAGAAATCCGTAGGCACGGAATAGTAAAGCACCGTTAAGCAGAGACTCCCGTGGTGGACGAGGGGGGCGTTCCATGATGCCAGGTTCGGGTGACTCAGCTCCCAGTGCGAGGGCTGGCACCATATCAGTGCCTAAATCCACAGCCAGAATTTGCAAAATAGTCAGGGCTGGCGGAATTTTGAAGGCCACCATTCCTAGAAATGGCACGATCTCTGGTACGTTGGAGGCCAGAATATAAGTCATGAATTTGCGGATATTTTGGTAAATTGCCCGACCTTGCTCGATCGCCACTACGATCGTGGCAAAGTTATCATCTGTCAGCACAATATCGGCGGCTTCTCGCGCCACATCTGTCCCGCTTTGTCCCATAGCAATCCCGATATTTGCTGCCCGTAGGGCGGGAGCATCGTTTACACCATCGCCAGTAACTGCAACTACTTCGCCAATGTCTTTATATGCTTGAACAAGGCGGAGCTTATGTTCTGGCGACATGCGAGCAAACACAAGACCACCACGATATTTCAAAATTTGGCGCAGTTGGGCAGCGGAAAGTTGTCCCATGTTCTCTCCGGTGACAACTCGGACTTGATCGCCTACGACTAAACCAATGTTACGGGCGATCGCTTCAGCAGTTAATCCATAATCACCAGTCACCATCGTAACTTTAATACCAGCACTACGACATTGATTGATCGCACCTTTCACTTCCGATCGCGGTGGATCGAACATCGCTACCAAACCAACAAAAATTAGATTTTGTTCCAGTTCCTGAGCTTGAAGATCCAGCAACTCTTGGCCACCTTTCCGTGCCGCTAGCCCCAAGACTCGAAATCCTTGACAGGCCAGATCGTCGTTCGCCCGAACAACTTGCTGCCAAGCCGCTGGGGTTAACTCCTGCGCCACGCCAGCCTGCAGAATCCCATGACAGTGTTTCAAGACCTCTAAAGGTGCACCTTTAGTTAAAGCCAAGTAGGGCGAGGCATCTGACCATAAATCCGCAGCCTGCCAATTTAGCACCACCGTCATCATCAAACGGCGAGAATCAAACGGAATTTCTCGCAAACGTGGTAATTGCTGTTGGCGTTGTTCTAGATTGAGTCCCGCTTTGGCAGCAACAACCAGTAAAGCTGCTTCGGTAGGATCACCAATTTCCTGCCACCGGCTGGGAGCATTGAGGTGAATGAGTCTGGCATTAGAGCAAAGAGCAGACCCTAACAGTAAAAGGTTTACTTGCTCTACAACGATAGCATCAGCGGGGATACCGACCTTGCCACTGGTCGGATCGTAGCCTGCTCCAGTGATCTCAATCGGGATATTAGCAATCGCTGGATTGGCTGTGTGGGGCGACGGGAGCCAAAGATAGCGCACGGTCATTTCATTTTTGGTCAATGTGCCAGTTTTATCCGTGCAAATTACGGTCGTAGCACTCAGCGTTTCTACCGCCGAAAGTCTTCGCACCAAAGCGTTCTGGCGCGCCATCCGCTTCACGCCCAGCGCCAATGCTAAGGTTACGGTTGGCAGTAGTCCTTCTGGCACATTAGCAACGATAATGCCGATCGCAAAGATAAAGCTTTCAGTAATATTTAGCCCAATCAGAAAATAGCTGAGGAGGAAAACTGCGCCTCCCATGCCGAGAGCGATTGCTGTAATAATACGCACAATGCGAGCAATCTGAACTTCCAAGGTACTGGGTTCGCGTTTTACTACTGTAGTTAGATGAGCTACCTGGCCAAACTCTGTCTGGGCACCCGTAGCATAAACAACAGCAATGGCACGTCCGGTAGCGACCGTCGATCCAGCTAACACTAGGTTAGCGATCTCCGATGGATTCACCTGTTCTTGCAGGGGCTGTTCCCCCGGCTGCAGTAAGGTTTTACCGCCACGAATCGGGACCGTCTCCCGAAGCTCTACTGGATAAGCATTGCGGGCTACCGGTAGCGACTCGCCAGTCATCACCGACACATCGAGCGATAGACTTTCAGCAAACACTAATCGGGCATCAGCAGAAATTCGATCACCCTCTTCTAGTTGCATCACATCACCACAGACCAACTCCCGTGCTGGAATCTGCCGAAGCTGACCATTTCGCTCCACTCTCACTTGCATCGGCAATACTTTTTTCAAGGCGGCCAAAGCTTGTTCGGCCTGAAACTCCTGCCAGAAACTAAAAATGGCATTAATCCAAATCACGGCCCAAATTGCCCAGCCTAACTCGGGGGTGTGCGAAATAAATGCTAGAGTGCCTGCTACCCAGAGTAGCAAAGCCATAAAATGAGTCAATTGGTCGGCAAACCGTAGCCATAGCGGACGATGAGCAGGTTCGGGTAATTCATTGCTACCAAATTGCTGAAACCTGCGTACCGCTTCATCTTCTGATAAACCACTGGCCGCACTAGCCAATGAATCGTAGACCGCTTCAACAGGTAATGCCCAAATCGGTTGATGAGATAACGCCATGCTTTTATCCAATATTTTTCCAGGAGTCTTTTAGTTACCACTCATTACCAACATTTTTGCGAGGTTGTTTTGAGACATCATCCAAGATGCTAAATCGATAAGTTGAGGAACTTGTGAGGGGCGATTAAATATTAGGATGTCTGGGAATTGGGGACAAGGCTTAGGGATCGTGACTCAAAGTAGCTTGTTGAGAATATTTGATCCGATCGAGATGTATGGAGTGATTGAAAGCCTCCAGCAAACTATCCAACAACTAAAACTAGAACGAGGAAATCATTCTGTCGGTGTTGATCCGCCCAGAACATACCCAAGCACAAATTAATACGTGACAATAATAGAATTATTGAGATTTGTGGAAGAAATATGGCGCGGGATCTACGGACATTTTTGCAAGTACTAAAAGAACGTGGTCAGCTGCGGACGATCGATACCCTCGTAGACGGCGACCTGGAGATTGCCGAGATCTCTAACCGGATGCTGCAATGTGGTGGTCCCGGCTTGCTCTTCACCAATGTCCAAGGTTCCCCCTATCCGGTAGCTGTCAATATTATGGGCACCGTCGAGCGGATCTGCTGGGCGATGAATATGGAGAAGCCCGAGGAACTAGAAGAACTGGGGAAAAAGCTGGCACTGCTGCAACAGCCCAAGCCACCCAAAAAACTTGGTGAGGCGATCGAATTTGGCAAAGTGCTCTTTGATGTAGTGAATGCTCGGCCTAGTCGTGATTTCTTTCCACCTTGCCAACAGGTGGTAATTCAGGGCGATGCGGTAGATCTAAATACCATTCCCATGATTCGGCCTTATCCCCACGATGCCGGTAAGATTGTGACGCTGGGGTTAGTGATTACCAAAGACTGCGAGACTGGTACGCCAAATGTGGGTGTTTATCGGCTGCAACTCCAGTCCAAAAACACCATGACAGTGCAGTGGCTATCGATCAGGGGCGGTGCTCGACATCTGCGCAAGGCTGCTGAGCGCGGTAAAAAGCTGGAAATTGCGATCGCACTGGGGGTAGATCCATTGATTATCATGGCTGCCGCCACGCCGATTCCAGTGGATCTGTCCGAGTGGTTGTTTGCTGGATTATATGGTGGTTCTGGGGTGAAGTTAGCCAAGTGCCGGACGATCGATCTCGAAGTACCGGCCGATTCGGAGTTTGTGCTGGAAGGCACGATTACGCCGGGGGAAGAAATGATGGATGGTCCCTTTGGCGATCATATGGGCTATTACAATCAGCCCAAAGAAGGGCCGGTGATTCATTTTAATTGTGTGACCCACCGCCGCGATCCGATTTATCTAACTACTTTTAGCGGTCGGCCACCGAAAGAAGAAGCGATGATGGCGATTGCCCTCAACCGCATCTATACGCCGATTTTGCGCCAGCAAGTGCCCGAAATTGTCGATTTCTTTTTGCCGATGGAAGCCTTGAGTTATAAAGCAGCTGTGATTGCGATCGATAAAGCTTATCCTGGTCAGGCGCGGCGGGCGGCGCTGGCTTTTTGGAGTGCCTTGCCCCAGTTTACCTATACCAAGTTTGTGATTGTAGTAGATAAAGACATCAATATCCGCGATCCGCGTCAGGTAGTGTGGGCGCTGAGTTCTAAGGTAGATCCGCAGCGGGATGTATTTATCATTGCCGATACGCCTTTCGATAAGTTGGATTTTGCCACCCCGAAGGTGGGGCTGGGGAGCCGGATGGGGATTGATGCTACGACTAAGGTTTATCCGGAAACTGAGGCAGAATGGGGGGAACCGTTGGAGTCGGATGTGGATATCGCGAAGTTGGTTGATTTACGGTGGGCGGAATATGGTTTGGCCGATATTAATCTTAATGAAGTGAATGCTAACCTCTTTGGTTACGACGTTTGATTCGATTCTTGATGTTGCTAATTTATAAAATGACTAATCAATAAAAAATTCATGGAAAGTACATTGTTTGATCGAGTATTTCGGGATGATCAAGGCCAGATTGTGCTGGCTCAGATGCCAAATCTACCCCTGATTGTCTGGAGTATAGCTAGCCTCCTCCAGATAATTTTTACAGCCGGTAAAATCAATATCGGATTGGAGGTACTAGCCTTTGGCTCTTTGTTTACATGGGCTTGGGAAGAACTATTTCAAGGTGTTAATTATTTCCGTAGATCGTTAGGTCTGATCGTAATTATTGGTATGATTATATTAAGAATCAAATAAATAGACCCCATAAGTCTGGTGAAGATTACGATCCATCTAGTAGCATCAAGAACGTTGATTTTTCTATGCTACCGCACTGCCGCAGCGAGACTTTTATGAATCCTGACTCACCAGCTCAGCAACCGATCTCTGAACCTACCGAAAACGAGATCGACACTGTATCCCAAGACCTTAATGAATTGCCATCTACGACCGCAATTGAGGCTCCTTTTCCGGTGGTCGGTGTCGCTGCTTCTGCTGGTGGCTTAGAAGCCTTTACGCAGCTACTTAGCCATCTGCCGATCGATACTGGCATGGCCTTTGTTCTGATTCAGCATTTAGCGCCCGATCGCGAGAGCCTGCTGACGGAGATCTTAGCTAGGTCAACTGCTATGCCGGTGCGCGAAGTAGAGAACGGTATCGCAGTGGAGCCAAATCAGGTCTATGTGATTCCACCCAACACCAAAATGATTTTGCGGAAGGGCATCCTGCAACTATCGCCTCGGGAGAAGCTGTTTGGTAAATATATGCCTGGTGATGCTTTTTTTATCTCTCTAGCGGCTGATCGCGGGCACCAATCAATCGCCGTGGTTTTGTCGGGAGCTGATGGCGATGGCTCACTCGGACTCAAGGCGATTAAAGCAGCAGGCGGTATGACCTTTGCCCAGTGTGAAGACACCGCCAAATTTGACAGTATGCCCAACGCCGCTATTGCCACTGGGAATGTTGATTTTGTGCTGTCGCCTGCCCAAATTGCCGAAGAACTGGGCAACTTCAGTCGCAATCCCCTCTGGACTTGTCCACTGCCCCTGATCTCAACCATGGAATCTTTAGCGCTACCCAACGCTTTGGAAACAATTTTGAGATTGCTGAAATCGACTACCGGCGTAGACTTTAGTAGCTACAAGCCCAAAACGCTCCATCGGCGGATTCAGCGCCGCATGTTGTTACGCAAGCTCGCCCAGTTGACAGACTATGCCACCTATTTGCAAACACATCCGGCGGAAGTGAAGGCCCTATATGAAGAAATTTTGATCCATGTCACCAGCTTTTTTCGCGATCCGGCAGCCTTTGAACTGCTAAAGACTCAAGTCTTTCACACCATTACCCAAAATAAGTCGGCAGAGTTTCCGATTCGGATCTGGGTGGCAGGCTGTTCCACGGGTGAAGAAGTCTATTCGATCGCAATTTGTCTGCTGGAGTTTTTGGCCGATCGAGTTACTCAACCACCCATCCAAATTTTTGCGACCGATATTAGTGAACTAGCGATCGATAAAGCTAGGTCGGGTATTTATGCCGAAAACCAAATGGCGGGGGTCTCGCCAGAGCGTCGCCGCCGCTTCTTTTATGCCATTGAAGGCGGCAATTACCATATTAGTAAGGTAGTACGCGAACTTTGCGTGTTTGCTCGTCAAGATTTAGGCAGCGATCCACCTTTTTCCAATGTCGATTTAATTAGCTGCCGCAACGTGCTGATTTATTTGGGTGACTCGCTGCAAAAGCGGATTATGCCGATTTTTCACTATAGCCTCAACCCCACCGGCTTTTTGCTGCTGGGCACCTCCGAAAGTACCGGTAAGTTTCCAGATTTGTTTAGATTAATTGATAAAAAGTACCGGATTTATGCCAAACAGCCCACCGCCACCCGACCCACGTTTTCGTTTATGCCTAGCAGCTACTCCATGATCAATGCCAGTAGTGGCATCAGTGCCGCTTTGGCTAGTGAATCGCTGATGCCGCTGGCCACCGAGGAATTTGACTTGCAAAAAAAAGTCGATCAAATAATCGCTAACCACTACACACCAGTCGGCGTTGTGGTTGACGATAAAATGCAGGTTTTGCAAATGCGAGGTGATATCGATCGTTACCTGAAACTGGTAGCGGGAATGGCGAATTTTAACCTATTCAACTTAGTGCGATCGGGATTACTTGCCGAGTTGCGAACCGCCGTTTATCAGGCTCAACGCAGTAATCTACCAGTAACCAAAAACGGATTACTTTTAGAAGAAATTCACTCTCTCGGCCTGGAGGAAAGATCCAGCGTCGTTAATCTTCAGGTGATTCCTTTTAATGTTCCAAACGCCAGAGAACGGCGCTTTTTGATACTGTTTGAAGAAGCGCCAGCCCTGATCGGTAGCGCTAACCCGGTCGATACGACCACGCTCCCTGGAGATTTGGAGCAGGAAAATATGCGACTGCGCCAACAGCTGGCTGTGGCTAATCAGGAAAAGATGGTGACTCAAGAGTATTTACAGGCCACAATTCAAGAACACGAGCATGGCAATCAAGACCTCAAAGTTGCCAACGAAGAAATTTTATCTAGTAATGAAGAACTACAAAGTACTAATGAAGAGTTAGAAACTGCCAAAGAAGAGATTCAGGCCACCAATGAAGAACTCAATACTATTAACGAAGAACTGCGTCGTCGCAATTTGGAACTGGCTCAGGTCAACAACGACCTCACTAATTTCTTGGCCAGTATCAATATCCCGGTCTTGATGTTGACTAACGACTTCCGAATTCGACGGTTTACCCCGATGGCGCAGCGGTTATTCAACTTTATTCCTACTGATACCGGACGACTATTCAGCGACATTAGAACCAATCTCCAGATTCCAGACTTAGAAGCGTTGATTGCTGAGGTATTAGAATCTCTCAGCATTAAAGAATTGGATGTCCAAACCCAAGATGGCTATTGGTATATGCTGCGCATTCGTCCCTACCGCACCACCGAAAATCAGATCGATGGGGTTGTGCTGGTGTTGATCGATATTAACTCTTTGAAGCGTAGTGTGGCCAGCGTCGAAGCTGCCCGGAATTATGCTGAAGCGATCGTCGAAACCGTTCAAGTGCCGTTGATTGTGCTGGAATCTGATTTCCGGGTGAATACCGCCAATCGATCGTTCTGTGAAACATTCCAGGTTTCTCAACGTGAAACAGCGCAATCGTTGATTTTCGATTTGGGTAATGGTCAATGGAATATTCCGGGGCTGCGATCACTGCTGGAGGATATCTTAGACAATGATAAGATTCTGCAAAACTTTGAAGTTAAGCATCAGTTTGAGCGGATTGGTTCCAAAAACATGCTGCTGAATGCTTGGAAGATTATTGACGACGGCGAGACACCCCGAATATTGCTGTCGATCGAAGACATTACCGAGCGCCGCCAGTTTGAAATTCAGCGGACGCAGCTACTCACCCAGGAGCGTTCAGCTCGTCAGCAAGCCGAAGCTGCTAATCGGATGAAAGACGATTTTCTGTCTAACTTGTCCCATGAACTACGCAACCCCCTAACGGCGATCATCGGTTGGGCGCAGTTACTTCAGACTCATCAACTAGACAAAGCGCTGATCGATCGCGGTTTAGCGATCATCTATCGCAGTGCCAAGGCGCAATCGCAACTGATTGAAGACATGCTGGATCTCTCCCGGATTGCCAGCGGCAAATTACAGTTCCAACCACTACACCTCGATCTAGTCTCAGTCATAGAAGCAGCGGTCGATTCTGTCCAACTCTCCGCTGCGGCCAAATCGGTTCAAATCGTTTCCCAGCTGACCTCGACCGTGATGCTGGGGGATGTCGATCGATTACAGCAAGTGCTGTGGAATTTGCTTTCTAACGCCATTAAATTCACGCCCACCGGTGGGCGGGTGGAAATCACCTTAGCAGCGGTGCAGGCTAATGCCGAGATTCGAGTTAGTGATGATGGACAAGGCATTGGGGCAGAGCTGTTACCCTACGTGTTCGATCGCTTTCGGCAAGGAGATTCCAGCACCACTAAAACCAGTCAGGGCTTGGGCTTAGGTTTATCGATCGTCCGGCACATTGTCGAACTGCATGGTGGCACGGTGCGCGCCGAAAGCCCCGGTGCAGGACAGGGCACCACCATGATCTTGCAGTTTCCTTTAGCAGTTACCCGACCGATTGATCTAGAACCCGTCGTGGTAAAGCCCCTCCCGATGGTGAATCTGGAAGTTGCTTCTCTGGAAGGCTTACATATCCTGGCGGTTGATGATGAGGTCGATATCCTCGACCTGATCAAATACATTTTGGAAAATGTGGGCGCAACCGTCACTACCGTTACTTCCGCAGAGCAAGCGATGACGACTCTACTAGCAGCTCCCGGCCAATACGATGCCCTCTTAGCTGATATTGGCATGCCCGATGAAGATGGCTTCACCTTGATTCATCAAGTAAGAGCATTGGCATCTGCGGCTGGCGGCCAGATCCCAGCGGCAGCAATTACGGCGTATGTTGGCCAGAGAGAAAGACAACTCGCGATTAATGCTGGGTTCCAAATCCACCTAGCCAAACCCATTGAATCAGCTCAGCTGCTCCGCGTGGTGGCAAATTTGACTGGGCGACTACCCGCAAGCAACATCGGCTCTGAAAATCTATCTGTTGACTGATTTAGCTATTTAATAGTGCTATTTAGATCTACATATCGAGGGATGACTGAGGGTCGTGGAAATTGTATCGTTGTAAGGATAAATCAAGTTCCAAAAGCTCTAGCAGCAGGACCAAGAAAGATGGCTCTTTACAGAATCAAAGACTTTGACCCCGACTACCGTGATCGCTTTGATGATCAAGATTTCAAAGGCATGGACTTGTACGCCGGGGATGAGAAAATTGGATCTGTCGATGACATTTTAGTCGATGATGAAGGACAGTTTCGCTACTTGGTAATTAGTACTGGCGTTTGGGTTTTGGGCAAGAAAGTACTGTTGCCGATCGGACAAGCGCGGATTAATGATTATGACAAAAGCGTCCATGCCGACCACCTCACCAAATCACAAGTTGAAGCGCTACCCGCACTGGCTGATGATACTACAGTAGACTACGATCACGAAGAACAGGTCAGAGGTATCTATCGTTCTGGGCTGCGCAGTACACGGGCAATCCCAGCGGCATATGGCGTTGGCTATGGCGGAGCGGATAGTGCACCAGCCACCAAAAACATGGCACCAACGCTCGACCTCAATGTCGGTTATGCTGGCTATGACCGCGAAACTTATAGCTACGAAAAAGAACCTGCTTTATATAATTTAAATGAGCTAAATCACCCTAGTCTTAGGCTATATGAAGAACGGCTAGTCACCAGCAAAACTCGTCCAAATAGTAAGGATTCTTCTGATGCTGGCTAAAGATCATGAAACTCGTTTGGGAACCGAAACTGTAGTCATCAAGCTATTGGCCAGGTAAATGAAAACGCACTACCTTGGCCGACCTTTGATGTAACCCAGACTGTCCCACCCCGGCTTTCTACAATTTTTTTGACGATCGATAGACCAATGCCGGTTCCTTTGGGATCATCACGCCTCACCAGGGTTTGAAAAATGCCAAAGATCTTTTGATGATTTTCTGGTGCAATCCCTGGTCCATTGTCACTTACGGTAAATTGCCAAAAAGATGATCGATCAGTTACCTCAATCTCTATTTGACCATGAGGGTGCTGGTGGTACTTTATGGCATTGCCAATCAGGTTGGCCAGAACTTGCTTCAGCAGCATAACTGGAGTTTTGATTGTCGGCAGATCAGCTGGGAATTTAATCTGAAACTCGGCCGGTGGCGCTAGTAGATCAATTACCTCGGCTAATAGCTGACTGATATTTACGGGTACAAAGCCGGTATGCTCTCTGCCCACTAACGCATACTGAAGTAAACCATTAATCAGTGCATTCATTTGCACCACCCGCGATTGGATTAGTGCTAGCTGGTGTTGATTTTCGGCTGGCAGTTGCCCTTCTAAATCTTGTACTAACCAATCGGCCAGATTGGAAATCCCCCGCAGCGGGGCTTTGAGATCGTGGGAGGCAATATGTGAAAAATCATCTAATGCTTGGTTGCGCTCTTCTAATAAACCGGTGGCTTGTGATAGCAGTAAATTACTTTGCTCAATTTCTTCCAACTGATCGCGCAGTTGATATTCGATCACTTTCTGATTTTCGAGGGTGGCTTGCAGGTCTGATAATAACTCGGCCTGCTGAATCGCAATCGCAATTTGCAACGACAGTTCATCGAGTAAATTCAGCTCACCCGTGTTCCACTCGTGTATCTTTTTGCAGTGATGAGCAATTAGTAAGCCCCACAACCTCGGCTGGCTAAAGGGGAGAATGTCTCGGCAGAGAATCGGGACGACTAATACGGCCTTCACCTGAAACTGCCGATGCATTTGCACTTGCCAGTCGAGCGGATTAGCAAGTTCCACATCGGAAATCACCAGATTATGACCCTGTAAATAACTGGCGACCTGAGTTGCTTGCTCCTCCGGTGAGTGATTATTCTCAATCCAACTACCCAGGGCTGGTAGACAATCAGGCCAGACAGATTCAGCAATAATGGTGCCACTCAAATCATGGCCGGTGCGGTAAATAAGAGTCCGATCGCAGTTTAAAATTTCCTGAGCACCATCCACCGCCGCTTGCAGAATGCTGGGTAGCTCAACGGCATGGCTAATCTTAAGCGCAATGGTTGCAAACAACTCTCGTTGTTGACGCTGTTGCTCGATCTGAGTTTGCAAATTTTGTTCAGTTAGAACATTACTGACGGTGGCTACTAACTTTTGAGCAGTAAGATGCCTTTTGACTAGATAATCTTTTACGCCATACTTCATGACTTCTACTGCCACTGTTTCATTACCTTGGCCAGTCAGCATAATCACCAGCGGTAAAGTCCCGGACTGTTTCGCCAGATCCCGGAGAAAGTCCAGCCCATCGGCATCAGGCAGCAAGTAGTCTAGCAAAATGATATCAGGGTGTTCTTGAGCGCAAACCTGAAGCGCATCTGCTGCCGACTCACACTCTAAAATATGACAGCCCAAGTTACTAGCAGATTCTAGATAGCGACGATAAGTAAACCGATCGACCTCTGAATCGTCCACGATCAAAATTAAGCGGTCGGACAGCAGCATATTGTCACAGCGTCTCGGTCGGCTAGTGAAAGTCATATTTGGGGAAGAGTAAGTGCAGTCTGCTCTATCATTATCACCATACATCTCATACACATGGGTTATTTGTAATGATGTTTTTTGATTCTCGACTAGTAATAGTGCAAAACAACTAGGCTGATCGGCTAGCTTCGCCGTTTTAACAGGTGGCGATTTGCTCCTGAAAACGTGCCGCTCACATCAGAGACCGGCAAAATCATGGCTTTGAACCAGTAATCTAGCAGCATCTGCATTGATTCCTTCAGCTCATTAATATTCATTGATTTTAGCATGTAGCTATTAGCGCCCGCCTGATAACAAGCTGCGATATCCTGGGGGTTGGAAGAAGTACTAAGGATCACTACTGGAATTGTTTTGAGGGCTTCACTCTGTTTGATAGTTGTTAGTACCTCGCGGCCATCTGTCCCCGGTAGATTGAGATCTAAGATAATGAGATGGGGGCGCGGCATATTATTAACATCGCGATACTTCCCAGCTCGATTGAGAAAATCTATAGCATCATCGCCATCAATACAGCGGTGGATAGCTAGCGGCAAAGAACTATATTGGCGGCCAACCTCGATGCCACTGCGTATCAAAATCTGCTCCCGAGGGAAATCAATAATGCGGCTCAATGCTTCAAAGTCTTCGTCACTATCTTCCACGATCAGTAAACTGGGTAGCTGCTGTGGCCTTTTTGTCATGGCCGCTGCCCTAGAGTGAAGTAGAAAGTACTGCCGGTGCCGAAAGTCGAGGCTACAGCGATCTTGCCCCCATGACGTTCTACGATTTTTTTAGCGATTGTTAGACCAGCACCGGCTCCCCCGCCATATTTATTAGCGGGGTGTAGTCGCTTGAAAATTTTAAAGATCGTCTCTAAATGTTTAGCGCGAATTCCAATTCCGTTATCTCTAACAAAAAAAATGGTCTGAGCCGGATCGACCTGGAGCGATGCTGGCAGCTGCTGGTCAATTTCTGCGGGCAAG
Organism: Synechococcales cyanobacterium; assembly: GCA_043755575.1. GTDB lineage: Bacteria > Cyanobacteriota > Cyanobacteriia > Cyanobacteriales > Chamaesiphonaceae > JAAFHZ01. Next base: position 15,809 of record JAYUSR010000214.1, read on the forward strand.
ATGTATCCAATTTCCACCCATTTAGCCGATCGGTCACTGTATTCGATCGCATTACTAATCAGGTTGCTAAATAGCTCAATCACCTGCGTTCGATCGCATTGAAAAATGGGTAATGGCCGGGGGATCCGAAAATCAGCGGCAGCGGGGCGACTAATTTCGATCACATCCAGCACACTCTGCACCACCTCACTCAGATCGACGGCCTCAAACAGCAGTTCGGCGCGACCAAACCGGGAATAGTGCAGCAAAGAATCAATTAAATCTTCCATGCGCCGCGTCAGCCGCATCAAAGTATCCAGCTTGCGGGTGCCATCCGCTCCTAATTGCTGGCCATAATCTTCAATTAAAAAAGTAGAATAGTTATGGATGCCGCGTAGTGGTTCTTTCAGATCGTGAGAGGCGATATAAGCAAAAGAATCTAGCTCAATGTTGCTGCGCTCCAGTTCCTTATTCAGTAAGGCTAGTTCATCGGCTTTTTGCAACACAATCCCAATGATTCGGCTGCGCAGTTCTAGAGCGGCATCAATTTCGTAGGTTTTCCATGGCAGCGCCGTCAGACGGACTGTCTCTTTCCACAGCTCGAAGGATTTGCGGGGTTTGATTTGGCGATCAAAATCCGTTCCTTCAGCCCCCACCACCTTCTGCGGTTCGCCTGCCCAATTAATGGTCTGAATAATTTCTGGCCGGAACCAGAGCAGATAAGTCTGCTGTGCCCGGGAAATTCGTAGTGCTAGCAATCCGCTTGCCACATCTTTGTAAGGAGCGAACTGTGGATAGTCTGTCACTAAGGTATTAGTGCTGTAGGTGGCATTTTCACCAATATGTTGGTTTACCCATTTCATTAAACCGGCAATTGTGGTTTCTGGTGGAGCCGCACCAAAAGCGGAAATCTGATCGCCTTCACAAAAAACGACGCTAGCAGCCCCCAGTAAATCCATCAAATCGCGCGGGTTTTGATGGAATCCATCCCCAAGGGTCTGACAGTTGGCAATGGTATTCACAAACCTGGCCTGGACGGCCTGAAGCTCTAGTTTGGAGTCCAAATCTTCAGTACTGGCTTTGGATGTCACCTCAAATGAAATCACCTGCCCCAAAAACTCACAGATTGTGCGGGTCTCGTAAGAGAGTCTTTTGGGAAAACGATGATGACAGGCCAGCAGCCCCCACAATTGGTGGTCACGCAACAACGAAATAGACATGGATGCTCGCACCCCCATGTTTTCTAAATATTCGGTATGTAGGGGCGAGACGCTACGCAGTACAGACAGGCTCAGATCGAGCGGTGCGGACGTAACCGGATTTAGCGCCGGTTCTAAGTAAACTTGCTCCGACCAGGCATCTGGGATAATGCGCAGCAAACTGAGGCGATAGAGTTCTTTGGCTTGCTGGGGGATATCATTAGCCGGGTAGTGCAAACCCAAAAATGACTCGGAATCGGCACTTTTATTTTCGGCAATGAGATGGCCGGAACCATCTTCGTGAAAGCGATAGAGCATCACTCGATCGAACCCGGTAATTTTGCGGATGACGGTGACGGCTTGCTGGGCAACTTCCGCCAGGTTCTGGGTATTTTGCAGATGATTGAGGGGGGCTTTGACAAATTTATAAAAGTCAAAGAAGCTCACTGCTTGCTGTTCGATCGATCGTTCTAGCTCTAAAATAATCACCCCATCAGTCCGATGCACAATCCCTTCAAATGCCTGGGGCTGACCATTCACCGAAAGCACCAGCCGCAGCGGATTGACGTTTTCAAACTCGGCATTTAAACAGTCCCGGATCGCGGCCATCTGCTCTGACTGCATCAAGATTGAAAGCGGCTGTCCTAGCAAAGCGCCGGGTTCTATGCCCAAAAAGTCTGTGGAATTTTGACTGATCTGCAAAATCATCAAATCAGCTTCCGTAAATGTCAGCAGCACCCCATGGGATTGAATCGCATTAGAGATATGAATTGGTTCTCGATCGCAAGTAGTCAGAGATAAATTGGACTGCGCCAATGCCGGATCGGTAAGATTCTCAATACGTTGTTTGACTTGTGCGATGAGATCCAAAGAAGTCATGCTGACACCTGCTCGATTCTAGTTCCGCTGCTGCCTACATTATCGCACTTCCTCACAACAGCAAGGCAGCAAAGGCTTTGATCTCTATCGATCGACAGAGCTAGTGCCTAGAAAATAGTGGTTGGAAATAAGCCCCTTTGAACTTGCTCCTTACCCATCAGAGTTAACCACCAGCCCCGTAGCCCCCACCTCTGGGCTGAATTCTTGGCGATGCTATGGTCATACCAAAGCACTTGCCAACATGTTCCCAAAAAATGCACTTAGAGGAATGCCTGATGCTTTAGTCATCGCTGATAGAACACTAGTTTCAGCAAAAGAACAATATAGCCCTGCCTCTAAAAACCAAGGCTGTCCGTCAGAATCAATCCGAAAATCGAATAAACTGTAATGGCGACAACCTAGAGCCAGATGAGATTTCTTAGCCATTTCCCAAACTTTTTCTGTAATTGGATCTTTGATATCGACTATCCACGACTTGGTGATATCTTTAGCAGCAAAGTCTAAGTTACCATCATTATTTTGTTTGAGCTTATCTACATAGCTACGAATTGGCCGGACATTAGGATCTAAAGCGTATTCTTCTAGTGGCAAACAAAGCAGCTGACCAGCTTGAACAATCACCCCACAGCGGACTTCTCTGCCCAGATCAATAAATGTTTCGACCAGCACTTCATCATCATGACTTAAAGCTGTTTGGAATGCTTGATCGTATTCTTGAGCATCTTTCACTAAAGCCACCCCGATCGAATTATCGCCATTCATTGGCTTAATGACCAGGGGAAATTCGATCGAAGGGCGCTCTCCAGCTCGTAGTACTTCACCAGCTGGCACGATGACCCCGGCAGCAGATACAACTGCTTTGGTTTTAGCTTTGTCCGAGACCAAGGCCATTAAACTGGCAGTGTTACCTAAGTAAGGAATTTTTAGCAGATCGAATAAAGCACGATATTGGGTCATGCCAGGGACACAAAACATTTGAGGCACCATGACATCAATCTGGAGCTTTTCTAGCACTGGCAATGCTGCTGCCAGCGACATAGATGGGGCGGAGGCGATCGATTCAACGCTTAAGTCGGACGGAAAACGCCATTGTTGATCCGGTGAGATGTAAGCGATGTGGAATTCATACAAAGCTGGATCAGCCGTATTCTCTAGACAATCTTGGGCATAGAGACGCGACAGATCACAGTAAAAATCACTTACTGCTGAACCGACTAAATGTAAAACTCGTAATATCTTCATGTGTTTAATCTCCTCCGACTTCTACCAACTTGCCAATATTGAAATCAATCCGAATCCACTCTTTGGGGTGAAACAAATTTCCTAACAACAGCAATGGAATTTGCCAATGATGCACCAGCAAAAATGGCAGTGGATCGTTCCAGTCAAAAATGGCATCCTTGCCCTGAGTAATAGTCTGGAGCCGTTGCCAAGTTTGAGATGGCGACCATAAGTGTGTTAGCAATCGCCAAATTTCGTGGTAAATCCAGTAAGTCGGGCGACTAGTAGGGAGTGGTTGCGCTGTCGGCGCTAAGGGTTGTTGCTCTAAGTAAGCTTTAGCGACATCAGGATGGTCGTAAAACATTGTGATCGCTGAGTGAGTACGTGGATTACACTCGATCGCATAGATTTGTCCATCGTCAGCTGCTTGGATAAAGTCTAAAGAAACCTGCCCGGTTAGATTTAGAGCACTAACAAAAGTCCGAATCCAGTTTTCAATATCTGACCTGTCAACATGTTCATAGTTAACCTGGAATGCCGAAGATTCACAGCAGCAGTGTAGCTGTAAATGACCATTACGAACGGTGCTATGGGTACAATATTCCTGCCCAGGAATATACTCTTGCATAATCCAGGGTTTGCTTTTGGAGATGGGTAAAGATTTGACAAAGGCGGCAGTTTCTGCGGGAGTAGCGCAGGGCAGCTTTGTGAGATCTAATCGTCGTACCGAGTCGTAGGGAATACTTTTGATAATATACGAGCGCTGGGCATTACTAAAATCAAAGTCGATTACTTGCTGGGGATGAGTAATTTTGTAAGACTTTGGGACACGTAGCCCCAGCAATTGCGCCGTAGTAGCAAAGGTATACTTATCATCCAAACGCTGCAGCATTTCTAGATCGACGTGCATCACTGGACAGTGAGCAGCGAGTATTTCTTGCACGGCAGCATCATAGTAGCTAGCCACTGGACTACAGACCGGCACGTAGATATCGACTTGCTCTTGCTGGACAATTGACAGCAAAGCTTGGGGATATTCTTTGTTCTGGGGATTGGGCACGGTGTAAAATCGATCGACAGCCCTAGAGTAACGATGGCCAGTTAACCAATATTTGTGGGTTTCGATCAAAATTACCCGATGGCCATCCCGATGGAACGATCGAGCTAGCTGGAGTGCCTTAGTCATCTTGCCGCCACTGATCAAGATTGTTTGGGGACGAGCAGCAACAGTTCGAGACTGGAACGGTCTAGTGATAGCCAATCGGAGTAAGGCAATCGTTATTAAGGTGAGGTTAAAAGGCAGTGCTAGTGACAATAACACAAGGGTAGCGATTGTCTTAACCGTAGTTCCAAACCCTGCGCTTTGAGCTACTGGCTCCTCTGCCATCACTGCAACTGGGACTGTTTTGATCATGTTTACTTATCAACCCGCCGAATTAAAGTCAGTCCATCCCGCAAAGGCAAGAGCACCTGTTCGACCCGCGCATCGTCAGCCACTGCTTGGTTGAATTTAGCGATTGCTGTTCCATTGGGTGTAGAAGTATTAGGCAAATAAGGCTGACCTTGCATCAGCGTATTATCGGCACAGATCAAACCACTGGGAGCCAATAATCCAGTGGTGAGCAGCAGATTCAAGTAATCTAGGTACCCAGCTTTATCGGCATCGATAAAAACCAGGTCGAATACTTCCCCGGCCGCCGCTAGTTGCTGCATGGTTTCCAAGGCCGGAGCAACTCGTACCGAAATCTTGCTGCCAGCAGCAGATTCTTTAAAACACTGCTGGGCGAAGTCGGCCACGTAAGTATCGACCTCACAAGCTACCACTTCCCCATCTGCTGGCAATGCCTCGGCCATTGCCAAAGCCGAGTAGCCAGTAAACATCCCAATTTCCAGTACTCGGCGCGCTTTGGTGAGGTGAATTAGGAATTTGAGAGCTTGGCCTTCCACATGGCCAGAAAGCATTTCTTGTTCTAACTGGCGCACCGTCTCACCATCCGAAAATCGTTTGCTCCAATCCTCGGACTGGGTGCGCTTGACCAAGGCCGCCAAGGCCGGAGATTCTGGAGTGGTACAGGTATCGAGATAAGGATCAAGACCATTGGCCAGCTCGTAAACTTGTTGTAATTCAGCCTTAAAAGCGGGATCGATGTTTTTGATCGATCCCATTTGCTGCACAAGACTTTCTAGCTGAGCCGCTAGAATCCCCATTGGGGTTACTGGTCTCATGCCTATACTCCTACAGCGACGGGGCTGCCATCTTTCCCGGCAGTATACATATCTTGGCCATCGCCCTGACGGGGATAGGTCTGACAAATATCGCGATGAACTATTAGGGCTTGATCCAACTCAGTGCGAGTGAGGTCATTCATAAAAAAGCAGTCCCCGATTGGACAAGGAGCCGCTGCCCGTTGTAGACCATCACGAGTCCGACTGATCGATGTTGTTGCTTTCCACAACAATTCTGGTGTGAGATAACGGCTATTGATTGCCAGCCCTAAACGGCTCATTAACCCAAGAATGCGATCGCGATCGATCACTGTAATATAGCCGCGCTGCTGAGCAACGGTGGCAGAAAAAGCCATGTCGATACTGACGCTGTGACCGTGAAACATTGGAACTTCTGGAGTTAGTTCAAGGGTAGGACTCCAAGTGTGGCCGTAGGCAATTACCCGATCCAAATCTAGTTCGTGCAGGTTAGGGACTTCCAAAGTCAGCATTGATTGAATTGCGTTGTAAGTCAGCTGGTGTGCCACTGCGCGCAACTCTGCATCCCCATCTAAGTAACCGAAATGGCTCTGCAACAACGCTTCACCATGATTTTCTAACAATTCAAATATCTCTTTGTTCCCTACCACCGCGATTTTAATCAGCTCAGCCATCCCATTGCGGATTTGATCGATCGGCAAAGTCTTCAGAAAAGAAAAGTCCAGAATTACTTTCTGAGAAGCGTGATAGGCACCCAGACGGTTTTTTAACTTGCCATGGTTGACTGCTACCTTAATTGCTACGCTAGCATCAATTAATCCAATGAGGGTCGTTGGTACTCTGATGTAGTTAGTGCGGCGGCGATAAGAAGAACAAGCAAAACCAGCAACATCAGTAGTTAAGCCACCACCAACTACCAATACTGGTTCTTTACGAACCAATCCAAAATCGACAAAGGCATCGATGATGCTCTCAACAGTTTGGAGGGTTTTATCAGTCTCTTTAATAGTTACGGGAAAGACTGTTAAATCAATGTTGTAATGCTCAAAGTAATCCTGTATCTGGGTGCCATAGAGCTTATGTACTGTTGAGTCTACAACCATTAAGCAACGATTGAATTGGCGATAGCTGTCAGCAATTTCCGGGTTTCCTATTTGGAAAGCCCCGTTTACGTAGAGTAAGCTGAAGTCAATTTTTTCATATCCTTCAACATGAAAAGCGTGATCTGTAGACGTAAAAGTTGCTTGAATGCCACTCATAAATTTCTTTGTTTGGTAGATATTTTAGCTAGGGACGATTTGTTCATCTAGTTCTATGAAGAAACTAAATAAAATTCTGCAAGTCAGCAAAACTGTTTTTGTCGGCACTGTCAAACGCCATTTTCAACTTGTCAGTCAGAAAAGTGAGGCCAAGGTGTCGGTATCAATGACTTTTGAGGTCAAGTGAGTGTAAAAGTCCTTTAATGCCAATGACTATTAAGCTATGCTTATTGCGCCCATTTACATAACTTAACGGATTTCTCACTTTTATTCAACAGGAAACACGAAGCAGATTAGGGCAGTTGGTTGTGTACGTGAGCGATGTCTAGCCGTTGGACTGATAAGGTACCTTGTGCCTGGATATCAGACGATTTTCAGTATCATGCTCGCACTGTTACAGCAGAAGTTGCCAGAGCAAGCAAGTTTACTCATCGTCGGAGCAGGAGGTGGGTCTGAACTCAGTGTGTTTGGTTGCGGTTCGCAGTGGCAATTTACTGGAGTTGATCCATCTGCCGAAATGCTAAGCAAGGCACATCGAACTCCAAAACCCGATTAATTAATTGCCCTTCCCCAAAATTAGTAGAGGGGCAATTAATCGATTACAAACTAGTCATCACAATCCGAGCAGCAGCCAGAGTTTTATCAATATCGGCTTCACTGTGTGCCAGAGAAGTAAAACCAGCTTCAAACTGAGAAGGAGCCAGGTAAATACCCTGCTCTAGCATACCCCGATGAAAACGCCCAAACTTGGCTAAATCGGATTTTTTAGCATCTTCATAGTTATGCACTGGGCCAGCACAGAAAAACAGACCAAACATGCCACTAATTTGACCACCATAAACCTCATGACCAGCTTCTTGAGCTACTTGCAACAAGCCATCACTCAGTTTCTTAGTGATTTGATCTAGATAGGCATAAGCACCGGGTTTTTGCAGTAACTCTAAAGTTTTAATCCCTGCTGTCATCGCCAAGGGATTACCAGACAAGGTACCAGCTTGATACACAGGACCAGCCGGAGCCACCATTGACATAATTTCTTTGCGGCCACCATAAGCACCTACTGGTAAACCACCACCAATCACTTTTCCTAACGTTGTTAGATCTGGCGTAACCCCAAATTTTTCCTGAGCACCACCATAGGCAATCCGGAAACCAGTCATTACCTCGTCAAAGACCAACAGAGCGTTGTTTTCTTGGGTGAGAAGACGTAATCCTTCTAAGAATCCGGCATCTGGTGTGATGAAACCAGCATTGCCCACTACAGGTTCTAGAATTACCCCAGAAATGGCATCGGGATTAGCGGCAAAAAGAGCCTTTACCGCCTCTAGGTCGTTGTAGGGAGCGGTGAGGGTATCCGCAGTAGTTGATTTAGGCACTCCAGGAGAATCGGGTAAACCAAGGGTGGCTACGCCCGAACCAGCTTTGACCAAGAACATATCGGCGTGTCCATGGTAGCAGCCTTCAAATTTAATGATTTTGTTGCGGCCAGTAAAAGCACGCATTAGACGCAGGACAGCCATACAGGCTTCTGTCCCAGAGTTTACGAATCGGACCATTTCTACGCTGGGCACCGCATCAATGACCATTTCAGCCAATACGTTTTCTAGGTAGCAAGGAGCGCCAAAGCTGGTGCCTTTTTCGAGGGCAGAATGGAGGGCGGCCATTACTTCGGGGTGAGCGTGACCACATATTGCTGGTCCCCAACTGCCTACGTAATCGATGTATTGGTTACCATCTACATCCCAAACATAGGCATCTTTGACTCGATCGAATACGATCGGCTGCCCCCCCACCGATTTGAAGGCGCGGACTGGGGAGCTAACTCCACCGGGCATGAGTTTTTGGGCAGAGGCGAAAATTTCCTCTGACTTAGCGGTGTTTAGCATATTTGTAGTAACCAAATTTTATCTCCTGAAAATTATTAAGGCTTAAAGCCAGAAACTTTTAAAAATATCGAACAGGCTTAACAATCTTTTGATGATATCGCGGAAAGCCAGTCATCGCTAGGATATTCAGGCGACTAGTATCGTTTCTTAAAATATTGACCTAAAAACTAACTAGCCCGGACTCCGTACAAATAGCAGCCAACGGCTGATCCCACTTATCTACCGGCAGTGTGGGTACATAGGCAAAATCAAAGACTACCCCGATCGTCATGACCTGCTGCCAATTTGGTTGATTCAACAGCCGATCGAAATATCCGCCCCCATAACCCAGCCGATAACCCTGCTGATTGATCGCTACTGCTGGTATCAAAATCGCTCCAACCTGGGCAAAATCAACGACGGGTAAGGTGGCGGCTGGCTCCATCAAACCATAACGATTGGTTATCAACTGCTCTCCGCTCTGCCAAGAATGCCAAGCCAACTGTCGATCGATACCAGCATCAGTGGCATGATCGGGTAAGCAACGCGGCAAGCCCCACCGATATTTACTAAGTCGCAGTAGCGGTGACAAATCTGGCTCTTGGCGATAAGGCCAGTAGGCCAACACTGTTTGATGACTAGAGAGATTGTGTTCTAAAAAATCTTCTAAGTGTTGGCAAATTCTGTGGCTGAGCTGGCGGTGTAAAGAGCTACTTAAGTTCTGGCGTTCAGTTAGCAACTGTTGGCGGATTGTCTTTTTTTCTGGAGCCATCAGCTAAATGTTTGTTTATGGATCGCCTGAAGCTTGCCATACTCTACTAGATTGCCGTCCCGGCGCAATATCCGTAACCTGTTATCCACCATCATTCTCGATTCGGCGCGGGTCATTGGTTGAAAAGCAATGCCATCATCACTGTTTTTTACCAGGAAAAACATCCGCTGGGCGTAGAGGGTGGTAAACAATTCTTGGTCGTCTCCCAGATCGCAAATGCGATAGAGTAAACCAAAAGTGGGGTGATTTAGATAACTTTCAGCGGTCATTGTAGAGTACAGAATGGTGGAAATTTTTGATGCCTTTGGAGGCCGACATCAATAATCAATGCCTAATTATCTGACGTTCTGTCATCTTTAACACTACCCAATAGCCTGAATTTGTGCTTTAGCTTTTTGTAAAGATTCGATCCATTCTTGTACCGGGTCGCTATCAGCCACAATTCCGGCTCCTACCTGCCCCCAAATTTGTCCTTGATGATAGAGCAAAGTTCTAATCAAAATGTTTAAATCTAGCTGGCCACGTTGATCCAGATAACCACAGGAACCATAGAACAGGTTACGGGGGCTGGGTTCTAGTTCGGCAATGATTTCCATACAGCGCACCTTTGGGCAGCCAGTAATGGTGCCGCCGGGAAAAGTCGCTTGAATCAGATTGATCGCATCTTGCCCAACAGCCAATTTTCCTCGGACATTGCTAACTAAATGCATGACGTGAGAATAACGTTCGATCGACAGTAACTCATCCACCTCAACGGTGCCCCACTGACAAACTTTGCCCAAATCATTCCGTTCTAAATCCACTAGCATAATGTGCTCAGCGATTTCTTTAGGATTGGCTCGTAAGATTTCAGCTAATTTGTGATCCTGGAGCCGATTAGCACCCCGTGGTCTGGTGCCAGCGATCGGACGCACCTGAGCCAGTTGGCGATCTAGCCGTACCAGTCGTTCCGGTGAACAACTAATGACCGCGCCCCAGGGTGTTTGCCAGTAACTAGCAAAGGGGGAAGGATTAATCTGATGCAATTTTTTGTAGATCGACCAGCTACTCTGCTCGATCTGAGCAGTAAAGCGCACCGAAAGATTCGCCTGATAAATATCTCCGGCTTGAATGTATTTTTTGGCCTGGAGTACAGACTTTTGATAATCTTCAGCGGTAGTTAAGAAGCTAATATTTAGCGGTAATTTAGATAAATCAGCTGGCAGATCTATAGTTGTAGGCTGATGCGCAGTGGTGATTGTATTAGCCATCGCTAATAGATCATCTGGATCGGTAGCTGCCAGATGTAGTTGCTGTTGTTGGTGATCTAAAACAGCAAAATTGGCTGGTTCATACCAATAGGCCACCGGGAAAGGTAAAGAATCTGGGCCTTGTGAGGGCAAATCTTCCAGTTCCCAAGCTGTTTCGTAACCCAGCCAGCCCAACCAACCACCGGTAAACGGTAAATTCAAATCGGGGGCTAGCGGCTGTCTATGCTCTAATAGCCGCCGCAAAAAAGGCATGATTTCGCCCAGAGGTGGTGTCCAGAGCTGCTGTTTTCCATTAATAACTCTCGGCGCTCCAGCACAGATCGAATAGCGAGACATGGCTAGCTTAGACTGAGCTGGACTCTCTAATAAAGTTGCAATTGATTCCGCCAAAAATAGAGCGCTAAAGACTTGTGAACCACTCCGATTATCGAGAGGCAGCGATCGCCAGTGCCAAGGAAGCATGAATTCATCCTAGTTACGATGGTGATTGTTGTAACGAATCCGCGCCCCTGCCCACAACAGCTTATCGCGCAGAGTACGATAGTAAGAATAGTCCTCGCGCAGGATAATGAATTGGGCTTGGCAATCGGCCTTGCGCACCTCCACCCGATGCCCCGGCCAAATGGCCGTGGCCATCACACCATCCATCCACAGCTTGGTGTTCAACTCATAGTCGCCCAGGGCCCAAACTCCCACCATCGCACCAGGCGGAATGACGATCGGACGGCTCGATAAACTGAGCGGACAGATCGGGGTGACGCTAATTGCCTCCATGCCGGAATGGACGATCGGACCGTTGGCCGAAAGGTTATAGCAGGTGGAACCGGTGGGCGTGGCAATCACCAGGCCATCGCCTTGATATTGATCGACAACTTCACCGTCAATTTCCATTTCCAGAATCGAGGTCAGCATCCGATCGGCGGCGGCCGGTTTGATGCACATTTCGTTTAAGGCCAAAAAGGTGTCGCTAACTGGTTCGCGGTTACTAGAATCACCTTCGTATACAGTAGCCTGGAGCATCATCCGCCGTTCGATCGCATACCGATCGCTGGTCAGCCGCTCCCAGATACTCATGGAGTCATCCATGAAGTCTAATGATTCGGTCAAAAACCCTAAGTGTCCACCAGCATTAATTGCCAATATGGGAATGCCATCGGGGGAAACTTGCCGAGCCGCAGCTAGGGCGGTACCATCGCCACCGAAGATAATAGCGAGATCGATCGGCTCATGGGTAGAGGCTAAAAAGACCGGAAAAGGATTATCCTTAGCGCCACTCGGTCCCATCATCACCTTACAGCCCAATGTTTCTAGTTCTTTGGCCGATTTCTCAGCGAAGCTCCGACTAAACTGGTCGTGTGCTTTATGGGCAATAATTACGTTTTTTAGTTGCACCGAACTACCCTGGGCAGAAAAAATTCTTTTTGATCATAATCGATTAGCCTCCTTTAAGTCCTGGCCAGAATCATATAGCTGGGAAAGCTGTAAAAGATTGTGGGCTTCTGCCATAAAATTGGCATTTCTCAAGACACGGTTAGTCCTAGCCAGTGATGAATCGTTTTTGACAATCGTAGACATGCAGTCAAGAAACATTTTCTTTGTTGACCAAAGGACTATTTCTTGGCTGATGCAGCTCAAACCATTTTTAGTAGCCAGCGTTTCGACCTTTTGGGCATCGACACTAGCATCGCGCCAGTGGGTAGACTCTTCGAGAATGTCCGATTGAATCAGGATTTCTTCAAGATTAGGGACAGCACGAATTTTGGCATAGGCCGGATAGTATTCCCCAAAATTGGAATGGTGAATGAAAGCCACGCCATCTTTAGTCAGTATTCTTTTGAATTGGCACAGGTAAGCGTTAATCACGGATTCATCAGCATGAACCAGCGAATCAAAACTGAACACAAAATCTACCGAAGAATCTGGAATCATATCCAGCGATCGGCCATCATTGACGTGGTACTCGATATTTGAGCAATCGGCAAAGCGCTGCTTACTTGCTTCAATACATTCCTCCGAAAGATCGATCGCAATCAGATTTTGACAGAGATCTTTGAGGTATTGTGTCCAGCGGCCATAGCCACAGGCAATTTCTACTATTTTATTAGCTGGAACGTGTGCTTTGATTCTGGGCAAGATGGTACCGTGCCATTGCATGGAGGGATCGCCCCATAGAGCTGACCATTCGTCACCTTGATCGCGCCAGTGATATTCACCATCCCATCTTGTTTTATTATCTTCGAGCTGGGGCATGGATTTATTTCTCTGAGTTGGTCTATCGCCTCTTTACCATATCAGACTGACTGATTTAGCTCTTTTTCTTTTGCCAGCAAAAGGCTAGACAGCAGAGGTTAAACTAAAAAAGCTGTTGCGACTGATCCGGAATTGTGGAAAAAATCAAATTTGGTACTGATGGTTGGCGGGGAGTCATTGCCCAAGAATTCACCTTTGAAAGGTTATTGATGGTGGCTCCGATCGCCGCCCAAGTATTACTAGAAACTTTTGCCGCCAAAACCAATAATCGCCGGATCATTGTCGGGTTCGATCGCAGGTTTATGGCCGAGATGTTTGCCCAGAAGATGGCGGCAGGTCTTCAGCAAGCTGGCTTTGAAGTGATTTTAAGTAATACTTTTGCTCCCACTCCAGCTTTTAGCTGGGCTGCTCATAGCCAGAATGCACTGGGGGCTTTGGTAATCACCGCCAGTCATAATCCTGGCCACTATTTGGGACTGAAAGTAAAAGGTAATTTTGGTGGTTCGGTGGCTCCGGAATTGACCCAGCGTATTGAAGCTCGTCTCGATGAATTGATCAATACTGGTCATCCGGGGAGCTTAGTGGAATTCGATCCTTGGCCTAGTTACTGCGCCGCTATTAGTAAACAAGTAAATATCACCAAAATTCAGCAGTTGGTTGACCAAGGAAAAATTCAGGTATTTGCTGATGTGATGTACGGAGCCGCGGCCACTGGCCTAGAGCGTTTACTGGGATCAGCAGTTCATGAGTTGCATGGCAACGCTGATCCCCTTTTTGGCGGTACTGCTCCTGAACCCTTGGCGCATCATTTGGTCGAACTCTGTGATCAAGTCCGCGACCAACAACTGGAACAACCAGATAATATCGCTGTTGGTTTGGCCTTTGATGGTGATAGTGATCGGATTGCCGCAGTCGATCGAGACGGTAATTTTCTTAGCTCCCAAATTTTACTGCCGATTTTAATTCAACATTTGCATCAAAAGCGAGGTTTGAGGGGGGAAGTAGTCAAGACCGTTAGTACTTCGGATTTAGTGCCAAAAATCGCTGCTTTATATAATTTATCGGTGTATGAAACACCAATTGGCTACAAATATATTGCCGATCGCATGTTAGAAACCCCGGTCTTAATTGGCGGGGAAGAATCGGGCGGGATTGGCTACGGGCATCATATTCCCGAGCGCGATGCCCTGCTTTCAGCTTTGTACCTGTTGGAATCGATTGCCGATGCTCAGCAAGACCTAGGTGAACAATACCGCCAAATCCAAAATCAGACTAATTACTTCTCGGCCTACGATCGAGATGATCTCCAGCTAGCTAGTATGAACGTCAGGACAATTCTGATTGATAAGCTAGCCACAGCGCCCATCCAAACAATCAACAACCAGACAGTTGTCAGATGGCAAACTACTGATGGTTATAAACTGCATTTAGCTGACGGCAGTTGGTTGTTAATTCGCTTTAGTGGTACCGAACCAGTATTGCGTCTCTACTGCGAAGCCCCAACTTTATCAGCTGTCCATGCCACCCTCGCTGCTGCTGCTGACTGGGTAAAAAATGTCACAACCAGCTAGAAAGTTGACCTAAAATAAAGAAAGGTTCCTTACCAAGTTTTATTTACATGCCAAAAATTAAAATTTTAGTTAGTATCATCATAGGTTTAGTGATGACAGTCGAACTACTACCCGCCCAAGCTGCTATCAGTCCCACCAACAATAACAGCTCCTTAGTAAGTGCTTCACCTACGATGATAGCTAGTCGAGCTGGCTACCGCCGCCGTCATCGTCATCGTCATCGTCGCAGTTGGTACCACAGATCGGGTGGCGGACGAAGTGGTTTCGGGCGTGGTGATGGCTACGGGCGATATTACCAATCGGGTGGCGGACGCGGCGGTTTTGGGCGTGGTGATGGTCACGGGCGATATTACCAATCGGGCGGCGGACGTAGCGGTTTTGGGGGTGGTGCCGCCCACGGGTCTAACTGCACAGCTAGTCGGGTGGGGATGGTTTGTCGCTAGTTTTCAGCAGCTGATATAGCCGTTTGAACTCGCGTTGTTGGATATTGTGATCGACGATCGGTTCTGGATAACCACTGCTAGCTCGCCACAGCGGTGGAATTTTACCAATCACCAAATCTTTGGTATCGATCGATCGCAATTCTGGTAGCCAATGTCGAATATAGTCGCCCTGGGCATCAAATTTCTGGGCTTGGGTGGATGGATTAAAAATTCGTAAAGGTTTGGGATCCATGCCGCTGGAGGCACTCCACTGCCACCCCCCATTGTTGGCGGCGGGTTCACCATCCACTAACGTTTGCATAAAATATTGCTCGCCCCACTGCCAGTTAATCATTAAGTCTTTGGTTAAAAAGCTGGCCACGATCATCCGGCAACGATTGTGCATCCAACCAGTTTGATTTAGTTGGCGCATTGCGGCATCGACGATCGGATAACCAGTTTTTCCTTGACACCAGGCGTCAAAAAGCTCTTGATCGTTTGACCACGGGAAATCATCCCAGAGTGGTCGATAGGGACCAGTTAACAGCTGGGGAAAATGATAGAGAGCTTGATGATAAAACTCCCGCCAAGCGATCTCCTGCTGCCAAGTGGTAATTCCCTGGTGGGCTTTATCGCTATTAGCCTGAGCCATCGCGCTGGTCGTTGCTTGCCAGACTGTCCGTATACCGATCGTCCCCCAAGCCAGCGCCGGACTGAGCGTAGAAGTGCCGTCGATCGCTGGAAAGTTTCGATCAACATCATAGTTATTAATCGCTTGAGCTGTAAAAAGTTCCAAACGCTGTTGGGCTGTGACCGTGCCAGCTGCTAAGATCTGGGGCTGGCTCCAAGTGAAACCCAACTCGGCCAAGGTAGGGATGGGAATTGTTAATTGATCGATCGCCGTTTGTGCCGCTACCGACAACTCTAGTTTGGAGAATTTCGCTATCTCAATAGGTGTCGCTTTCGATCGGCTCTGCCAGTTTCGCCAGTAGGGTGTATAAACTGTGTAGGGTTGGTTGCTACCACTATAAACAGTCTCTGGAGCTTGCAGGAGATGATCCCAGAAATGCTTAAACCCAATCCCTTTTTCCTGTAAAGTTGTCTCGATCTGTTGGTCTAACTGCCGATAATAGGGTTCAACAGATTCATTGCAGTACAAAGCCGTAGCTCCTAAACCAGTTATCAAGTCCACAATCCCCGCCAGTGCATGTTGTCGCATGATTAATAATCGGCCACCAACAGCAGCGTAATCCTGCTGGAGCAGCTGCAAAGAATTCAGCAGATAATCAACTTGAGCTGAAGCAATTTTTGACGGGTCTAAGTAGGCGGGATCTAGACAAAAAACTCCGATCACAATGGCTTCAGTTTGTACAGCCGCATCTAAACCGACATTATCGACAATGCGTAGGTCACGCCGATGCCAGAACAGAACGGTATTAGTCATAAAAGCGGTGGGGAAGAATTTCGTCTTTGTAATGTAGCATTTCTAGCTACCACACATGAAAAATTTACTCACAAGAGATTTTTGGGGCGATAGTTAAAAAACCCATAATGCATAAGGATTATGGGAGAATTAGCCCTAACTGATAACAGAATATCTTGCGATCTAGCCAATGTTTTTATTTCTCTCCAAGCTGCTCCCGCCGATCTTTTTGTACCCCCTTGGCATCGCTAGCCTTCTGCTACTTATTACCCTGACCATGATTTGGCAAAAATCCCGCTGGTCAGCAGTCCCTGTCGTGCTAGCCTTAGCTACTATCTTACTCTCCAGCAATGCCTGGACAACCAACCAAATTATCAAATCCTTGGAATGGCAAAATATCCCCTCCAGCGATGTGCCCACGGCGGAAGCGATCGTATTACTGGGTGGTGCGACCAGATCTAAATCCTACCCCCGTCCCGGAGTCGATCTGAGTGAAAGAGGCGATCGAGTAGTTTATGCGGCTCAGCTTTACAAACAGGGGAAAGCACCGCTGATTATCATCAGTGGTGGTCGGATAGACTGGAAAGATTATGGTGATCCGGAATCTTCGGATATGGCCAAAGTGCTCACTAATGATCTGGGCATTCCACCAGCTGCCATTATCGAAGAACCCGATTCGTTAAACACTTACGAGAATGCCGTAAATGTTCAAAAAATTATGGTAGACCGCCAGATCAAAAAAGTATTATTGGTCACTTCGGCTTTTCATATGCCCAGATCGCTGCGGATTTTTCGTAAATTGAAGATGGATGTGATCCCGGCACCCAGCGATTATCTGGCTTCTCAACTAGCCTTAGATGAACCTAATCGTACTTGGGAAGCAGCTGCGCTGAGTGCGATCCCCGACTCACAACGATTAGATAATTTCACGATAGCCCTCAAAGAATATATTGGTACCTGGATTTACACCGTCAAAGGTTGGGCTTAACCTGTGGTCAACTGAATGTATTCTGGCTCAGAGCAAGATATACTGGGCTACAGCATGGCTCTAAACTGCCTACAATAATAATGATTCCCCTACGGTCAAGATAAGAGGTTGGAATGAATTCGGGTATTGACTTACAAGGAACTTTTATCGAATCCCTTGGTGATTTGGGCATTGCGGCCGATTTGGCTAAGGTCTTGTGGATGCCTTTTCCCATGTTACTAATGCTGATTGGAGCAACCCTAGGCGTTTTCGTAAACGTCTGGCTAGAGCGAAAGGTGTCCGCCGCCGCTCAACAGCGGATTGGACCAGAATTCGCGGGGCCATTAGGAGTCCTCCAGCCGGTGGCTGATGGCCTCAAGCTCCTTTTTAAAGAAGATATTCTGCCCGCCAAGGCTGATCCTTATCTCTTCACTGTGGGACCGATCTTGGTGGTGCTGCCGGTCTTCTTATCCTATCTGATTGTGCCTTTTGGCCAAAACCTGGTAGTCACCAATATCTCTACTGGCGTATTTTTGTGGATTGCCCTTTCCAGCATCGCTCCGATCGGACTCTTGATGTCTGGTTATGCTTCTAACAATAAATATTCGCTACTGGGTGGTTTAAGGGCAGCTGCTCAATCCATCAGCTACGAAATTCCCTTAGCCTTAGCCGTCTTGGCCGTGGTGATGATGTCGAATAGTTTGAGTACGATCGATATCGTCGAGCAACAAGCCGGATGGGGTATTCTTTCTTGGAATATCTGGCGGCAGCCTTTTGGCTTTGTGATTTTTTGGATTGCGGCCTTGGCCGAATGCGAAAGATTACCCTTTGATTTGCCAGAAGCTGAAGAAGAGTTAGTAGCCGGTTATCAAACTGAATATGCCGGGATGAAGTTTGCGCTGTTTTATATTGCTTCCTACGTTAACTTGGTGTTATCAGCGCTCTTTGTCGCAATTCTCTATTTAGGCGGCTGGTCTAGCCCCATTCCGATCGAACTAATTGGTAAATGGCTAAATGCTAGCCCGGATAGCTCCTGGTTGCAGGTCATTGATGCTTCTTTAGGGATCACGATGACGGTGCTCAAAGCCTATTTGCTGGTGTTCTTGGCGGTTTTAACCCGCTGGACGGTACCCCGAGTGCGGATCGACCAACTTCTCAACCTCGGTTGGAAATTTCTGTTGCCGATTGCCCTCGCTAACTTACTACTCACCGCTGCTTTCAAAATCACCTTCCCAGCATTTTTCGGTGGCTAGACTGTTACATTAATTCCAAAGAGATTTACCTCCTATGTTGAAGTTCTTAAAGCAAGTAGTAGACTACGGAAAAGAGACCGTTCAGTCTGCCAAGTATATTGGCCAAGGTATGGCTGTGACTTTTGACCACATGCAGCGCCGCCCCATTACGGTACAGTATCCTTACGAAAAACTGATTCCTTCCGAGCGTTTTCGGGGGCGGATTCATTTTGAGTTTGATAAATGCATTGCCTGCGAAGTTTGTGTACGGGTCTGCCCCATTAACCTGCCGGTTGTCGATTACCAGTTTGATAAGGCCAGTAAGAAAAAGAAACTGGATGCTTACAGCATCGACTTTGGCGTTTGTATTTTTTGTGGCAACTGTGTGGAGTATTGCCCCACCAATTGCTTATCGATGACTGAAGAGTATGAGTTATCGACTTACGATCGACATGAGCTGAATTATGACAGTGTGGCATTGGGTCGGTTGCCCTACAAAGTGACTAACGATCCAATGGTGACTCCGCTCCGTACTCTTGCGTATCTACCCAAAGGCGTAATGGATCCTCACGATCTGCCTGCTAACGCGCAACGCGCTGGCCAACGTCCTGAAGAAATTAATGTCTCCAACGCCTCCTCTGATAAATAAATTATGAATATTCCCCAAGGTGTCCAATTCATCTCCTTCGTCATTCTCTCAGTCTTAATGTTGGGGACTGCTCTAGGCGTAGTATTGCTCAGTAATATTGTCTACTCCGCATTTTTATTGGGCGGCGTGTTTATCAGTATGGCGGGGCTATATATTTTGCTCAATGCCGATTTTGTTTCGGCTGCCCAGATCCTGATTTACGTCGGAGCGGTTAATGTCTTAATTTTGTTTGCGATCATGCTGGTAAACAAAAGAGAAGATTTCAAACCCACTAAAAATCTGTGGGTAGGCCGGATCAGTGCTGCCGCTGTCTGTACTGGTCTATTTGCTTTACTTTCTACCGTAGCGGTGATCACACCTTGGCAGATATCAACAGAAGCTTCGCCAGTTGGTTCTTTGGTGCCTTTAGCCAAACACTTCTTCACCGACTTTTTATTGCCTTTCGAGCTATCTTCTGTTTTGTTACTCATTGCCATGATTGGAGCAATCGTTTTGGCTCGGCGGGAGTTTATCCCCGATGTTCCGGGTGAAAACACCGAAGAATCAGCGCTTACTTTGCCAGAACGAGCCAGAGAGCTAGTGGGTAAATAGTTTTTTAGATATCACTGAATTATTAAAATTACTAAGCTTATGCAATTACAACTTTCCTATTTTTTGGTCGTCGCTGCTGCTCTTTTTTGTATTGGCATCTATGGATTAGTCACTAGCCGTAACGCAGTAAGAGTATTAATGTCGATCGAACTGATGCTCAATGCCGTCAATCTCAATTTAATGGGTTTCTCTAACTTTATCGATCCAGTGGGCATCAAAGGCCAAGTGTTTGCAGTATTTGTAATTGCGATCGCAGCGGCGGAAGCAGCTGTTGGTTTGGCAATCGTCCTTGCCATCTACCGGAACCGGATGACGGTAGACATGGAACAGTTTAACCTGCTCAAATGGTAGTAACCAGAGTTGTTAGAAAGAAAAATTTAATGGAGTCAAGCGGACTCGAACCGCTGGCTTTCACGATGCCATCGTGACACTCTACCAACTGAGTTATGACCCCAAGCACATCACATAGATTACGCCACAACAGCTGTGTTTGTCAACATTAATGTGGCTAATAACCTCGTTGAGCAATAGTGTCCAAGAAATACACATAGCTGTTCATTAGCGTATATGCAGCGATCGAACCAGCGCCAGCCATCGCCACCAGGATACCAGCCAAGAATAATGAGAACTCTTTTTGAGCGCTAGCTGCCTGCATCAAGCGTAGCGACCAAGTGGCCAGCGCCATATCTAGTATTATTAATCCAATTAACATTTTAATAAAAGTTTACATATTGCTACCTATTATACTACCGCACAAAACAATTACTTTCTAGTCTCTAATACAGGAACCACAACACTTTAATCTTTTCTAAAGAATTGTAACTAGGTCTTGGACCGACTCAACGACGGACAATTACCTGCTTTTTATGTAAATAATCTTTAATTTCCTTAACAGTTAGCTCGCCGTTATGAAGCAAGGAGGCCAGCAACGCGGCCTCGGCCTTACCAGTGGTTACGGCCTGATGAATATGCTCACAGGTACCCGCACCACCAGAAGCAATCACCGGAATTTCTACCGCGGTAGCGATCGATCTTGTTAGTTCCAGGTCATAACCAGCTTTGGTACCATCAGCATCCATACTAGTGACTAGCAATTCACCTGCGCCCCGTTGAGTCACATCCTGCGCCCAAGTAATCGCATCCAGACCAGTATTCTCCCGGCCACCTTTAACATAAACATCCCAGCCTACCGTCCCATCAGAATGGTGGCGACGCTTAGCATCGATCGCCACCACAATGCACTGATTGCCAAACCGATCGCTAGCCTGATTAATTAAATTAGGGTTTTTGACCGCTGCGGAATTGAGACTGACTTTATCGGCACCTGCCCGCAAAAGGGTTTTAATATCATCTACCGACTGAATACCTCCACCTACTGTTAGCGGAATAAAGACCTGTTCAGCCGTCCTGTACACTACATCCACAATGGTCTGACGACCTTCATGACTAGCGGTAATATCTAGAAACACTAACTCATCAGCCCCAGCATCATTGTAGATTTTAGCTAATTCTACTGGATCGCCAGCATCTCGTAATCCTACAAAGTTGACCCCTTTGACGACCCGGCCACCTTTAACATCAAGGCAGGGCAAGATTCTTTTAGCGAGCATAGTTTCTAATGATGAGAGAAAATATCACCGTACTGTAAGATGTCCAATGAAATCAAGACAGGCAGAGCTTGAAAACAATCCTGGGCTAACTCCCAGCGATTTTCTCTCTTTAACATTTCAATTAGCTTGTCTTTGACACTGATGAGATAACGCACATCATTGGCGGCATAGTGCAGTTGTTCATCCGACAAGTTGGCGGCATTACCCCAGTCTGAGCATTGCGAAGATTTATCCAACTCTACGCCCTCTAGCTGAAATACGAGTTCTTTCAGACCATGGCGAGAAGAATAGGTTCTAACTAACTTGCTGGCGATTTTGGTACAAAAAATCGGGGTGGTTTCCATATTCAGCCGATGACGCAGCTGAGCCACATCGAAGCGGGCGAAGTGAAAAACTTTAGTGATGTGTGCTGCACTCATCAGCCGCTGGAGGTGAGGGGCGCTAGTTTGATCGGGGGCAATGCGAATGATCGTAACTAGCCCAGGTGCACAAAGTTGAACCAGACAGAGCCGATCACGTTGATAATTCAAACCCATTGTTTCTGTATCGACAGCGATCGAGTCAGCCTGAAGATATTGATCGAGCAGAGCTGCATCCAAATCTCTGTCGCAGATTTGAAAGTCTTCTAATTCGCTAGTCATGACTGGTAGAACAAAAAGTTACTATCCATCAAGATAACAGGAAGACGATCAGTTAAGCAGCGGTCTAGCGTAACTAATGGGACTGCTGAGATTGCTCAGGCGATTTCTCTAACTGACTAAGAGCCCAATAACCAAAGTAGCTAAATCCTACCAAAGCTATACAGGAATAGAGATAGGCATTACACAGAATCCGGACATAAGTAGTAGCATTGATTGGGTCGAACACTTGATAGACTCCAGGGTAAGCTATTATTTGTGGCTTGGTCTAATGAGCAATTTGCAATCTTTTCTATAGATCCAACTGCTTAGTGGTGATTTCCGGTATGGTCGCCGTCAGATACTGATTCTGGGGAAAAACTCACTGAAATGTAAACAGTTGTAAACTATAACCTGATTGTACACTGAAAATCAATTCTGCAATGCTTAATAAATCGTAATGAGATCTAGATATACATTTACAGGTCGATCGGAGTAAGTACCTCTAAAGTAATAGCTGGTAGTTTTGGTAGCTAAGTCACAGTAAGAACCCTTATTGCTTAAGCTAGTTAGACATCGACTAAGTGGTTAGAGTGCCCATATTTACAAATAAATTTATAAATCTTGGATAGGAGCAGACGGTTGAATTCAAAATTTTTACCCTATGGGAATCTGACCTTTGGAGGATTTGGCGGGTTAGCCCTATTGGTGCTGCTGATGGTCTGGAGCGCACAGCGGGGAGGCTTAATATTTGCGCTAGGTATTCCAATTTTGGCGGCGGTGATTTGGTTTGGGCTGATTGTGCTGTTCTGTTTACTCGGTGACCTAACAGCCGCCAAGGGCGATTATGAAGGAGCCTTGCGACACTATTCACGAGCCGAAAAGCTGCATTGTCGTAGATCACAGCTTTACTGCAACCGAGGTAAGATTTTTTACCGGACTGGTGAACCGGAAAAAGCGGCTATTGATTTTGGCAGATCGCTAAAGCTGAATCCTAGACAAGCTGAAGCTTATTTGGGAAGAGGTGCAATTTTGATGGCGACTGGTCAAAATGCGGCAGCTTTGAATGACTATAACCAGGCGATCGACCACCAGCCAGACTTAGCCGAAGCCCACCACAGTCGTGGGATTATCCAAATGCGCTTGGGTAATGTGACGGCTGCCCGTAATGATTTTCAGCGGTCGATCGAACTCAAGCCCGATTTTTTTCATCCCCATTACTACTTGAGTTTGGTGCAGACCCATTTAGGTGAATTAGAGATGGCTCAGCGTACTATCGCACAAGCGATCGAACTACGGCCTCAATATCCACCTTTGTATTATGTTCTGGGCAAGTTAGCGGTTGACTATCAAACAGACCTGGCCGCCGCGCAGTACAGTTTTGAATTTGGTCAAAGGTGGGAAGAACAAGAGGGCGTTGATCTCTACGCCAACGATGAGTACGGCTATTTTTATCGTGGTTGGGCGATGCACCATCAGCAAAGTCTGGAAGCAGCCAGCAAGGACTGGTTCAGAGCAAAAGATTTAGCGGATCGCCATCACAATCAACTACTCTTATCCCAAATTGAACTAGTCCTGAGGTAGTATGCTTTAGACTCTCTAAAGGGAATTAATTGCGGTTAAAATAGCTAAGTCTCCATTCTCTATATTTTGTGCGCTTAAAACTCTCCATCTTATGGCAGTTTCTGTGGCTGCCAGCTGTTTTGGTAGCCACGGAGGTGGCTGCCCAGAATATCCCCGCTGCCACACCACCGCCACGAATCGATATTGATCCCGAGATTATTCGCAATAGCCCGGTGTTGCAGCGGTGGCTGCAAAAAATTCCTGATGTTGGAGCCGAAATTCAAAACGATCCCAGTTTTCGGACTAGGTTCCGATTAGGTTACTCCCAATATCCGGCCAATAATCAGGCTGGTGGCTTTGATGTGGGTATTAGTGATTTGTTGATCGATCGATCAGGGTGGGCACTCAATGCCAACTGGAATAGTCAGGCCAAATTTAATTCTTACGGAGCGGATATCAACTACTACGTCTTACCATTGGGCGGATATATCAATCTGTCCCCAGTAGTTGGTTATCGGCATCTAGAATCCACTACCTATAATCGAGATGGTCTAAATTTGGGGATCAAGTTATTGCTGGTGCCAGCGCGCGGCGGCGGCGGTGACATTGCCCTGCAACAGAGTTGGGTGGGCTTGGGCAGCAGTGAAGAAGTGGGCATTTCGACGCTGACAGCGGGCTATGCTTTAACCAATCAGCTCCGGATTTCTGGAGAAATCCAATTCCAAAATGCCCGCGAAAGTAAGGACAGTCGGGTAGGAATTGGTTTGGAATGGATGCCTTAGCAGGTTTTAGATGTTGGTAGTGTTAGTCGTCAATATTTTAATTTCGTTGTTCTGCTGGACGGTAGCCGTCAGATTATTGTGCTGCCGCCCCAAAATAATGATGGTGAATGCGACCCTAGAAAAAGCTATTATCCATAGCGAACAGTTGCGGTTTACACCTTTGATATTGGCCGAGCAGCAGCTGCAATTTTTACAACTCCGCCAAATTTATCAGAACCAAGCCGGTCAGGTTGATCGGCTCTGGGAACTAGTCCAATTATTGCGCTGGCTGGCTCGTTGAATTTACTTGCACCAAGCTGGCGGCTCGGGTGGCTTTCAAACGGGCTGCATCCGTAGATGCAGCAGTGGCCAAGGCCACCCCCATGCGGCGATAGGGACGGCTGTCGGGCTTGCCAAACAGCTTAATATCAACATCTGGCTCAGCTAAAGCTTTTTCCACACCAGTAAAATAGGTATCTTGGGACTGACTATCAGCCAAAATCACGGCACTAGCGGCAGGACCTAACTGTCTAATTACCGGAATAGGCAGACCAAGAACAGCGCGTAGATGCAACTCAAATTCGTTGAGATTCTGAGAAATCAGCGTCACCATTCCCGTGTCGTGGGGACGAGGTGAAAGCTCAGAGAAAATCACTTCGTTTTGGGTAACAAAAAACTCCACGCCAAATATCCCAGCACCACCTAGGGCATTGGTTACTTGGGTAGCGATCGATTGCGCTTCCGATAATTGTTGCTTACTTACAACGGCAGGTTGCCAAGATTCTTGATAGTCACCGCGTTCTTGGCGATGTCCGATCGGATCGCAAAAAAGAGTAGCTCCTTGCCATTGCTTAATAGTCAGCAGCGTAATTTCTAGCTGGAAGTCAATAAATTCTTCAATAATCACCTTATGACTGTCGCCTCGGGAGCCTTCGATGGCGTATTGCCAAGCTTGTTTAACATCAGCCGCGCTTCTTACAACAGATTGTCCCTTGCCAGAAGAAGACATCACCGGCTTCACCACATTGGGAAAACCGATGTGGGCGGAGGCGGCCATCATTTCTTCTAAGGTGCTGGCATAGGCGTAGTTGGCAGTCCGAACACCTAGCTTGCGGTGGGCTAAATCCCGAATTCGATCGCGATTCATGGTGTAGTCGGTAGCCTTCGCCGTAGGGATCACAGTGATGCCCCGCTGTTCAAATTCCTGAAGTTTTTCCGTACGGATCGCTTCGATTTCGGGAACGATAATATCTGGTTGAAATTCTCGCACAACCCGTTCTAAATCGTCACCATTGAGCATTGAGATGACAGCGCTGGCATCGGCAACTTGCATAGCTGGAGCATTGGCATAGCGATCGACAGCCACCACGTATTGACCAAGCCGCTGGGCAGCGATGGTAAATTCCTTACCTAACTCGCCCGCACCCAGTAACATGATTCTTTTTGGTAATTTCATTGGCTGATCCCCTGTTCTTCAGGCTTTATCATACTGCCAAGACTTAGCGAGCGACTGGCCAGCTTGGTAAAACAGATAGAATTACATGCCAGACAGAGCACTGGCAAATAGGTACAATAAAAAAACTACCGCTTTCTAACTTGCTATGCCCCATTCCTACTTTGATGAAGCCACCGGTCATAAATCCTTTCAGATGCCGGGAGCGCGCCCGCACTACAATCCTGATCGACCGGGACAGGTGGAGCATATTTTTCTGGATCTCGTTCTAGATATTCCCAATCAGCATCTGCAAGGCAATTGCCACATCCGGCTCAATCCCGTGCGCTCTCAGGTAGACTCTTTGGTTTTGGATGCGGTAGATCTGCAAATCAAAGCAGTCAAAATTGATGGGGTCAGTCAGCAGTTTGATTACGACGGTGAGATCTTACAAATTAAAATTGGCCAAGCCTTCACCCCCGGTCAACCAATCGGGATATCGATCGACTACGCCGTTACCAAGCCCCAGCGCGGCATTTATTTTATTCAACCCTCTGCCGATTATCCAAATAAAGCAACCCAAGTCTGGACACAGGGCGAAGATGAAGATTCCCGGTTTTGGTTCCCTTGCTTTGACTACCCCGGCCAGCTGGCCACCTCAGAAATCCGGGTATCGGTGCCCGCTGACTTTATATCTATCTCTAATGGCAAACTGTTTCAGACCGAAACAGCTGGTGAGCGCAAAATCTATCATTGGCAGCAACCGCAGGTGCATCCGACCTACCTGATGACTTTAGCAGTTGGTCGTTTTGCCGAAATCAAGGATAGCTATGGGGATAAACCAGTCAATTACTATGTTGAAAAAGGGCGGGAGGCACAAGGCCAACTCAGTATGGGCAAAACGCCGCGCATGATTGAGTTTTTCAGCCAGAAATTTGGCTACCCCTACCCCTTTGAGCAATATGCCCAGGTCTGCGTTGAAGATTTTATCTTTGGGGGCATGGAAAATACGGCCACAACGCTGTTAACTGATCGCTGCTTACTGGACGAACGGGCTAGTTTAGATAACTACAATACCGAAAGCTTAGTAGCACATGAATTAGCCCACCAATGGTTTGGGGACTTAGTAGTGATCAAGCATTGGTCGCACGCTTGGATTAAGGAAGGAATGGCTTCCTATGCCGAAGTTCTCTGGACTGGCCATGAATATGACGCAGACGAAGCAGCTTACTATATGTTGGGCGAGATGGAAAGCTATCTGGGCGAAGACAGCAATCGCTACCGTCGCCCGATCGTTACCAATATTTATCGGGAGGCAATCGAACTCTATGATCGACATATCTATGAAAAGGGTGCCTGTGTCTACCACATGATTCGGGCTGAATTGGGGAGCGATGAACTGTTTGATAAGTTCGTCCATACTTTTGTGCAAGATCACGCCCACCAGACAGTAGAAACAATTGATTTGCTGCGATCGATCGATAAGGCCACTGGTCGCAATCTAGCTTTTCTCTTCGACCAATTTGTATATCGTGGCGGTCATCCCGACTACAAAATTTCTTACAGCTGGGATAGTGATACCAGCACCGCTCAAGTGACAGTCAAGCAAACCCAAGCCACAGAAGGAATCCATACTCTCGCCAACGATCTTTTCGATCTGAAAATTCCGATTGGGTTTGGCTATGTGAACGGTGAGCAGGTGGAAGTTAAGCCTTTCCAGGTCAGGATTTTCGAGAAAGAGCAGGTTCTATACTTTCCTTTACCCAGCAAGCCCAACTTTATCAGTTTCGATATTGGTAACTATTATCTAAAAACAGTGGAGCTGGAATACCCGCTGGCTGAGCTGTCTGCCCAGTTAGAACACGACCCCGATCCAATTTCGCGGGTGTTTGCGGCGCGATCGATCGCCAAAAAAGGTAACTTAGCTGCCGTAGAAGCATTGGCAAAATGCTTGGCAGAAGAAGAGTTTTGGGCAGTGCGTTTAGAAGCCGCCGAGTCTCTAGCCGAGATTCAACTCGATCAGGCCATCGAAGTACTAGTAAATGAAATCAACGATGAAGATCCTTTTGTGCGCCGCGCGATCGTGGATTGCTTAGCTAAACTCAAAACCACAGCTAGTTTGGCAGCAGTCCAAAAAGTCGCGACCGATGGAGATGCCAGCTATTATGTGGAGTCAGCGGCCTGTACTGCTCTAGGTAGCTTGGTTGTGGCACCCAGTCTACAAAACCAACAAGCGACAGTGGTTCAGTTTCTTGCCCAAGTATTAGAAACGCGCGGCGGTTGGAACGAAGTCGTGCGCAGCGGGGCGATCGGTGGGCTAGCAAAAATCAGTGATTCGGCAGAAGCAGTGCAGCAGGTGCTGAAATATACTGAAGCTGGTGTACCACAAGCGCTGAGACTCGCGGCCATCCGGGCATTAGGAGGAATTTCGGTGCAACAGTCTCCACCAAATGTGGCTAAGATCCTCGATCGATTGCAAGAATTGGCGCGCGAGGCTTTCTTCCTCACACAAGTATCAGTAGTCGTATCTCTGAAGCAGATGACTACAATCAAGGCAATTGGGGTACTACAATCGCTATCAACTGGAAGTCCAGATGGGCGGGTGAAGCGCATGGCCGATGAGGCTATCCAAGTAGTGCAAAAAAATGCGGGTACTGATCCAGCGTTAAAACAACTACGACAAGAGTTAGATGAGGTAAAAAAGGTCAATCAAGAGCTGAAGAGCCGTTTGGAAAATTTAGAAGCTAAAAACAAACCAGCCGTAACTACGATCTCCTGATACTGCTCTGAATTTTACACAGAGGGAAAATACAAATTACCAACGGTCTTATTGAGACTAGCAATTGATTGAATCACATCAAAATCAACTAGTTTTGCAACAGAGTTTGAGTTTGATGTGATTTTTTCATACTTAATATTATTGCTGAACTTGCCCTAGGATAACCATCCAACCGACTTTAACCCCCAAACATCAATTTCAAACCTGTCGGAGCCAACGATTGTCAACAAGGGAAATATCTTTTAGCGGAAAAACACCTCGATTGCCGATCAGTACATCTATTGATAGATGCGATCAACTAACTTACTCTATCAATCAGTAGAGAGAGCTGCCGGGAAAATATCGTACTGTGAAAACAATTAAACTGTAAAACCTTACAGCACCACAGGAAATTATTATGAGTATTGAAAATCGCGCCAAGGCAGCTGCTCAAAATGCAGAAGGAAAAGGACAAGAAGTCGTAGGTGCAGTCACCGGGAATTCCCAAGACGAAGCCAAAGGCAAGGCTAAACAAGGCATGGCAAAAGTCCGCGATGGCATCGAAGATGCTAAGGACAAAATTGTAGACACAGCTAAACAAGTAGGGGACAAGGTGAACGAGGGTATCGATCACGCTAAGGATGAATTGAAGAAATAACATCTGTCATTCATCAACAATCTACTACCTCTAGCCTATCAGGCTCAGGCAGTAACTGTCTGAGCCTTCTTTGCTGCATTCGGGTGAGTACCTTCACTAATGGCTAGGAATTTCATTCAAGAGAATCTTAAAATCTAATCCACTGCATACAGTTACATAACTCATCATTACAACTATATAAAATCCGAATTTAGAGACAGCAGTTAAAAATATTTAGTAGTAAAGCAAATCTTCGCGACAGGAGTCTCTATCTTATCAGCGGAATCAGAATTTAGTAAAAATCAAAGAGAAAAGTAATGAAAATTGCCCAGATCGCTCCGCTTTGGGAACGTGTTCCACCACCAGCATATGGCGGAATTGAGTTAGTTGTTGGTCTGTTGACCGAGGAATTAGTTGCCAGAGGTCATGATGTTACTCTGTTTGCATCCGGAGACTCTATGACAACAGCAAAGTTGAAGTCAGTTCATCATCAAGCTTTACGCCTTGATCCTGATATTAGAGAATATGACGTGTATGACATGTTGAATCTAGGGCAAGTCTACGGACAGGCCGCCGAATTTGATGTCATCCATTCTCATATTGGTTGCGCAGCCCTGACTCATGCAAAACTTTGCAAAACTCCTACAGTCCATACATTACATGGAATATGTACGCGCGACAACGCCAAGCTTTATTCTTATGCCCAAGACCAGCCCTACATTAGCGTTTCCAACTCTCAGCGAGAGCCTAGGTTAGGCTTGAACTATGTAGCTACTGTTTACAATAGTATTCGGGTAAGCGACCATCATTTCTTTGCTCAGCCAGATGCTCCGGCTTATCTGGCTTTTTTAGGGCGGATGTCGCATGAAAAAGGACCGCAACATGCGATTACGATTGCCAAAAGAGTAGGCATTCCACTTAAGATGGCTGGTAAAGTTGACCCAGTGGATGAAAAGTTTTTTAATGAACAGATTGTCCCCCTTATTGATGGTGAATTTATTCAGTTTTTAGGCGAAGCCAATCATCACCAGAAAAATAATCTGATGGGCAAAGCGCTAGCAACTTTATTCCCAATTACCTGGCGTGAACCATTTGGCCTAGTGATGATTGAATCGATGGCGGCTGGAACACCAGTAATTGGGATTAACATGGGTTCAGTCCCAGAAATAATTGTCAACGGCATGAATGGCTTTGTTTGCGAGAGCGTGGATGAATGCATAGCCGCAGTGACTAATATTCACTCTATTAGGAGACAAAGCTGCCGTGACTATGTTGCTCGTAAATTTGGAGTACAGGTAATGACTGACGGCTATGAAGCTGTTTACCGGAAGGTGTTAGATAATAAATGGTCACGTAACGGCCACACTAAGACCCGGTCATTATTAGTAACTAAATAACTGTTTGACCTTGCCCCGCAAAAAAGGCACTAGCAAATCTCTAGAAGGAAAGAGAAAGTCCACTATTCACTTTTCATCGGTAAAAATCAGTTTTCAATGTTTCGAAAAAAATGATCTAGATAAGATTGAAGAAAGCTAATATTTAACTGTCTTAAGCCAAGTAAAACAAAAGCAAGCGCCTTTTTTGGTATGATCTTCTAACCAGATTTGACCACCTTCGCCTTCGACAATTTTTTTAATTAGTGCTAAACCAATCCCCGTATTTTCGCTAGAGACACTGGGTTGGAGGGTTTGGAAAATCTCGAAAATACGTTCTCGACTTTCCCCGGCCGGAATCCCAGGGCCATCATCTCTGATCGAGAATTGATAACGATCACCTACATCCTTAGCCGTAATCTCAATCTGACCAGTAGCTCGGTCGTGATGTTTAATTGCATTACTAAGTAAGTTGGCAAATATCTGGCCTAATAATATTTTTTTGGTGTCCAGTGTAGGTAGTGGCGACAAAATTTCTATTTTGAAGCTTGCTGGCGGGTCCAAAGAATCGATCGTTTCGGATAAAAGTTGGGCTACCTCAACAGTTTCGATTGTTAATTCCTGTCGTCCTACTCGTGAGTAGCGCAACAGTCCATCAATTAATGCATTCATTCGTTGAACTCGTTGACGCAACAGTTGAAATTGTTTCTGATTATCTTCCGAGATTTGGCCGTTGAGATCGTCTTCGATCCATTCTGATAAATTGGCGATCGATCTCAGGGGAGCTTTGAGATCGTGGGAAGCCGCAGAAACAAAGCTATCAAGCTCCTCATTTCGTTCCTTCAACCGTTGTTGGATCAACATCAGCGAATTATTGAGACGCTGTAGATCGGCAGTTTGCGTTTGATTAAGTATTTCTAGCTGTTTGCGATCGGTAATGTCGTGCACTAAACCCGATAGGCGAGGGTGACCCTGCTCGTCAGTGTTTAATTCACCAATCGCGTCAATCCAGCGGATTTGGCCATCTCGATCAATAATCCGATATTCACAGCGATATTCAGATAAAGTTCGATCGATCGTGCCTTGTAATGCAGTTTCTGCCCGCTCTCGATCATCGGGATGCAACCGTGCAAACCATTCGCTATAGACTTGTTGCGTAGTGCCTGGTTCGTAATCAAATAGGATTTCAAATTCCCGCGTCCAAAAGATCTTTTGGCTGACAAGATCCCAATGCCAAGCTCCAGCTTTGGCCACTTGGAGTGCGATCAATAAACGTTCGCTATGGCGTTCAGCACAGGTGCGTTCAACTTCTATCTGTTTAAGCTGACTGATATCCCGTCCCTCTGGAATGATCAGAATGATCTCACCTCGATCGTTGCGAATTGGCATCAAAGAAAAATCGAGTGGCACCCACTGATTTGCTGCGCCCTGCACTTCGACTTCGTAGCGGATAAATTCCCCCTGCGCTGCTCGGGCGATCGAGTCCTGTAGTTGTTGTTGTGCTGCTGCTGAAAACTTCCAGCCCGGGACTTCCCATAACCGCCGACCAATTGCCTCTTCGGCTTTCATCCCGCCAAATCGCAATGCAGTAAGATTTGCTTCGATCAGTGTACCATCAGGTTCAATTAACCCAATAAACTGAAAAACGCCATCAAAAATAGCCCGAAACTTCCGCTCACTTTGCTGGAGAGCTGTCATTGCTAGTAAAAGTTGGGTGGATTTTTGACTTTCTGGGCGCGCCGTTCCCCCACCCAATCGCATCGCCGTACCAATCCAGATCGTTTCTCCCCATTCATCGCGGTCTGGCTCTAATTCAACTTTAAAACGCTCCCAGCCTCCTAAGACATTGCGTAGTTGAAGTTCTACTGCTAGCAGTTGCTGAGACTTTTTGGCTTCTGTCCAGGAGCACAAAAAGCGATCGCATTCCTCATCGTGTAAAATTTCTACAAATGTCTCAGGGCAGTTGGGCGTTATCGACTTCAACCATTCGTCACTATTGGCTCGCCCTAGGTATTGATACCATTGCTGATTGGCAGTAATAATATGCCCTCGATCAGTCATGAACCAAGCCAAACAAGGGATACGTTCTAACAATTTTTGGTAGCGAACAGTCACTGCTGCTAAATCCAGCGGTGGATTTATTGTCATGGCGTTACCCTTTAAATCCTCATTAACCGTAGGCTAGCATATTCCGCTCCTCCTGACCTTGCCTCAATAAAATGGACATTCCCGAAGAGTTGAAAATAACGAAGAATGTTCAAATGAAACAAAAAAACGCCGAATATTTGCAGAAAGAATTGTCGAGCGTTCTGACAGACCGATTCATCAAGTAGCTGAGGAAAGAGGTTTGAAAGCAATTGATTTAGACTAGCCGAAGATCTGTAGGTTGGAGTGATAAGGTTCGAGATATTGAACGAGCCACAGCTGTGTATTATGACCGCTCGGCGCGAGTGAGGCGAGGAATAAAATCTCTTTTTCATCTGGTTTGAAAGTTTTATTGCGATCGATTGTTGGCTCTAGATCTGCTCTGACGAAATTAAATTGAGGTTGAGGTATTCAGATGAATTTTGTGTAGCTCTTGAAACACTCAAAATTTCTTTGTAAATTATTATAGTTCACATGTTCTTGTAATGCAATTATTCTAATCTTTATGCCCGTCATTCATTTATTGCAATTGCATATTTTTCAGATTGTTAGCAAGAAAATTCGACTCTATTGATAACCAGCCGCTTGCAAGGCAAACAACTGCGCATAACGTCCCTTGGTCGCCAACAATTGCTCATGGGTACCCTGCTCAATAATCTCCCCCGCCGCCATCACCATAATCTGATCCGCCATCCGCACCGTCGAAAAACGATGGGAAATCAATACCACTATTTGATCCTGAGTCAAAGACCTGAAGTGATTGAAAATCTGCATCTCGGCCTCAGCATCCATTGCCGCTGTCGGCTCATCTAAAACCAGAATATCCGCACCTGATCGCATAAACGCCCGAGAAAGAGCAATTTTTTGCCATTGGCCACCGGATAGCTCCTGTCCGTTTTTAAACCACTTGCCCAACTGCGTATCAAAGCCCTGGGGTAATTGATCGATAAAAGATTTTGCCATCCCCTTAGTAGCGGCTTCTTCCCACTGGGTCTGATCATCGAGATGATCGGTGTCTCCGACCCCCACATTTTCACCCACCGTGAATTGATACTGAACAAAGTTCTGAAAAATCACCCCCATCCGTCGTCTTAAAACATTGATATCCCAATCGTTTAAATCTATTCCATCCAGTAAAATCCGACCACTACTAGGGATATAAAGTCTAGTCAATAACTTAATCAAAGTGGTTTTTCCCGAGCCGTTTTCCCCGACGATCGCCAACTTTTTACCCGGTTGGAGATGGAAAGAAATATTTTTTAGAATGGGCTGCGGACTACCTGGATAACTAAAGGAAACTTGCTCAAACCGAATACCATCTGGCCTAATTCCCTGTGTGATTTTACCCTGGGATTGCGGGATGGGCTGCTCTAAAAATTCGTAGAGATTGGCCAGATAGAGATTATCTTCATACATCCCGCCGATCGCAGTTAGGGTGGAGGCAAAAGTAGATTGTCCTTGACGAAAAACTACCAGATACATGGTCATTTCGCCCAAGGTAATCTGGCCAGCGATTGCGGTCACTACAATCCAGGCATAGGCGGCATAAAAAGTCCCGGTACTAAGCAAACCTAGTAAATAACTCCACACCCCTTTTTGAATGGTGAGATTGCGGTCTTCTTGATAAAGCTTGGCGAAAATATCCCGGTAACGTTGTAATAGTATGCTTCCGAGCTGATACAGCTGGACTTCTTTGGCGTAGTCTTCTCTGGCTAACAATATTTCCAAATAGTGTTGCTGGCGAGTCTCTGGCGAGCGCCATCGAAATAAGCGAAAGGCATGTCCGGCAAACCGAGTTTCGGCAATAAAAGACGGAATGGCGGCCACCACCAAGATCAATACTGCCCAGACCGAAAGGTGCAGGAGCAAACCACTAAAGGTTATTAAAGTCAGCGCCGCTTGACCCAACCCCAAAGTACGATTGATGAGGGCTAGGGGGCGGCTAGACGCTTCCGAGCGAGCTTGGGTGATCTTGTCATAAAACTCGGAGTCTTCAAAATGCGCCAGATCAAGAGTTAGGGCTTTCTCTAAGATTAAGACATTCACCCGTTGACCGAGCAATACCCGCAGTAACGATTGGCAAACAACTAAGCCGCGCTGGCAAGCGGCTGACACCATAATTACCAGGGCTTCCACACCGACATAACGCAGCGCCAGCTGTTGATCGATCTCTAATCCACTGCGAGCTGCAACCACCACACTATCGACAATTAATTTGCCAACATAGGCCACCACTGCTGGCAATAGACCACTACCAACCGTCAGCATCACCAGGATGAATGTTAATGTGCGACTAGTCGTCCACAATAAAGCCAGCGCCTTGCCACTGTAGCGAAATACCGATCGGAACTGACCAATTGTCTGGCCGAGTAATTTCCAGCCTCGTCCCTTATTTGCTTGCTTCCTAGCCATTGTTAGCGCTGCTTAATGCGGAGCATTTTTGGTAAATAGTCCGGGCGTATTGGATACCTTTCGCAAATAGACACAGTGTCTAATGCCCTGCGTGAGTGGGGTCTGAAATGCCTTGACATCAATAATTTCTCCACCCCAGCGCTTGGCTGCCTGTCCCAAATCTACTTTTTCTTGTGTTGTCCATTGACCACGATAGAGAATAGCCGTGCCCCCCAGTGCCAGAAATGGTAACGCATAACCAGCACAAATCACAGCATTGGCTACGGCACGCACCGTCACCAGCTGATATTGTTGGCGGTGCGCGCGATCTTGGTTGAGAGTTTCGGCGCGACCAACTAGTGCTTGGATGTTGTTTAGTTGCAGTGCTGTCAGACTAGACTGAATAAAATTGATCTTTTTGGCAGTAGAATCTACTACTGTTACTGCCCAATCTGGCCGGATAATCGCGATCGGAATCCCTGGAAAACCAGCACCAGTGCCTAAATCGATCACCGCGCCTGACAAATTAGCGGTCACGATCGGCTGTAAAGAATCCCATAAATGTTTTTCCCAGAAGGCTTCTGGCTCCAGAATCCTGGTCAAATTGAGACTGTGGTTAGCAACATTAATTAAATCGTAAAATTGCTGAAACTGCTGTGTTTGTGAGGTTGTTGGTTGCCAGTTGGTAGTTTGTTGCCACTGGTCGAGCATGAGCGGGAGTTGCATAGACATTAGTTATAGCGCCTGCTGTTTTAATACACCATGATTGATCGACCAACATCGATCGGCAATACCCACCAGGTCACTGGCATCATGAGTGACGACCAGCAATGTCCACTTCGCTTTGAGCTGCGCCAGTAGGTTCACCACTTGCTGACGCATCGACCAATCCAGGCCAGCGGTCGGCTCGTCTAACAACAAAATCGCGGGTTGTCTAATTAATTGTACGGCCAAAGCCAAACGGCGCTGTTGGCCACCACTCAAGGCGTGGGGCGAGGTGGTAAGGGATAGATCTCCCAGGCCAACGGCTGCCAAAGCCTGAGTAATATTTTCACTGCCTAATTCCGGATGGCCGAGGCGCAGTTCTTCTAAAACAGTGTTGGCGCAAAAATGTCGCTCTGGAAACTGAAAAACTAAGCCAGCCATCTGTTGTAAGCTTTCCGTGGTCAAGTTTTGATTACGCCAGGCGATCGATCCGGCAGTTTGCTTCGCCAACCCGGAAAGTATCTCTAGCAAAGTACTCTTCCCCGATCCACTGGGGCCAATCACTAAACCTAACTGCTGGGGCGCTAACTCCAAGTCCACTGCTTTGAGAATTGGTTGGGGGGTGGCGGGTGGATGATAGGTCAGGTTATTGAGAAGCAGCATTAATGGTGAGTTTGATATCTTTTATTTAAGATACACTACCAAGCCCTCATCTCCACTCAATCCCACAGTCGCCGCCCGTCACTGGTACGCAGTCGCAGGTCAGTGTCAAACAGCAACTCCGGAATTTTCAACTGCTGGGGACAGCGGGGCAAGCAATCACCACATTCATTGCAGCGATTCCCCTTATTGCCAGGAAACCAGTGGCCAGCATTTTCGAGCATTCGATATCGATACTGGCCATAGGCGGTCATCTCATAGGCCACATCCAGATTCCGCAGCCGCAAAATTTCGGGGATGTTAATGTCGGCGGGGCAAGGCAAACAGGCATAACACTGACCACATAGATCATTGCCTAATTGCTTAGCCAATTCCTGCTCTAAGCGATCGATCACCGCTATTTCTGCTGCCGTCAGAGTTTCAGACTGGCCAGATACGGCTAACGGTTGCGTTAATTCTGCCGGATGCGCCGCTCCCAAGCTGAGCGTTGTCACCCGCGCGTCACTGAGTAACCAGCGATAAGTTAGTGCCAACGGGCTAAACGGCTGACATAATTCTTGGAGTTTATCTGAGGGTGTAAACAGCTGGCCGCCTTTATCAGCTGGGGAAATAATGAAAACTCCCATGTCTTGGGTCTGAGCCAGAGCGATCGCAGGCGCTAGCCGCTGGAAAAAGTAGTAATAATGAAGATTGACAAAAGAAAACAACCCCGTGTTGATCGCAGCTGAGACTAAATCTAGTGTGCCGTGGGTGGAAAAACCAATGTGTCGAATCCAACCGCGATCGATCGCCGCTTGCAGTACCGGCACACAATGATCGATCGACCAAGTTAAATGCTCTGCGGTGTTGATGCCATGAATCGCCACGCAGTCAATACAGTCGGTCTGTAAACGTTGGCGAGATGTTTCCAAGGTTTGCCACACCTGTTGCGGATCGCTGGTGGGCAAAATTTTGGTAGTGATGTGTAAATCAGCCCGAGATAAACCGCGCTGGAGGGCTAGTCCTAAATATTCTTCACTCTGACCATAGCTCGGTGCCGTTTCCAGATGATTAATGCCCAGAGCTACGGCCTCTGCCACTGTTTGATAAAAGACTTCCGCTGAACTTAAGCAGCGCATTGTCCCCAAAGAAAAACGGGACAATAACAGTTCGGTACGGCCAAAGCGGCGGTAATGCAAACTAGCTCTCCAAGCGGTAGCCACCCCGCTTAATTAGATCAGAGGGACGAAGATCGGAAACAAAACTCCGGAAAGCCTTTCTTTCTTCTTCATCAGCATCCCGGTCTACCGGAATCGAAGCATCAGCAATCACTTCTTCCATCACCCAAATTGACGCTTTAGAACGCACGGCCAGGGCGATCGCATCACTCGGACGGGCATCAATTTCTTTGCTCACCCCATTTTGCTCAATCACAATGACGGCGTAAAAAGTATTGTCTTGGAGAGAGTTAATTAGCACCCGATCGATGTGTACATTACAACTCTCCAACATGTTAATGATCAGGTCATGGGTGAATGGCCGAGGGGGAGTTTGCTTTTCCACGGCATTGATAATTGCCTTCGCCTGGTCTTGACCGATATAAATTGGCAAAGCCCGCCGCTCTGAAGCATCCTTTAATAAGATAATAGGGCTTCGCGATACTGCATCTAGTGCGATCCCAGCTACCTTCATTTCGATCATGGACTTTACCTCTATGGCTAGAATAATAGTGAATTTTTTAGGAATTTAAGGCGGATCTCGTGTTTCACATTCCAGCAATAGGGCGGACTGAGGAGCATGAGGCAGAGCGATGTACTAATCATGACTTAGGAAGTGTACAATCGACCTTAGCCGTTTGACTGAAAATAAATGTTTACAGGATTGATTCAATCACTAGGAGAAATCCGAGCTTTGGCTGATAACCGAGTAGAGATTGTGATTGATGCCAGTCAGGCCAGCGTGATCTTAGCAGATTTGGTAATCGGTGACAGCGTAGCGGTAAATGGAATATGCTTAACTGCCGAAAGCATTACTACCAGAGGTTTTATCGCCGCTGTCTCGCCAGAAACCTGGAGACGCAGCACTCTGGGCTTGAGCAGCCAGTCTAGCCACCACGTTAATTTAGAAACTTCACTACGGGCTGGGGGCAAAATTGGTGGCCACTTTGTGACTGGTCATGTGGATGGCTGGGGTCAGTTAGCTGCGGTGCAACAGTCAGCAGCGGCTTGGGAACTGAAGTTTACTTTGCCACCGCCCCAATCTTGGCAACAGCCGATCGATAGATATATCGTAGCAAAAGGTAGTGTGGCTGTGAATGGGATTAGCTTGACTGTTGCCAACTGTGCGGCGGACTGGTTTACAGTAGCGGTGATCCCACATACTTATAGTGCTACCAATTTAGCTGACCTTATAGTGGGTGATTTAGTCAACTTAGAAGGAGATATTTTAGGTAAGTATGTCGAACAGCTCTTACGTCATGCTTCTACTCAGCAGGCTGTTCAGCCAGATATCACCCTGGACTTTTTAAATACCCATGGTTATAATTAGCTATAGTTATAAATGCCTAATAATATTTAGCCTTGACCAAAAATAATTTATCAAATAATTTATCCCCCATCAGGATAGCGATCAAGGTCTTTTGGTTATGCTTCAGCGAAAACGGCTAGACTAAGTAAGCTGTTTTTGACGACCCGAAGTGATGAGTGCAGAAATTATTTGCGTGGGTACTGAACTATTGCTGGGTGACATCCTCAATAGTAATGCTAGGTATTTAGCCCAACAGTTAGCCGATTTGGGCGCTGCCCACTATCATCAGTCGGTGGTGGGGGACAATCCTGGTCGCATTCAGCAGGTGATCCAAGTGGCGATCGATCGGCAGGCCAAGGTACTAATTTTTACGGGCGGCTTAGGTCCGACTCCCGATGATCTGACGACAGCGACGATTGCAGAATTTTTTCAGACTCCCTTAGTCGAGCATCCGGCGATTGTGGCCGATATTGAGCATAAATACACCCAACGGGGACGGGTGATGACTATCAATAATCGACGGCAGGCGCTCCAACCCCAAGGAGCCGAGATTTTGCCAAACCCCTTGGGTACAGCACCAGGGATGATGTGGCAGCCCCAACCCGGCTTGATTATTCTGACTTTCCCCGGCGTACCCCGTGAAATGTACCGGATGTGGCAAGATTCTGCCGTGCCCTACCTAAAAGCCAATGGCTATGGACAGGAGCAAATTTTTAGCACTAGCCTGCGGTTTTGGGGAGTTTCGGAGTCAGCCTTGGCTGAAAAGGTCGATCGGTTTATTCAGATGAGTAATCCGACAGTGGCACCCTATGTGGGCAAAGGTGAAGTGCGCTTGCGAGTAGCCACCAAAGCAGCCACAGCCGCGACTGCCGCTCAGATTATTGACCCTATCGCCGCCGCCATTATTGAGTTGGCTGGGGAACATTACTATGGTACCGATACCGATAGTTTGGCCAGTGTGGTTGGCCAGTTGTTACTAACCCAGCAGCAAACAGTCGCCGTAGCCGAATCTTGCACTGGCGGTATGTTAGGCTCCCTGCTGACAGATATTCCGGGTAGCTCGGCTTACTTCAAGGGTGGGGTGATTGCCTACGAAAACAATGTGAAAGTCAAAATGTTGGGGATTGAGGCGGAGTTGATTGCTGCTCAGGGAGCCGTGAGTGCCGAGGTTGCTGAGCAAATGGCGATCGGCATTAAAGCCAAAATTGGTACCGATTGGGGTCTGGGGATTACGGGGGTGGCGGGGCCAGGCGGCGGTAGTGCAGATAAGCCAGTGGGTTTGGTTTATATTGGCTTAGCCCGACCAGATGGTGGGGTGGAGTCGATGAAGTATCGGTTGAGTAGTCATTTTGACCGAGAATTAATTCGCCGGATGTCGGCGCAGCAGAGTTTGGATATGTTACGGCGGCAACTATTGAAAATCTCCGAGTGAGAATTTCAAGTTGAGCGATCATTAGCTACCGACTCATACAAAGCTGCATAATCACTGTCGGCTAACCCCAAAGCAATCGATCGTCGCAAAATTTCTTGGACTCCTTGAACGCCAGCTAGATTCAAATCCTGGGCGGAAGCGGCAAATAGGTCTAGATCCTTGGCCAGATGTTTGGTTGGAAAGTTGGGGTGATCGTACTGTCGATCGATCATCCGCATCAGTTTTTTATCGAAGGTCGGGGCGTAGAGAGCCAGCGCTGGCTTCTGGAATGCTGCCCAGCACTGGGGCTTCTAAATATTCACCACCCGCTTGTTGGACTTGCCGAGCGAACCGCTGGCTTTCGGCCGGGGCGATGGTGCCCATTTGGATGATTATTTTCCCGCTTAATAAGCTGATCTGGGGACTTAAGACCGTATCGATCGCTGCGGCATCAGTCAGCATCAAAAAAATATAGTCACCATGATCGATCGCTGCTGCTGGATGCTGAGCCACTTGGGCACCAGTAAGCGCCGCTAACTTACTTGCGGTGCGATTGTAAGCCAAGAGGTCAGAGCCAGCATGCACCAGTCGTTGTGCCATTGGCAAACCCATCAGCCCAGTACCAATAAAACCGATTTTCATAATGATTTTTTCGATGTTCTCTTTGCGTCTTGTGATGGGAATCATAGCAATGAATGGTAAGTAGCGTCTTTTGATGATGCCTGTATGTCACGTTCAATTACAGCTGCCGGACATCGGTCAAGCAGTTTTACTAGCTAGTCACTAAAATACTTAATGTTGACTGTGAAAGATAAAATTACTTCATCAACTATCCACCTTCAGGATTTTTTGAGCCAACTGCAAAAGGTCAAAAATCATTTTTTCAGTGGTAGCTTAGTTGTTCATTTACACAACAATAGTAGCTGCTTGGTATTTAACTTTTATTTGGGTAGGTTGAATTGGAGTGGGCGCAGTTTTAAACAGTTTGATTGTTGGCGGCGACATTTAGGTGCAATTCGCACTCAGGTTTCTGGAGTAGAAATCAACGCATTGTCATCTGTTTATCAGCAAGAGTTAGTATCATCAACCCTGGTCAATTTGTTAGCAAAACAAAAGATTAGTCGTAAGCAGTTACATGACATCATTGCTACTATATTTGAAGAGAATTTGTTTGATGCTATTCAATTTGCTTCTATTGGTGATACATCTTTGCACTACGAGTGGATTGCTAGTAATGAGCAAGCTAAAGACTTAGCACAATCCCTACCTTTGTTACCAATCAAGCCACATGTCATGAGTGCTTTTGAAAAATGGCAGTTATGGCAAGGTCGGGGTTTTGGTACTTTTTATGCAAATTTACCAATACAAGTTATCGATTTAGAGCAGACAACTGAGTTAACTTTGACTGAAAAGCAGCAAAAATTATTACCATTTTTACTAGAGGGCTATAATCTTCGTACTTTAGCGAATTGCTTGCGTCAACCAGCACACAGTTTGGCCGAAACTTTACTACCTTTAATTAGAAACGAAGTAGTTAATCTAGTTTCTCCTGAGTCTGAAAATATTAAAATATCTACTAGCATTCCTAACTCATTAGATGCCGCTGATTTACTAGGAAATAAAGACTTTACTTCCTTATTTCCGGCTACTAATATTGCTGAAGATATTTCTGTAGATGAAAGTCCATTAATATTTTGTATTGATGATAGTGAAGTGGTTCATCACCGATTACGCCACATTTTGACTCCTTATAAGTATCAGGTGATGGGTATTCAAGACTCCACCCAAGCTATTCCTGCTTTAATTAAAGCTAAACCAAATCTCATTTTTCTGGATTTGATTATGCCGATCGCTAATGGCTACGAAATCTGTGCCCAAATTCGGCGGACTCCCTCTCTAGCCAAGGTGCCAGTCATAATTCTTACTGGTAAAGATGGTCTAATTGATAAATTGCGGGCGAAAATGGTAGGCTCCAATGATTTTATGACGAAACCGATTGAACCTGAATCTGTTTTGAAAATGCTATTTTATCATTTGCCGGTCAAGCAATAGTGGTGGTGGCCAACTCTAGCCACTGTATTTTTTGCTAAACTGATAGCTTCTAGTCAAAATCAGGGAACGATGTGTATGGCAATGAAGATACCGCTCAATACTATTTAGTTAGGTAATCACTGAGGCTTACTCTATGAGTGCAGGTTCGACTGAGATCGCAAATAAGGTAGGGGTAGATCTGAAAGGGGTTATTAGTGAAATTCAGCGACTGCGAGTAGCAAGCTTCACTGGTAAATTGCTCATCAAATCGGTAGATGATAATTTTTGTTTTGCTATCGTTTTCCGATTAGGAAGATTAACTTGGCTGAGTAGCAACGTCGATCCATCTAAGTACTGGCGACGACAACTAATTAAATATCAACCAGATCTACCCCAAAATTGGTTGAATATAGTTTCTGATGAAAAAGACCCTTGGGTAAGTGCTGCGGAGCTAGCCGATGCGATGATTGAGGGATCGATCGATCGCC
The DNA here is from genome assembly GCA_043755575.1 of Synechococcales cyanobacterium. Taxonomy (GTDB): domain Bacteria; phylum Cyanobacteriota; class Cyanobacteriia; order Cyanobacteriales; family Chamaesiphonaceae; genus JAAFHZ01. The sequence continues at coordinate 58,630 of JAYUSR010000214.1, forward strand.
AGCAATTAACCGCCGCTCTCACCGCAGTAGCAATTGAAGTATTCTTTGATCTAATTCAGCTGAGTAAGCTGCTGAACACCCCATTTTCATGTATAAGTACTGCCTATGGTGAGCAAGAGCTAACTAATGAAGGTAGTGAAGATCTGGAAAGTAGTCGATCGATTGTGTTTTTACCAATGATCGAAGTTGAGCAATTGCTAAAGATGGCTATCCAAAATTGGCAAGAATGGCAGACCGTGCACTCTACGGCTTTCTCTCCTAATCTCTTCCCTGTTGTTCAGAAACCAGAACTGATTGCGGCTTGGCCGGAAAGCCTCGAAAAAGAAATCTTTGTTTCGATCAATGGCTCCGAAACGATTCGAGATATTGCTAGTCGGTATGGTCAACCCCTGCTCAGACTTTCTAATGCTCTGCTTCAGCTGTTGCCATCTGGTACTATCGCACTATTCAAGTTTCCTCGATCGCCTCAATCTACTGCCCCGGCCACTCCGGCAGTAGTGAAGAAAGGTGTGACTATTGCTTGTATTGATGATAGTCCGCTGGTTTATCAGAGCCTGAAGAAAATCTTGGAGGAAAACGGTTATGACTGTTATGGCATCCAGGAACCCTTAACAATCATGCCTAAATTGATTAGAAATAAACCGGATTTTATTTTTCTGGATTTGCTCATGCCGATTGTCAATGGCTATGAGGTATGCGGCCAAATCCGCAAAACTCCTAGCTTGAAAGATATTCCGGTAGTGATTTTGACTGGTAAAGATGGTTTGGTCGATCGGATGCGATCGAAACTCGTTGGCTCCACGGATTTTATGTCCAAACCGGTGTCTACCGAGAGTGTATTAAAAATGTTGGAAAAGTATTTACCTATCAGGAGTCATTCATGAGTCAGGTTCTAATCGTCGAAGATAGCAAAACTGAGATGGAAAAACTCAAGCGCTGTCTGGAAAAGGGTGGCTATTCTGTGCTGGGGGTGACTAGTGGCGAAGAAGCCGAAATTCGTCTCAAACAGCAAAAGCCCGCTTTAATCTTACTAGATGTGATTTTGCCGGGGGAAAGTGGTTTTGAACTCTGCCGCAAGCTGAAAGATGATGTGGCCACTCAATCAATTCCGATCGTGATTTATTCTACTAAAGATAAAGAGATCGATCGCACTTGGGGCACCATGAGCGGTGCCGATGCCTACTTAAGTAAATCAGTCGATGAGCAAGTTTTAATCCAAACCGTTAGCCAGTTAATCAAGCTCTTATGAATTCTTCAGCACTTCAACGAGGCCGCTCTCAAGACCAGCAATCAGCAGCGGGCATGTTGCAGACCGCTGTTGGGGAAAGGTTTTTGGGCTTGATCTTTCAAGCGGATGTCTCTGCTCTTTTACCATTAGGCAGTCTTCAGGGGGCGGTCGAGATTCAACCTCAAGAAATTTTGCCCGTGCCGCAAATGCCAGCCTATTTATTGGGAATTATAAACTGGCGGGGCAAGTCTACTTGGGTCGCGGATCTGACATATCTGATGGGTGGGAGCTACTTAATACCTACTCCTCAATCCAAGGTGTTGATGGTGCAGTCTGGGGCTAATACTATTGGTCTACTCGTCGATCGAACGCTCTCTATTGTTAACTATGATGCAACTTTAGCTTTGCCTTTAGATGAAAGCTTATTTCCATCACCAACGCAGTTATTTTTGAGCGGCTACTTCCTCGATGACCAGCATCAAATGTGGGTACTAATTGATTTACCCCGGATCTTTCAAATGATGAATCTTTAAATCTTTATTGCCAACTAAGTAGCAAGGCTCAATTAAATATAAGATGAATCGGTCTGAAACCCTTGTCCAGACTAAAGCCTATCTTAAGTTTAATTAGGCACACCTACTTACCAACTAATCGGAGTGTCAACTAACCAATGTTTAAGAATAAAAACAACGCCCCTACTGAACAACAAGAAGCAGTTATTAACATTGATGCCCAAATACAGGTAGCTAAGGATTATGATCGTTCAGTACCACTCAATAATATTGCTAACGTGAACAACGTCACCCAGTCACAAATCCACGCGATCGTCACTAAAATTCGTCAGGCATCAACAACAGAGGCTGCCCTGAACAATGCCGCTAGTGAACTTCAGACAATTTTGGCTGCCGATCGGGTGCTGGTTTGTCAGGCGATCGATACTCAGACTGGCAAAATATTAGCAGAAGTTGTGCGCAGTGGTTATACCCCCAGCCTAGGTGCAGAGCTAGCCCTCATGGGATTCGGCGCAGCCACCTTGGCTGAATATTCCTGGCAGCGTTATATCCAAGTAGAGTGTGATACGGCCTATATCTCCCCCTACCAAAAACAATTGCTGGACACGTTACAAGTCCGGTCGCAAATTACCTTTCCCATTTTGCTGAGTGCTTATTCCAGTACTAGCAACGGCTATGAAATGCAAGAAACTTGGGGTTTGCTCTGCATTCAGCAGTGTAGCAAGAGCCGGACGTGGACAGAAGGTGAAATCAACTTTCTGGCTCAAATTTCTCTCGAACTGACTCTGGCTATTCAACCAAGCTTGCCCCTATTGCAACTAGTCCAAAATCGCGATCCACTGAATACGATCGATCTAGAAGCTCGGCATCTAATGCAAAGTCTGTCCGACCAAATTCGGGGGACTTTTCAAGCTGATCGGGTGATGGTTTATGCCTTCAATCCTGACTGGAGTGGGAATGTCGTAGTTGAGTCTGTCGATGTGAACTGGCCGAAAGCAGAAACTTCACTCAACTGGGACTATACCATCACTGAAAATAACTATAAACCTTACTATGCAGTTAATGATATTGAAACCAAAGGTTTAGCCCAGGCTCTTTTGGATGTTTTAGCTCCTCTTAAAGTACGTGCCTATTTAGTAGTCCCGATCGTTTATAACGGTTCTTTATTGGGTTTGGTTGGTGTTTACCAAAATTCTGGCCCGCGCAACTGGCAAAAACAAGAATTAGAAGCCCTGCAAGGGTTTGCCACTCGCTTTCATGCTCCTTTGCAACAAACTGTATACCAACGCCATCAAAAGTTTCAAGCAGCTCAGATGAATGTCCGTTTTCAGCGGGAGCGCGGCTTGACTAAAATACAAGAGCGGATCCGGCTGGCGAAAAACGAGCAAGCCGTGTTCCAGTTAGCGACCCAAGAAAGCCGCAAATTATTGGGTGTTGAACGGGTCGTGATCTATCAATTCGCCCCGGACTGGAGTGGCTCCTTCATCGCCGACTCGGCAGTGGCGGGCTTGACCCCCATGCGAGAAATTATTCCCATGATTCAAGATACCCACCTGCAACGCACCGCAGGCGGACGTTACAAAGATGGGGGTTGCCTAGCGATCGATGATATTTATTTATCGGGACATGAACCGTGTCACATCCAGCTACTAGAGCAAATGGAAGCACGAGCTTATTCGATCGCTCCCATCTTTGGTGCTGATAAACAATTGTGGGGATTGCTGGCGATGTATTACAGCACCAAGCCCTATAAATGGCGGGAAGACGAAGTGGAATGCTTACGTCAGGTTGGTTTGCAGGTGGGGATTGCCATGGAGCAATTAGACTATGTAAATAAATTGAAAGTTCGGGCCGAACAACAGCAGACCATTAATAAAATCACCGATCGCATCCGTCAGAGCTTGGAAATTGATGGCATTTTCCAAAGTGTCACACAAGAAATTCGCACGGCTCTGCAAGCCGATCGCTGTGTTATCTATCAGTTCAACGAGGATTGGAGTGGCCAAGTAGTCGCCGAAGCTGTGAGTGGAGGCTGGATGTCAATTTTGGTGGAACAGGATAAAGATAGCGCTTTGACTCGCAACCTGACCCAAAATGAAGTTTGTGTATCACGGCGGTGGGGTGCCAGAGATAATCCCGAAGCTGATACCTATCTGAAAGAAACTGCTGGTGGCGGCTATGTAAAGGGTCAGAAGTTTACAGTAGTGAACGATATCTATGCTCAGGATTTTTCAGAGTGTTACATCAACTTTCTGGAAAGGTATCAGGCTAAAGCTTATATTATTGCCCCGGTTTTCCAAGATGAAAGGCTTTGGGGTTTGTTAGCGGTGTATCAAAACGATGCCCCTCGCCAATGGCAAGCTAGTGATATCGAGCTTTTGACTCAAATCGCTAGTCAACTGGCCGTTGCCGTGCAACTGGCGAACTACGTGGAACGAGTGGAGAGCCAAGAAAAAGAATTGGCCGCATCGCTGCATCGGGAACGCTCCGCCCGCGAAAACCTCGAACAGGAGGCGATTCGCGTGCTCATGGCTCTAGAACCGTCCTTCCGGGGTGATTTAACCATTCGCGCTCCCCTATCTGAGAGCGAAATTGGCACAATCGCCGATGGTTACAACACCACTATTCAGAGCCTGCGCTCTCTGGTGCGCCAAGTACAGGTGGCGGCTGCGAGTATGAGTGAAACCTCTAGTCATAATAATGGTTTGGTCGAGAATTTGGCTAACCAAGCACAACGGGAGATCGATCGACTAGATTCCGCCCTAACCCAGGTGAAATTGTTAGCCAGCTCCTCTGAAGAAGTAGCCAATTTTGCTGGTCAGATCGACTTAGCGGTAAAAGCAGCCAATAACACCGTCCAAGATGGCGATCGACTGATGGAAAAAACCGTAAACGAAATTTTAGAAATTCGTTCGACTGTCTCAGAAACTGGAAAAAAAGTTAAACGCTTGGGTGAAACCTTCCAGAAGATTTCTAAAGTAGTGAGCTTGGTCGAAAACTTTGCCACCCAAACCAACTTGCTGGCTCTCAACGCGGCGATCGAAGCCACGAGAGCTGGTGAATACGGTAGAGGCTTTGCCGTGGTAGCTGATGAAGTGCGTTCTTTGGCTCACCAGTCGGCCAATGCTACTACTGAAATCAGCCGCTTGGTCGATGAAATTCGGTCTGGTACTAACGAAGTTACCGAAGCAATGGAAGTAGGGATTGCCCAGGTGGTACAAGGTACCCAGATGGTGAACGATACTCGCCAAAGTCTGAGCGAGATTGTAATTGCGACCAGTGAAATCGGGGAGTTAGTGCAATCTATTACCAAGGCGGCCAATAATCAAAACCAAGAATCTTTAAAACTGACCTTGGTCATGAATGATGTCGCAGAAATCGTGATCAACACGGCGGATAGTGCTAATCAGCTCTCTGAATCCTTCAAGCAATTGTTGACTACCTCCAGTAGTTTGCAAACTAGTGTCAGCCGCTTCAAGGTGGACTAGATAGTCGATCGTTGGTGTTGTAGCCATTAGGCTACAACGCTGTTCGCTACCTGTTTTCAGATCCCAGTGCTCACTAACAATAATCTACTATGACCAACTTACAGTTTGAAGAATCTCTCGATCGGTATTTTGCGATCGAATCGGAAGAACTTATCCAAACAATCGAACAGACCTTGGTCAGTTTGCTAGAAGAGAAAACCATAGAACGGGTGCACACCCTGATGCGGGCAGCTCATACGATCAAGGGTGGAGCCGCAAACTGTGGGTTGAAAACAATCGAAACCATTGCCCATCATCTAGAAGATGTTTTTCAGGCTCTTTACCCCGAAGAACTAGAAATTGATGATGAGTTGGGTGCCCTGTTACTGGAAGGCTATGAGGTGCTATACACACCTCTATCAGCAATTCTTTCTGGCTATGAATGTGATGAAGAGCAAGTTCTGGCACAAACTGCTGACCTATTTGCGCGTTTGCAAGTCAAGCTGGGTGACTTCTTTGGGCGGGAAGCGCCGCTCCCCACCGCTAAAGATTTGGGATTTGATGTAGTGGGTTTGATTTTTGGTGATAGCGTGCCCGAGGATCTTAATCAGTTAGCTACCAGCTTGGCCACTGGCGATACGGCCCGCATTCGCCAAACCATTGTTACTCAGTGCGAATTTTTTACGGAACTGGGTGCTTCTTATACTCTGCCGGGAATTGAGGAAATTGCCAAGGCGACCTTACTGGCGATCAAACTACATCCCGATCACATAGCAGCGATTGGTCAAGCAGCTTTGGCTAATTTACAAGCCGCTAGAACCGAAATTTTGGCTGGCGATCGAGAACAAGGTGGCCAAGTCTCAGCCCAGTTGAGACAGTGGACAACCGATCAGCCAGCCCTCGATGTACCGATGTTGACTACTCCTAGCATCTCCAATACTATGCCTACTGACACTTTCCCTGGATTAACTTCCGCAGTGGAGCAGGGTGATGCTGAAGATTTATTTAACCTGCTAAGTAAAAAATCAGTAGATAGTGATGCCGAAGATTTACTGGATCTGATCAATGCCCAGGCTGTAGAGCATGAAGCTGAAGATTTACTTGATCTGTTGGGTGAGAAATCAATCGATAATGATGCTGAAGATTTACTGAATCTGTTAGGTGAGAAACCAGTAGATCATGATGCCGAAGATTTACTGGATCTGATCAATGCCCAGGCTGTAGAGCATGAAGCTGAATATGGTTTACTTGATGACAACGCCGTTACTGGTGACCGCGTTGCCACGCCGCCAGCGGAAATTGTTCATGATTTGATTAGTGCTGAATTCATTGATGCCGATGTTATTGATGCACCAGCGCTAACCACTGTTCCGGCTGTGACTAAGTCTGATGCCTTGGCCTGGCTATCCCCCGAAAACTTATTCAATTCACTAGAGTTGCATAATCAACCCAACCAGTTATCACCGATTGATCGAATTCTGCAATCGATTTCGACACATATTCCCGAAGTCCAACCGCCCCCAGCGCCGCCTGCACCTCCCGCGCCTAATGCGGCTACTCCTACTATTCGGGTGGCGATCGATCGCCTAGATCGCTTAAGCCATGCAGTAGGCGAGCTGCTCATTGATGAAAATCAACATAATTCCCGCGCCGAAAAAATTTATCGTCTGAACAAAGAAGCGATTGCCGAACTTGGTCGTGCCCATTATCAGCTGGGTCAAATTCGGGACTGGTCAGATCAAAATCTGTTGTATACCGATCGGTCTAAAACAGCCGCTCGGCCAGCGGCGCAGAACTCTCCATTTACCTTAGTAAATAACCAAAATAGCTTCGATGTTCTGGAAATGGATGTGTACAGCGATTTACACATCCTAATCCAAAAACTGTCTGACCATATGGATAAATTGGGTGAACGCTTAGAGGAGCTAGAATCATCGACCCAAAAGCTACAAGCTCGTCAGAGCAAACGCAAACAAATTTTTACTGTTGCGCAAGATGAATTATTACAAGCCCGGATGGAGCCAATCTCGACAGTGTTCGACAGGTTTCCTCGGCTAGTGCAGCAGATGGTTTCTAAGCACAAAAAGCCTGCCGAACTGCTGCTGGGTGGCACCACGGTTTTGGTGGATAAGACCACCGCTGATAAGCTCTATGATCCCTTGCTGCATCTCATTCGGAACTCCTATGATCATGGCTTGGAGGCAGCAGAAACACGCGCCCAAAAAGGTAAACGTCCCACTGGTGAGATTGTCATTACAGCTCACCACCATGGCAACCGCACCACGATCGAAGTTCGAGATGATGGCGGTGGCTTGGACTTCGATCGAATCCGCCAAAAAGGTATTGAGCGCCAGCTGCTAACTGTCACTCAGGCTCAGATCGCCAGTGAATCGCAGTTAGCTGATTTGTTGTTCCACCCCGGTTTTTCGACAGCCGATAAGGTCAGTGAATTATCAGGGCGGGGCATCGGTTTAGATGTAGTACGGACACAGGTCGAAGCCCTCGGCGGCTCTATTGCTGTCCAGTCAGCTACTGGTCAAGGGACGACCTTTAGCCTGCAAATCCCGCTGAACTTTACCACCGCTCGGCTATTGATCTGTGAGGTGCAAGGCCAAACCTATGGGGTGCTTTCTGATGCGTTAAGCAAAGTTGTAATCCCCCCACCAGAACAGCTTCAGTATAAAACAACAGCGACGCAAGGCACCCAGGTTTTCTATCGCTACACCGCTGATGGTAGTGAGCAATTAATGGCTGTGCAAGGGATGGCTGATCTACTTAACTACAATTGTGCAGTGCCTTCAGTTTTATCGGATTCTGAAAAATTTGCTTTGCTCATCGTGCAAATCGCTAGTCAAAAGTTTTGCTTGGCTGTTGATCGCATTGTGAATGAGCAAGAGCTGGCTATTTCGCCGCTGGGGAATGATTTTGCTCTCCCCAGTTATGTCCAAGGCTATAGTACTCTCAGTGAAGGCAACCTCACCCTGGCGATCGATCCAGTAGAACTCTTAAAACATTCCCGCACCGGTTCATCCATTAGCAGTTCCTTGGCGACTCCTTTAGTTGCTCGGGCTACATCAGCACCAACAAGTCGTCAGTCGCAGTTGCCACCATCTAATGAATCAGTCCTGGAAGCCGAATTGCTACCACACCACTCTACTGCTAATCACCAAATTACATTACTGGTCGTCGATGACTCTTTGGTACAACGCCAAAGCTTACTTCGCACTCTTTCGGGAGCCGGTTATCAAGTTTTACAAGCCGCCAATGGCCAAGAGGCTCTGGTGCAACTCAACCAACATCCCGAAATTCAGGCAGTAGTATGTGATATTGAAATGCCCTACATGAATGGATTTGAATTTTTGAGCTACTGTCGTCAAGATGCCCGCCTCTCCCGCATTCCAACCATTATGCTCACCACTCGGAGCGGGGCTAAGCATCGCCAGCTGGCGCTCGCCCTGGGTGCTAAAGCCTACACGACTAAACCTCATGCCGACCAAGAATTACTAGCGGCGGTGGAAAATATTCTCCAAGCTCCTGCTTTTGTCTAGTCTGACCTACCCCTTGTCTACAATCACCATGCTTCCCATTGCCCGTCACCGCCTATCCAGTAGTAATAGTAGTAACGACTACTTACCAGTGATGGTATTTCCGATCTTTCAGCCTCAAGAATCAGTGTCAGATTATCTCTTTGCCCTGCCCGTGGAAGCTGTGATCAAGGTGATGGAATGCCCTACTAATTTGGTTGGTTTTAATCAAGGCATTAGTATGATATCGATCGCTAATCAAATGATTACCGTGGTGGATCTTTGTTATCGGTTGATGCCAGAACGCACTGTTCTTCCAGCTGATCGTCGGTTTTTAATGCTGGTGCAAACTCATTCTGCTGAACCTTTTGCCATTCCGGTTGCTAATTTCCCGGTGCTGCTGCATTTACCGGTCACTGCCGCCCAATCTATTCCAGCGGCTTATCGTCAGGTCAATAGTATTGGTTTTGCTAGCCACATGGCTACTATCGAGCAAGAGTCGGGAAAACCTCCTGCTCAGGTGTTTTTAATGGGGATGAACCATCTGTTGGTGCAAAAACTGGCGTTGCTGGTCGATCAACATCATTCTTCAGGATTGAGTGAAGTTTTAAGTTGAGCTATCGGCAAGCTGTTAAGTTCTTTTAGCCTCAGATCCATCAACTATTGCCATAATTCTCTCTCACTAAAATACAAGAAGTTTTCGTAGTATCACTTACTACAGATTAGAATAGAGGAATCTTGGAGCTAGAGCCTATGTTTTTTTGCCCTCCAGAAATCACTTGTCCCCCACCACTCCTGCTGCTGACCCGCAGCAAAATCCAAGCGCCGACTACCGCTCCCCTGCCTACTGGGCGCTACCAATGTCCTAATACTCTAGCTAGTCTCACTCCCCTTCTGCTGCGCGACCTACCCAGCTACGCCAATCGCGCCACCCAAAGCCGTCGCCGGAGTATTAAAGATCTCAGTTACAGCAGTTACCTTCTGGCTGGTCAGCCCGATCTTAATCCGATCGTCATCACTAATCCCGAATATAGTCCGGTTTTTGCCCAATCCCCACCCCAGCAACTATTTATCAGTACCCTCGAAAAACAATTTTCCAGCCGTAACACCACCGAACAGCAAAGATTTCACTGGCTATTTCTTACTCAGAGTAGTAAAGGTAGTTGGCATTTAGCTCTGATGTATTCACGGCTGGGAAAAAATGCTCAAGACCCCGCTATTTTGCCGCCGCAGGACAGTAGTCAAACCCCTTTGGGTGAAGCAGTGAGTATTTGGCTCCGAGACTGCCGTGCTGGCCAAATTAAGCCGTAGGAACACGGATGTGATTTCACACATTAACTAGTTAAAGTTGAAAATTAATAACCCTGTTACTAGAGATGAAAAAATATCTGCAAATTTGCCTCTTGTTAGCTACCGTAACTTTACCAATCATGACAGCTCAGGCTGAAGAACCATTTAAATCGACCACTCCTCAGTATCAACCGACTAAGATTAATACCAAGCAGACCATGAAACTGGGTCCGGATGGAACGATATATAAAGTGCGTTACGACCTTAGCCGTGGCCGTGAATACTGGCAGTCACCCTACCGCAATCACCCCAACCATAACATTCGCTATGTCTATGTGATTAATCGTCAAGGGCAGCGTCTCAAGCCCGATCTATATATTGAATTACCCAATGGTCGTTTAGCCTTAGCTACGGCTCGGAGTAAATCGCCTACTTAATTTTTATCTCGTAAATGAATTCGATCGATACTACTTCCACCTACTTCTTACTGGCGAGAGGTAGGTTATTTTTTCTTAATTTACTGTCAAAATATTAGGGATTTATCGTTATTATGGTGACAGCGCTAACTGAAACCACAAATAACTTATCTATGCGGTTATTACTAGTAGAAGATGAACCAGATTTAGGAGCCGCAATTCAGCAAACTCTGACCCAATCAGCCTACGTGGTGGACTGGGTGCAAGATGGGGATACGGCGTGGCAATACCTTAACTCCTCTTGGATCCGTTATGAGATCGTCATTTTGGACTGGATGCTCCCAGGACTATCCGGGATTGAGTTATGTCAACGTCTACGCCAGCAATCAGCTTCTTTCCCCATTTTGATCTTGACAGCGCGGGATAGTATGGAAGATAAAGTGATGGGTCTAGATGCTGGTGCTGATGATTATTTAGTAAAGCCTTTTGGCATGGCTGAGCTGTTGGCCAGACTCCGTGCCCTCCAGCGCCGACCACAACAGTTGCAAACACCACAACTGCAAGCGGGAGAAATTCTCCTCGATTACAACACTCGTACAGTTACTTCTACTACCGCTGTCGGTAAAATGATCTTTTTGACCACCAAAGAATTACAACTTTTAGAATATCTGATGCGTCATCCTAATCAGGTTTTAACTACTGAGCAAATTAGGTCGCAACTTTGGACATTAGGATCTGATAGTTTTAGTAATGTTGTCGCCGCACAAATGCGTCTCCTGCGCAAAAAATTGTCTGATTTAGACTGTCAAAATTCGATCGAGACAGTACGCGGCGTTGGTTACCGTCTCATTGTCACCTAAGTAACATGCAAAAAAGCCGCTTATTTAGCCTCACCCAGTGGCGATTGGCTCTCTCCTACGCGGGAATGATGGCCATTATTTTGAGTGGTGTCGGGATGCTGATCTACTTGATTGTGGCCTACCTTTTCGCCGGAGACCAAAATCTTCAAGCTCCAGAATTAGCTTTGTGGAAGCTCTCCTGGTTTTTATTTGTCGTTTTGACCCTCAGTTGGTTGATTGTCTTAGTGGCCAGTTGGTTACTGGCCGGAAAAGCCATGAAACCGGTCTACCATTCTTATCAACATATCCAGCAGTTTACCGCCGATGCTGCTCATGAATTACGAACACCTTTGGCGGCGACACAAGCGACGGTAGAATCAGCTTTGCTTACTCCTCAGTCGCCTCAAATACAAGAAGTACTGGCGATTATTCAGCGCCAAAATACTCGCCTCACTCAGTTAGTGATTGATTTGCTCTTGTTATCAAGAATAGATTCGCGGACGCATGGTGATAGGAATGCCAGACTAAGGCAGGGATGGGAAGTTTGTAACTTAAACAATATTGTGACGGATCTAGACGAAGAATTAGCCACGACCGCGCTGTCAGCTCAGATTCATTTCAGCACAGTGATCGAGGTAAATCAACCCTTATTGGTGTGGGGAAATAGTGAGCAGTTATACCGGTTAGTGACTAATTTGATTATTAATGCAATTAAATATACGCCAGCCCATGGGCGGGTAGTCGTAGCTCTGCGCCAGTATCACCGATTGGCGATCATTCAAGTGCAAGATACCGGGATCGGGATTCCAGCTAATGTGCAAATGAAGATATTTGACCGGTTTTATCGAGTACAAAATGATCGATCGCGTCAGCAAGGTGGTTCTGGATTGGGTTTAGCGATCGCCAAGTCAATTATCCGATTGCATCAAGGTCGGCTGATGGTCAGCAGCAAGGTGGGTAGTGGCAGCATTTTTACGGTGGAATTACCAAGACTGTCAACTACGCCCACCAGGGTTAAGCGCTAGTTGGTGGAGCGGGAACTTGTTCAACAACTGTAACAGTGGTGACGGCGGCAACTGTTGGAACTACGGGGGTTGGGGTAATTAATTCTTCGCGCAGTCTGGCCATGATCGTTTCACTATCAATATTTTGCAGGATTTCGCGTATTACTGTATTGGCTCCCAACTTGCCCCAGGTATTACCCTGCGATAAATACGCTTTGGCAGCTTTGCCCACAGCATAGGCTCCATAACCAGCGATCGATCCCTGGATAATTCCGCCAGCGACGTAACCAGGAATGTCTGCCCAGCTTAGACCCACTATCTGCAACAGGTGATCGCTCTTACCAATTCCTAAAACAAGAGCCGTGAATATTTCAACCAACAGAAGACTTCCGCCACTGAATAATACGCCCTTGAATAGTTTGCCGGTTTCATAGGTAGTGATTGGCAAGTTATAGAGTTTGGCTAGCGATCGAACCATGACTAAATCAATAAATACACCACCCAATACATCAAAAAAAACGATCGGATTGAGCGTCACGGCTAAGGCTTTGTACTGAGCAAAGCGCCAGACCAATTTACTAGCCTCCTCTGACATCAGTTCTAGAGTGGTGGCTGCCAGATTGTATTCGGAAGAGCGTGCTTGTACCAGTGCATTGATCGCAATTAGTGACGAACCTTCCTTCTCCAATAAATTAAGGATTTTTTGTTTGAGTGTCTCAATATTGGGGGCGGGTTGTTCCCACTCATTTTTACTAGAGCCATCGGCATATTCTGTCCGAATTTGTAATGGCGCTGGGTCGGCAGAGACCATCACGACTTCATCCGCTGACAGTAACCGGTGCAACATTTCACTATTTTGCTGTCCCAAGTCGGCACTCAAGCCCTGCAATTGTTGGTAAATAGTTTGACGTTCCTGCTCCGGATAAAGGTCAGACTTGTTGAAAACTAACATTAGGGGCTTGTGGGTGGCTCGCAGTTCACATAAAACTTGGTACTCTAGCTTGGTAATATCTCCAGCAATAATAAATAAGATCAAGTCCGCCTGAGCAGCAATTTGCTGCGCCATTTGAGCACGACTTTCCCCATCAATTTCATCAAGACCGGGGGTATCAATCAAATCGATCTGGATCTGGGGCTGGGGCTGCCAACGGATCGATCGAGGAAATTTGGTTACGCCATTAAGTGGTCCAATTTCTAAAACTTTTTCTCCTATTAAGGCATTGAGCACCGCCGATTTCCCTCTGCTCACCAAACCAAAAGCGGCAACGCAATAGACTCCTTGATCTAGCTTTTCTAGAGTGTTTTTCAAAGTCTTCAATTCGGCTTGCAAGTCCCCTGCCGGATTGTCTTGATAACGAGATAAACTATTACTGAGGCTGGCGCGCGCTAGATCAGACCGTTGCTTGCTGCTTGGCTCGATAATATTTTCTGGTGTTAAATCAGGGGAAGATGGCTCAGGATTACTCACAGCAAATTTCTTAGATGGTAACCTCAGCCATTTTAGCAGCTTCCCTTTACACCGAATTCATCAGCTTTAAATCTTCTACTAGAGAGCGCGACCTCTAAATAACGCAGCATTGTTATCAACTAGGTTTGACTGGGCATACTAGAACTAAAAGACACTATGTCTTGAGAATCGATGATTTGTTATCATGAAAATATGCAAAAACTAGGCTTTCGGTCTTTGCTTACTATTTTTTTAAAAAATAAGATTACTGCAAGTATTCTCCAAGTTCAGAGGAAATATTCTAGAATTGCCAATGGTTTTCATTAGAAAAAACTATAGATATCTAAGTTGTTATTTATTTGGTCTATATCCACCAGAAGGAAGAGATGTCTAACAATATTCAAATCAAGAATACAATAGATTCAAAACTGCCAGTAATCCGAATTTTATTGGCGGAAAAAAGCCCATTAGAGATTGTTAAAGTTAGAATTAGTATGGTTGATAATACCCAAGTTATCCTTGGGATTGTAAGGAACTACGATCAATTATTGAAAAGTCTAGAAAAAGAACAACCGCATTTAGTTATTTTAGGAAATATTGATGTTGCTAATTACTTCACGATCTGCCAAGGATGTCATGCAATTTACGACAAACTCTCTATTGTTCTTCTTTCTAATCAAGAAATAGTTAATGATTCTTTTCGAGAACTTAAGAACTATGGTGTTATCGATACTGTTTCCTCTAATGACTTAACAAAGTTAAATGGAATATTTGATCAGTTGCTCCTGACCAGTCATCAGCAAGCTGGTAAAAAGCAACTGCCATCGATCGCTACGGGACAGATGATGCTAATAGGCTTGAATGAAATTATCACAATTAGTAACAACTATTTTGGCTCTTTAGCACAAGGCAACTACTGGCGGAAAGCTCATGCTCTGATTATCGATCAATTCCCTTTTATCCAAAACTGGGCAGTAGATCATTTTAGTAAGGTTACTTGTCTGGAAAGTATATTGGAACTAGAATTAACAGATCAGGATATGCAATGCTTGCGGATCTGGGTTCAGTTTTTTATTGAAGAATGTGAGCGAATTATTGTTGATTATGGAAAAATTTTAAAGAGTTCTGATTTATCGCCGCCAGCACAAGATCTTTTATCAACAACTAACTAACTTTTATGACTACCATTACCCTGAGTATTAACGGACAACAAATTAAGGCTAATCATAATTCCACGCTGCTTTCTGTGTTCAAAGAAAATGATGTCTTAGTAAACCAACTCTGTGGTGGACAAGGTATGTGTGCTTCCTGCCACTTTTTTGTTGTAGATGGCTCCTCGGACTTAACCCCACCAACGGTACAAGAAAAAATCACATTGCAGTACACTAAAATTGAGCGGCCTGGGGCGCGGTTGGCTTGTCAGACTAGAGTAATTGGAGATGGGGTCGTCATTGAGTTGCCGCAAGGAACATTTGTTGAATCGGAGGAAAATTTAGAACAGTCAATTGGCAAAAAAGCTAAAGAAACTCTAATTCATCCCATGACTGGTGAGATCTTGGTCGAAGCGGGTAAGTTGATCTTGCGCTCGGCTCTCGAAAAAATGAAAGAATCTAGTAATAAATTTGCAGATTTGCTGTCAAGAAAATAAAAGTGATAGTAATAATGACTGAAATATTGGGATAAATAAGGTTAACAAGATATATTCAATCTTCTCAACCAGGGCATTATAGCTGCCATGATTGTAAAGGTTGATGCTCAGAAAAGAGTTACTTTATGATATCTCAAGATCAAAAACGAATTTTTACGAACGCGCCCAATCCGATTATCTCTATCAGCGATGTATGTCATTATAGTCGCTCTCAATTCTTCCGCTTTGATATGCAAAAGGGAGAGATTTTAGACTATCACCACCAGCGCAATCTACTAGTTGGTGAAAACTTTATTGTGTCTTTACTAAAGGGACTAGAGCATGAAGTTGGTGAAGCCGCAGGTTGGTTGATGTATCAAATAGGTTTTGATTGGGGCAAGCAAGATGCTGTACTATTTCAATCCTGGTTTAAAGAATTTTATAACTTAACGCTGGAAACATCTAATCTCGCCTTTGCAATGGAGACATGGTGGTGGCCCTACACGGTTCAAGGTTGGGGAACTTGGACTCCTAACCT
>JAYUSR010000215.1:0-33394 GCA_043755575.1 Synechococcales cyanobacterium
ATGCCCTGTGACCTGTTCGGTAGTAGAAAGCTGTTGACCCAGGAGCCGAATACCAGTACCAGCATCAAAAATCAGGCGTTGTCCACCCACCCGCACTTCTAGACAGGGGGTGTTGCCACCATAGCGGAGAGTCGCTGCTCCTGGGCAAGCAATACTGCCCCGCACTCCCCAAAATTGCAGCTGAAATTGTTCATCCAGTGTGCTACTGGTCATCAAATTAGGTTGTAGATAGAGAGTGTAGATTCTGCTTTATTGTACCCAGTCGATCGCAAAACCTTGCTCAATAATTGGGGAGGATTCTACAATTACATCCAGAGGGACAAATCCCTGCTTTTTGAACAATGTGGAGCTTAAACTGTGGCAAACGTCGAAATTTATACTTGGAGTTCTTGTCCTTTCTGTATTCGAGCCAAGGGATTGCTTACTAAAAAAGGGGTGCAGTTTACGGAATACGGCATTGATGGCGATGAGGCCGCCCGATCGAAGATGGCCTTACGGGGTGATGGTCGTCGGTCGGTGCCGCAGATTTTTATCAACGACCAGCACATTGGGGGCTGCGATGATATCTACGCCTTAGAGTCCACCGGCAAGTTGGATGATTTGTTAGCGGCCTAGATGCCAGCGAACCAGTCGTAGCCTTGATCTTCCCAATAGCCGCGCTTGGGAAGTAATCGATCGGTCACAATCACTTCTGTCACCCATTTGCTGAGTTTATAACCAAGCTTGATCGGCGCTGATAGCCGTAGCGGAGCACCGTTGTCCAGTGGCAAGGGTGCTCCATTTTTTTCGTAAGCCAGCATTGTTTGGGGATGTAGAGCGGAAGCTAAATCCCAGCTTTCGTAGTAGCCATCCGCTGAACTGAAATAGACATATTTGGCATTATTTTTAAGAGTGGCCAGTTGCAATAAATCGCGCAGGCGCACGCCGCCCCACTGCACTACTGCTGCCCAGCCTTCGACACAGACCTGCTGAATGATGGTGGAAGTAAAAGGCAATTGCTGAAGATCGGCGAGGCTCAAGCTCAAGGGCTTTTCGACTTGGCCGATTATTTGCAACCGAAATTGCTGGGGGTCGATCTGGGGGGTGCCATTGTAGCTATTAATAATTAGTTTATCGGGCTGAATTTGGGCGGCGGTGAATTCGGGGACGGGGTGGGGCGATAGCAATACTTCACCGAGTTTGCTGTTGATGGGCATAATCAGTCGTCCGATCGGATCGTACAGCAGGGTTCCGGCGGTATTAAATAGTAAACCGGCTCCTGCCCATTGTAAAATTTGCCGCCGCGACCATTTGTTATTATTCATTAAATTTGTCTACACTTACGGCTAAGAATAATCTCAGTTGCAGAGATTAATTAGGATTTTATAGTTCATCAGGATCAATGCCTAGATCTCGTAGTTTTGCAGCTAACTTGGCTGATCGCTGTTGTTCTGCTTTCAATTGCTGCTGCTCTGATGCCACTAATTCAGCTGGAGTCAGATAACGCTGATTGTCTTCGTTGTACCAATACAGCCAATCTCGGGTAATGCCACCGTAGTTGCCGCGTTCATAACCGATGCCTAGGCCAATTTCGGACATCCAAAAAGGATTGCTGGCTTGCAGTTCGTATTGACCCTGGAATAATTTGTGAATTTCTAGCTGGGGCTTGCGGCGGCGCTTAGAGGCATAAATGATGTAATACAGCACTCCCATTTTGGCATATTCGTCCATTTTGGCGGTGTATTCTCTGCCGGGAGTGGTGGAAACTACTTCTAATACGAATTTGGGAACGACTTGTTCTTCCCACAAAACATAGCTAGGACGCAGTTCTTCGTCATAAAATCTTTCGACTCCTAAGCTCAAGAAAGCATCCGGGACGATCGGTGGTCGATCGGGGTGAAAGTAGATGCCCATATCGATGCCTAGAAACCAATCTAGGCGATCAGCCCATAGGATCAGTAAAATTGACTTGAGGAGACCGGGAATCAGTTCTTGAAGTTCATTGTCCACTGGGGTGTCATCGGAGCAGGGTAATTCGTCGGCGCTGGGCAGGTATCGGGGCAGTTCGTACTGGAACATGGCTACTATACCGGGTGATATGTTGATATTTTACGTGTAATGGTAATTATCTACTTGTTTAAATTTTATTAATCTGAGGGGATGGATTTGGGTTAAAGAAGAATTTCTTGATTTCGTCGTTGAATACTCCACTAGCGAACACGGAAACCAGCGCCACCATAACAGTTATAGTTATCGTAAGCCAAAATTTCCAGTCAAATCCTGTCCTAGGATTTCCCCTATTCTCAATATTACCTGTGTTGACGTCTCCACTAACCTGAGAGCCTGTGATATGAATACTGTTATCATTCTAGGCTCGTCTGCCATTTGCGATGTGTTCTGTTCTATCTAGACCTTTTTTACTGTTCTTTATTTTGAAAATCAGCATGTTCAAAACAGATAAACTTCAGAAAAGGATTCAAGAAACAGTTTTCGGTAGCAACAATAGTGCCGATTTGAGTTTGTTATTAGTCGCGATCGTTTGGGGATCTAGTTACAGCGTGGCCAAAACAGCACTGCTATACATGCCAGTCCTGACCTTTTTGTTTATTAGATTTGCCTTGACCAGCTGCATCATGCTGCCGGTGGCGGGGTCAGCGATAGCCGCCCATCCCATTGGTGTAATAAGAGCAGGCATACCCTTGGGCATGATTTTGTTTCTAATTTTTATCTGTGAAACAGCGGGTATCGCCAACACCAGTGCCAGTAATGCGGCTTTTCTGATCAGCCTATGCGTTGTATTTACACCGATTGTAGAGGGCATTACCTTTCGGCAAATGCCGGGATGGAAAATCTTGGTGGCGACCGGATTATCTTGTGTCGGGGCGGGGCTGCTAGCACTACAAGAAGGCTATCACTTCAATGTGGGCGATTGGTTGATGTTGGCCGCAGCATTACTAAGAGCATGTATGGTCACTGCCACCAAAAAAATCACTGAGGATCAACCGCTAGACTCGGTAGCGCTGACGGCAGTTCAACTGGCGACAGTCGCAATTTTAACGGGTATTGCTTGGATACTATTCAGTAGTAGTAACTCATTTGCAATCCCGACTCAACTAACATTCTGGTTGGCTACGCTTTACTTGTGTATTTGCTGTACTTTATTCCCGTTTTATATTCAAACTCGCATGGTTCGGCAAACTACACCTACTCACGTCAGCTTACTGATGGGGACAGAACCTGTGTTCGGCGCAATATTCGCTGTCATGCTGTTAGACGAGAAAATGTCGATACAAGCCCTTGGTGGTGGTTCACTAATTGTGATGGCTACATATTTGGGTGTGCATCAGAATACAAGTGGCAAAAAATCACCACAAAAATAATTGTTGCTTTGCCAGAGAATCCAGGGTTTACAACATTGGCGGAGGCGCAGTCCAGAAATTTCTGCAACAATCTATGATCAATCAGTGAGTTAACGATCGATCATGCAATTGTCTAACTTTTACACTTCATCTATTGGCCGCAAAATGATTATGGCCAGTACTGGCCTGTTCTTGATGGCCTTTCTGACTGTTCATTTGGGTCTCAACACTACGATCTTGGCTGCTGATGGCGGTGCTTTGTTCGATCAAACCGCCAATC
This sequence comes from Synechococcales cyanobacterium, assembly GCA_043755575.1. GTDB lineage: Bacteria > Cyanobacteriota > Cyanobacteriia > Cyanobacteriales > Chamaesiphonaceae > JAAFHZ01. Next base: position 3,619 of record JAYUSR010000215.1, read on the forward strand.
TCCTGCGCCATAACTGGGGACTGCACCTCTTAGAAATATTGGTTTTCAGCGGTTTTGCTATCCATATTTGGCAGGGTGCATCATTAACTTTTCAAAACCGTGCCAAACGCAGTATCCCCTACGCCGTCAGTCCTGGTTTTTCATTAGATCCCGCTCGCTCAATGGGCATTTTGGGCGCGGTCATCCTTACCTTTTTGCTCCTGCACCTTTATCAATTTTGGCTTCCCAACCTGCTCGGCACCAACTCCGCAGATTTATCCCAGCTGATGCGATCGACCCTCAGTCAGGGCTGGGTAGTCACGATTTACGTCTTGGGTTGCTTAGCCGTGGCCGCCCACCTTTGGCACGGCTGGCGTAGTGCGGCCACCACCTGCGGGATCGCTGATAAATATCTTCAACTTCTCTCCACCGTTGGCATTAGCTTCGCCCTCGCCGTACCATTAGGTCTAGCGGCCATCCCGATCGTCCTCTTCATCAGCGCCCATGCTTAACTCTAAAATTCCCGCCGTCCCCCTCGCTCAGCAGTGGCAAACCTACCAAGAAACTGCCCGCCTGATTAGTCCCGCCAACAAACGGCAGCTAGAAATCATCGTTATTGGTACCGGTCTCGCTGGCGCTGCCGCCGCCGCCACCTTAGCCGAACAAGGCTACCAGGTCAAGGCTTTTTGTTTTCAGGACTCGCCCCGCCGCGCCCACAGTATTGCCGCCCAAGGGGGCATCAACGCCGCTAAAAACTATCAAAATGACGGGGATTCAGTGCAGCGGCTTTTCTATGACACCATTAAGGGCGGGGACTATCGATCGCGTGAAGCCAATGTCTATCGGCTGGCCACGGTCAGCACCAAAATCATCGATCACTGCGTCGCCCAAGGTGTACCTTTTGCCCGAGAATATGGCGGATTGCTCAGTAATCGCTCTTTTGGTGGCACCCAAGTACAGCGTACTTTCTATGCCGCTGGCCAAACTGGTCAACAACTTTTACTGGGTGCTTATCAAGCCCTGGAAAGACAGATCGCCCTAGGTAATGTCACCATGTATACCCGCCACGAAATGTTGGAAATTGTCCAGATTGAGGGTAAAGCGCGGGGGATTATTGCCCGTAACTTAGTGACTGGCGAGCTGGAACGACATTTTGGTCATGCGGTGTTGCTCTGTTCTGGCGGCTACAGCAACGTCTTTTATCTTTCCACCAACGCGATGGGCAGCAATGTCAGTGCCACTTGGAAAGCCCACAAGCAAGGTGCTTTGTTTGCCAATCCTTGCTTCACTCAAATTCATCCCACCTGCATTCCAGTGGCTGGTGAATATCAATCGAAGCTCACCCTCATGTCAGAGAGTTTGCGTAACGATGGCCGGATTTGGGTACCGAAAAATAAAGGCGACCAGCGACCCGCTGCCGACATCCCGGCAGCAGAACGAGATTACTTTTTAGAGCGGCGCTATCCGGCCTTCGGTAATCTGGTGCCCCGCGATATTGCTTCACGGGCAGTCAAGGAAGTCTGTGATGCGGGCTACGGTGTCGGCAGCTCCCAACGGTCGGTGTATCTAGATTACGCTGATGCCCTCCAGCGCGATGGCCGCGAGGTGCTGCAAAATAAGTACGGCAACTTGTTTTCGATGTATACCCAAATCACCGGCGAAGACCCCTATACAGTGCCGATGCGGATTTATCCGGCGATCCATTATACGATGGGGGGCTTATGGGTAGACTACGAATTGATGACGACAATTCCTGGTCTGTATTGTTTGGGTGAGGCCAATTTCAGCGAACATGGTGCCAATCGTCTGGGGGCTTCAGCTCTGATGCAGGGATTGGCCGATGGTTATTTTGTAATCCCATCAACTATCAGTAACTATTTAGCTAACGATATTGGTATGGCTTCAGGATCGATCAATCATCCATCCTTTACTCAAGCCGAAAAAGCAGTGAAAGAAAAGCTCGATCGATTAATCCAGATTCAGGGCAAACAAACCGTCACCAGTTTCCATCAACGCTTAGGAAAAATTCTGTGGGCGCACTGTGGCATTGTTCGCAATGCCGCCGGGTTAAAGACAGCAATTCAAGAAATCCAAGCTTTGCAAGCGGAATTCTGGCAGGATGTCAAAATTCCTGGCATGGTCAACGCCCTCAACCTCGAACTCGACCAAGCCCAACGGGTAGCTGATTTCTTAGAGCTAGGAGAGTTGATGTGTGTGGATGCTCTGCACCGTCAAGAAAGCTGTGGCTGTCATTTCCGGGAGGAGTCCCAAACGGAGATGGGCGAAGCCCTGCGCCATGATGAAGAATATGCCCATGTGGCTGCCTGGGAATATCAGCAAGATCATCACTGGCAATTTCATCCAGAAGCATTAAAATTCGAGCTGGCCCAGTTTAGCCAGCGTTCTTATAAATGAAACTCACTCTTAAAATTTGGCGACAGTCCGATGCTCAGTCGGCAGGTAAATTTGTCACCTATCAGCTCACGGATGTCTCCCCCAATATGTCTTTTTTGGAGACGATCGATCAACTCAACCAAAGCCTGATTTTAGCGGGCGACGAACCAATTGCCTTCGACCACGATTGCCGGGAGGGGATTTGTGGTTCTTGTGCCATGTATATCAATGGCCGTCCCCACGGAGCCGACCAAGGTAGCACCACCTGTCAGCTGTACATGCGATCGTATCAAGATGGCGACACGATCATGATCGAACCCTGGCGATCGAATGCTTTTCCGGTAATTAAAGACTTGATGGTAGATCGGTCGGCGTTCGATCGAATTATTCAAGCGGGGGGCTATATTTCGGTTAATACTGGCAATGCAGTGGATGCTAACACGATCCCGATCGGCAAGGAACAGGCCGATGCAGCTTTTGCGGATGCGATGTGTATTGGTTGTGGGGCTTGTGTAGCGGCTTGTAAAAATAGCTCAGCGATGTTGTTTGTGGCGGCGAAGGTGTCGCATTTGGCTGGTTTACCACAGGGACAGCCGGAGCGACAGCGGCGGGTGGTAAATATGGTGGCGCAGATGGATCAGGAGGGGTTTGGTGCTTGTACAAATACGGGGACTTGTGCGGCGGTTTGTCCGAAGGAGATTTCTTTGAGTGCGATCGGGCAGTTAAATCGGGAATATCGACAGACTCTATAACAGTAGTTGTAGCTGGCCGCTGAGAGCATCGGTATTTGAGTTGAATGTCAAGCAATTATCATCTCAATCTAGTGGATGATAACCAGCTAAAACCCAATTCGATCACACTAGAACCGCTGGAGGATTATGGAGTCTCATGTAGATAGAAACGTATTAAATCTTAATCTTAAGTCGGGATGCTTCTTTTTGTCGATCGATTGGGCTTACTAATCACAACAGAGTGTGATCGGCAGCACAAAGGTCGATTTTAGACTCAAGATCTACGATTTCTTGTTCGGATCATATTTAGACACTTACACAATCTAAACCCATGATTAACTCCCAATATTTACAGTTATCCCAGCAAAAGCTTACCGAATTCGCAGAAAGTGGTGATTTTGCTACCAAAATGGAGATGGCTTTTGGTAAACAGCTCGATCAATCTAAACTCACCAATCTAAGACATCGTTGGCAACAGGGAGATTTTAGTGATGTACCAGCAATCGAAGTCCTCCAGAATGGAGAGTTGGGTGCTGCAAGTGGAGCATATGAAGCAGTAGGCCAAAAAATATACCTTTCTTCAAATTTCTTGGCCATTGCCAGCACCGAGCAGATAGTCGGTGTATTGATCGAAGAGATCGGTCATTTCATAGATGGAGTTTTGAATGCAGAAGATTCGATCGGAGACGAAGGAGCTTTGTTCTCGGAACTAGTTCAAGGACATACGCTATCAGCTACCGAAATCATCAGCTTACAGTCTGAAGATGATCGTGCCTTAGTAACTATCAATGGTCAGCAGCTGTGGGTAGAACAGGCGAATGTCACTGGAGACAACAGCAATAATGTGCTTAATGGTACGGCTAGCAATGATGTAATTAGTGGTTTGGGTGGAAATGATACTCTTTCTGGCTTAGAAGGTAATGATCGACTGGTGGGCGGTAGCGGTTCTGATACTTTCACTGGTGGTGCTGGCAACGATATCATCAACCTAGAGAATTTTAAGGGAAGTACCTTTGAACGAGACTTGGATGTGGTTACTGACTTTGTGCGTGGTCAAGACAAAATCGATGTTAGTGGATTAGGGATTAGTGATTTTAATACTCTCTTATCATTAACTAGCAACGATTCATCTAACAGCGCAATCATTACCACTCGCAACAATGGTTATGATACTAGTTATGGAACTTATAGTCTGAACCTGTCTGGTATCAATAGAAACTTACTGGCAGCAACAGATTTTATCTTTGCAACCACCGCAGTAAATGACACTCTTAACGGCGGCGCAAACAGTGATGACCTGTTTGGTGGCTTGGGTAATGATACCCTGCAAGGTGCAGCTGGCAGTGATCGACTCTTTGGTGAGCAAGGTAATGATCGACTAGTGGGCGGTAGTGGTTCCGATACTTTCACTGGTGGTGCTGGCAACGATATCATCAACCTAGAGAATTTTAAGGGAGGTTCATTTGACAACAACTTGGATGTAGTCACTGACTTTGTTCGTGGTCAAGACAAAATCGATGTTAGTGGATTGGGTATCAGCGACTTTAGCACCATCTTATCTTTGACCAGTAATGACGTTTCTAATAGTGCACTTATTAGCACTCGCAACAATGGTTATAACTCTGGCTATGGATTTTATGAGCTGCAACTGAAAGGTGTCAATAAAAACTTGCTGGCAGCAACAGATTTTATCTTTGCAACCACCTCAGTGAATGACACTCTTACTGGTGGTGTTTACGATGATGACCTGTATGGTGGCTTGGGTAATGATACCCTTCAAGGCGGAGCTGGCAGTGACCGACTCCTTGGTGAACAAGGTAATGACGCTCTTAACGGTGGGGACGGAAATGATGAGTTATTCGGCGGACTTGGCAATGATATCTTAAATGGCGGACTTGGCAATGACATTCTAAATGGTAACGGCGGCGTAAATATTTTTGTATTCGACTCACTCAATTCTGGTTTAGATATCATCAAAGATTTCACTAGTAACCAAGACAAACTACAAATTTCAGCCCAATCTTTTGGTGGTGGATTAAGCAATGTGGTGTCGTTCAATAGTAATCAACTGATTACTGGCAGTGGCATCACCAGTGCTACTAGCGCATCCCAAAGATTTATCTACAATACCAACAACGGAAACCTGTATTTTGATGTTGATGGGATTGGAGGAGCTGCACAAGTTCAGATTGCCACTTTGTCTAATTTAAGTAGCCTCAACGCCAATAGCTTTATGATTGTTTAACATTCCCATGCCGCAATGCCCATTTCCGTTAGTATTGGGGCAATCAATAATTACCATCGGTTACTGCTAGTGCATCTGGAATCAATTCATATCGTAAGCTAATCAGGGCTTACAGCGGATGACCAAAGCACTCTAATGGTGAATTGACAATCTTGCCACAGCTGAAATCCAAGCGGCTAGGATTTCACAAACCAATGTAACTTTCAGAGTGAGAAAAATCTAATTCGCTTGATGAGGACTAAAGCCTAAGATTAAAGAAAAGCAATCTCAGGGGAGCCTGACTATAATAGAAGCATGGATGAATTTAATTTACTAATTCATTCGCGGATATAAGGAGGATCACAATGTTAACCAACGTTGTTCCGATGGGCTGGCTCTGGGAAATAGCCCAACAATGTAGAGTAAACCTCAGGTCTCATACTTTTTATCAGTCCGTTTCCAATGCTTCGAGTGGAAAAGATCTTCTCTGGATTCGGCAGCTCTACCATCTTTCAGCTGAGTTTACTGCGGCAACGGCTCTACGCTACGGCAAATGCGATGACCCACGTTTTCGGGATGCTTTTGCTGAACATGCTGCGGAAGAAGTTGAACATCCAGCACTGTTAGCCCAATGGATGCGAGAGTTCGGCTTGCTTAAGCCTGATGAGTTGCCGACGTCAGTCCCACCAAATTTAGCAACATTGGCTTTGAGTTCTTATTTTATCCGATCAGTCATTCGGGAGCCATTTGCACACCAAATCATTACCCTGAACTTGATGACCGAAAGCATTGCCGTGGATTTTTACGCCCAGATCAACCCTAAACTTGCTGAACTGGGATTAACGCCTAAAGGATACTGGCTAGTTCATCAGGAAGCTGATATGCATCATCAGGTTTTAGGGTTAGATCTCATCCCACAGTGTACAAAAGATTCTCCTATGGGATCGGACTATCTCCGAACAGTCCATGAAGTCACACAGCTTTGGCAGCAAGTATTCGACTCCTGGAATCAATTGATTCAATGTTCAGCCCAGTTCAGTCCCACTGATTTATTCCTATTGTAGGAGTTTGGATGAAGAACAACATAAAGTTCATCTGGATTATATTACTTATTACTGCCGAATCACTCGGAATTCGGATGAGGAGTGATGCACAGACTGTTTCTCAAAATCCCCAAAATTTAGGAACAACAGAGTTTGTTCGTACCCGCTGTTCTATGGATGGGAGGAACATATACATCGAATGGAGTGGTGCTATCTACGCATTTGTGCCGCAGGAAAAACAACAAAAATTATTTAACGTTGTAGGTATGAATGTTGCTCGTTGTTTCCAGAATCAGCGCAAACAATGGGTGTTGACTTCTCGCGAACTCAACTTCTACCTAGACCCGTTGACTAACCGAATACTGAATCGGTGGCAAAATCCGTGGACAGGGGAAAAGGTATCTGTTGTTCATGTAGCAAATAATCCAGTTCAAAACAGTTTCAATGGAAAATATCCTGTGTCTAGGAATGGTGACCAAGTTACTTTTTCCCTAGATATTCCTCTCCTCTATCCCAATATCTTAGCCAGTGATCCAAAGTTTCAGGACTACAGCTCAGGTTCACTCTATCAAGCGGGAGAGTTCTTTAAATTCACCGTTCCTATACAAGAAATAACCAACGCCTCTTCTGTCACGGCCACTCATGTGTCGGGTACTTGGAACCGTATCGGTCCTTGGTTGCCTTGGATGAAGATGAAGGGAAAACCGGGACAGCTGGTTTATAGTGCAACTATGCATAAGCGGCTAAGTTTTGACGAGCTTTCTCCCTTGCTAAAACAAGAGATTACTTCACGATTACCATTATATCGGGAAGCTCCAGCTTGCTTTCTTGCGGTAAAGAATGAAACATCGTGGATTTACTTTCAAAAACATTTTGACGATTATTTGAAAGGAACACGATTTCCTCTCTCTGAAACAGAAAGCAAGCTACCTTGTAAATAACCTCATCCCAGAACTCAAACGAAGCTGGCTGCTTCCAATAGTAGTAGCCAACTTCATCTAAAAAACAGCTAAATCTAAGAAGCCTTGAACTTTTTCACGCTGGAGTACAAATTCCCCAAAATAGTCGCACAGTTCGATGCTGGTAATCCAAAAGCAGGCTGATGCAAGAGTTGAAGATACAAACAACTTAACTGATGTGCCACCCCAGCCCAGCTAAAGTTCTCCCGCACCCTTCGGGCAGCTTTCTTGCGGGCCTTCTGTGCCCACACTTCATCAACCAAAGTCCGCTCGATCGCCTGGGCAAAAGCATCTACGTCCTGCGGCGGCACTAACAAGCCAGTTTCTTCTGATAACACCGTGAATTGCAAACCACCAACATCGGAGGCGACCACCGGAGTACCACAAGCCATCGCCTCGATCGCCACCAAACCAAACGGTTCATAGTGACTAGGCACTACACAAACATCCGCAGCCGCATAGTACAGCGGCAACCTGTCGTGACCAACCATCCCCACAAAATTTACTTGCGCCGTAATTCCCAGCTCGGCGACCAAATCTTCAATCCGCTGACGTTCTAAGCCGTCAGCCTGATTCGGATCACTACCACCTACAATCAGCAGGCTCAACTTATCCATATCCAGATTGGAAGTCTCTCTACCATCATAAATCTGGGCGATGGCGCGTACTAGAGTCTCGATGCCTTTTCGTTGGTCAAATCGACCCACATACATCACTGTCTTGTGCTCGGTAGGTAGACCTAACTGTCGTCGAGCTTCAGGCTTGGCCAACACCTGAAAATTATCAATATCGGTACCGCAAGGAATAATTTGGGTACTGCCCTGAGTCGAAACAAAAGACTGCAAGTCAGCCTGTTCTTGAGGACTAGTAGCCACCACACAATCAAAAGACTCCAGGATTTCGCGTTCGATCGATAGTCGTTGCTCAGCAATTGGTGGAATATCAGAAACCGATTGGTACTTCACGGCACCCAGCGAATGATAGGTATGCACCAATTGAGTTGGATAATGCTGCTTCAGCTGCATTCCCACCCAGCCACTCATCCAATAGTGCGTATGCACTAACTGGTAGCTAATGTCGTTTGCTAATTGGAACTGCAACATCGCATCTACAAAAGCTGGCATGTGCTCCATCAGCTCATCTCTAGAAACATACTCCAAAGGACCAGCCGTCAATCGAATGGTACGGCAGTATTCACCATGTTGCACAATTTCAGCGTCATCAGCACTGGCTCGGCGCGTGAACATATCCACTTGCCAGCCCAGCTCAGCCAAAGATTCACCCACTTGACGGACATAAACGTTTTGACCACCAGCAGCGTCCTTCCCGATTTCGGCGGCTGGGTCGCCATGCTCTGAAATTAATGCAATGCAAGGGCGCTCGCGATTGCCAGCCGCGAAACCGGAAAAAGTTTTGAACTTACTTTGTTTACTAATAACAGCTGACATATTCAACACCTCTGAAAATTTGGGAAACTATGGTTCTTGCGGACCATCTGCATGGAAACATCAAGAACCTACAACCGAATCTAATTCGGGAAATCTAATTGTTTATTGAAACTGCGTAACAACGTCTAAAGTCTTGAAGTATTGTTAACAATGAGAGAACTGGGCACGTTCAGCTTGGCCTTGGCAAAGGAATCTCTAAGATCAAGACAAATCGACTATGTGACCTCTGGTCACTAATTCATCAGTCAATAAGCTGTCCATTAATTGCATTCCGCTTGAGTGCGAAATATTTTCCTGTCGCTGGGCAAGCTGGGCAATTCTCATCACTTTTCTCCTTAGTTTCAACTAGATGCGAGCATTATGTGCTGTCAAATTGTCAATGAGCTTGGACTATTAAGCACTGATTAGTCACTACAAGAAGTGAACAGTTAATGCTCAAAAGCAGTAGGGTTAATGGGATGGAGCAATTTGGGTAACTAACAGATTGAGTGGTAAATATTGGAGTAGTCACTAGCTAGTCATTTCATGCCATCACACAAAAGATATTCTTCTGACTGTCAATATTTATACTGTTTGTAATCCCTGTAACTAATTATATCGCGTTACTGTAATTTTTTCTCATAATCATAGCATTTTTTTGTGTTTCAGCTGTAATTTTTTATCGGGTATTGAATTGTATCTAAAGGTAAACTTACTGAAACCGCCTTCTGGAGAGCTTTTAAACTGTTGTATCTATTAATTGGCAGCTCCTGAATATATTGTGAACAACAGTATTTTCAATCGAAATTTATTCCCAGCTAAAAATAATTGATTCGGAAAACGGAGAGTAAACATTTCATGAATCCGGCCACAAAGTAGTGACAATCAGCATTTACTATCTTGAAGGTTTAACTCCTAAACTATCTTGATTTGCTACTTGCCACTGTACAACACAGCGTTGATCGGTAGGATTATGAGAACAGGTATAAGCAACGATCGGCTGCTGTTCGGAAAAACGCAAATTGAAAATTCGCACATTAAAACCGTGCTTGCGAGCAGCGGTTCCCCATCTATTGATGAGCTGATAACGTTCGGGATAATCTAAAATATTCCAAAACTGTGGATTAACCACCACATCAATATATTTTTTCTGGGGATAAGCTAACCAATTGAGCACCAATTTGTTAGGCAGTTGTTCTTTTGTCCACCACAGGCTAGGAGAATTGATCTGACGAGGGGAAAGCTTATCAGCCGTGACTACATCTGGCCGCGAACGCACCAATTTGGGATTAGTCAACAGTTTTACTTCTAGGGGACCATTGGCATAACTCAGAGCAGCATATTGAGGAATCGCCTGTCCTGGTCGATTAATGGCTAGCCCACTAGCAATCAACAGAAAACCACACCACAGCTGTTTTTTCATTATTAGCATCTGTTCCGCGCCTTAAACTTACTGGCCACATTTTAACGGTGATTATGATGATTTTAAACCCCTAACATCAGCTAGGATGACTGTCGGTTAGTATATATATTCACGTCTTAGCAGCTCTCATTATGATGATTCCCGAATTTTCTCAATTTACGGCACTGGCTGCCCAGGGTAACTTCATTCCGGTCTATCAAGAATGGGTTGCTGACTTAGATACTCCGATTTCGGCTTGGCAGAAGGTTTGTAGCCAGGAACCTTATAGTTTTTTGTTAGAGTCGGTGGATGGTGGTGAACAGGTGGGTCGCTACAGCTTTTTAGGATGTAACCCTCTGTGGGTAATGGAATCTCGGGGCGATAAATCTATCCAAACGCATCGCGATGGTTCTAAGCAGGAATTCACTGGTAATCCTTTTACCATTTTGGCTAATTGCTTGATCGCATATCAGCCAGTGAAGCTAACTGAATTACCTGGTGGCATTGGCGGTTTGTTTGGGTTCTGGGGCTATGAATTAATTAAATGGATTGAACCACGGGTACCTGTCTATCCAGCGCAGCCGAATGATTTACCAGATGGCTGCTGGATGCAGGTTGATCATTTAATGATTTTTGACCAGGTGAAGCGCAAAATTTTTGCGGTGGCTTATGCTGACCTCAATGCAGCACAGGGAGATCTGCAACTGGCCTACCAACGGGCGATCGATCGGGTGCAATCTCTTTTAGATAAACTGCAAAAAACTACTACCCCCAAGTTTTTGGAGTGGACTCCGCCTACGTCCCTCCAGAAGCTGTCAGCGACTGAGTTGCCAGCGAATTATCGGAGTAATACTACCAAAGAAAAATACTGCGCCAGTGTCGAAAAAGCCCAAGAGTACATTAAAGCTGGGGATATTTTTCAGGTGGTGATTTCTCAACGGCTCAGTACCGATTATGTGGGCGAACCTTTCGATCTCTATCGATCGCTGCGGCTGGTTAATCCTTCGCCTTACATGGCTTACTTCAATTTTGGCGACTGGCAGATTATTGGTTCTAGCCCCGAAGTAATGGTTAAGGCTGAGCAGCACCGGGGACAAATGCAAGCAACACTGCGCCCGATCGCGGGTACCAGACCGCGCGGCGCGACTCCGGCTCTGGATGAAGCGCTGGCTGCCGAGCTATTGGCCGATCCCAAAGAAAGAGCCGAACACATTATGCTGGTAGATATGGGGCGTAATGACTTGGGACGGGTGTGTAAAAGCGGCACGGTGGTCGTTGATGAGTTGATGTCGATCGAACGTTACTCGCATGTGATGCACATTGTCAGCAATGTAGTGGGAGAGTTAGCTGCCGATCAAACCGCCTGGGATCTAATGCAAGCTTGCTTCCCGGCTGGCACCGTGAGTGGGGCTCCCAAAATCCGGGCGCTAGAAATCATCCATGAGCTGGAAGGCTGTCGGCGTGATCCTTACGCCGGGGTTTATGGTTATTATGACTTTGAAGGTCAACTCAATACTGCGATTACCTTACGCACAATGGTGGTAAGACCCCAAGGCCATTCCCTAGGGGGTAGCTCTGCTGCCCATCATGAGGTTTTTGTGCAGGCTGGTGCTGGTCTGGTGGCGGATTCTAATCCTGAAAAAGAATATGAAGAAACACTGAACAAGGCGCGCGGTCTGTTGGAAGCAATTCGCTGTTTAGAGTAGATAACAGGCAATGAAAAATCGTAATCAGGTGCCGCGAAGTCGTTTTCGACGACAGCAATTAATCCAAATCCAGAGCCGTGATGGGAAGTTTCATATTCCTAATATGGGGGCTTGGTATACATATTGGCGCGATCCCTATCATCTGTTTTTAACAATTCCGTGGGCGGGCTTTGCTGGCATCGTTATAGTGGTATATCTAGGGATCAATGCTCTCTTTGCCTTAGCTTATTTGGCTGGTGGTAACTGTTTAGAAGGAGCAAGAGCTGGTAGTTTTGCGGATGCTTTCTTTTTTAGCGTGCAAACTCTGGGATCGATCGGCTATGGTGCCATGCATCCGATTACTTTTTATGCCAACTGTGTGGTGACGGCGGAAGCAATTATTAGTCTATTGCTGATTGCTGTTGTTACGGGGCTGGCTTTTGCCCGTTTTTCTCGCCCGCAGGCCAAAGTGATTTTTAGCAATGAAGCGGTAATCACTAAATATAATGGGGTGCCAACTTTAATGTTTCGGATTGCCAACGAGCGACAAAATATGATTATTGAAGCCCAGCTCCAAGTCTATTTGTTAGTAGATGAGACCACTCAAGAAGGCCATTTTATGCGTCGTTTTCACGAACTAAAGATGATGCGTAATCGCACCCCTGCTCTTAGTCTCACTTGGACACCGATGCATTCGATCGATCAAGGTAGTCCGCTGTTTGGTCATACTCCCGAGTCTCTAGCCCAGCTGAATGCCCAAATTCAGGCTTCAATTACCGGTATCGATGAGGCTGTTTCTTACAACATTAGTGCTCGTCATAATTATGCCAGTCATGAAATTATCTATCACCACCGCTTTGTTGATATTGTAGTTCCTCAAGCTAATGGCGATCGACATATCGACTATCGGCATTTTCATACTGTCGTGCCCAGCTAATTGCCCATAATTTGTTTGAGCACTGAGGAATCCACCTTCCCAAAATGGATACTGCTCGCTGCTTGCCAATTTTCAAAGAACTTAATCAGCCAGGGTACCTGATCGCGGTTGGTTTGGTAGTAGTGATTGAAGAGAATAGATAAACGGTGATTGAGAGAAGTTTGGGCTTTGGGGCAAATAAAAATAATCTTGAGCAGCAACCCCACGGTAGCTGCCGAGCCAAAATTGGAAACCAGATCGATCAGCACCACATGGTTTGGTCGTTCTGCGCTATCAATTACTAAGAAATTCAATAGTTGGGTGTAAGTACGCACCTGAGATAACTCATCTAAGGGTTTAGGATGATTCTCCGGTAGAATATCGCGCAAGTGGTGTTTGAGGCGAGTTTTAAAGCTTTGTTGAGCATAGACTGAGGTGTTGAAATCTTTGCTCAGATAGATATATAGGTTTTCTTTAAACTCGCCAAAAGTCATTGGTTGTTGCATCAGCACCAAAAAAGCACAAGCGCTATCCCAATAGCTGTCACCATTTTGGGGCTGACTCACAAAAGACTGTAAAGAAATACCAAAGTCCCGACTCCTCAGCATGGTGGGATTAGCTACTGGCACAACCGTTTTCTGGGGATCGGGGTGCTGTTTTAGCCGAGCTTTCCGAATTTGATAGGTGAGGTACTGAGAGAATCTAAATTCATAATCGCGCTGCGCCCGTCTTTTGATTCTTTGGACTACTTCTAAATAATTTTTCGGCACATCTTCGGCCAGCAAATTAGACTCGTAAAGAAATGGGTAGCGGTCTATTAAGGTGCCGAGGATCGGATTAGCATTCAGATCAGTCGATCGTCGCGTCACAATGTTCTGGAGTTTGCACAGCCGCTGAAAGTACTCACTTTGGGCGTAGAGTTTCCACAGATAGTTTAAGCGCCGAGGCAATTTGGCGTAAATTTGCTCTTGGCCATTTTCTATTTTAAGAATAATGTCGATGAGCTGGCTCACAAATGATGTATGGCCAGTAGTTAGCCAGTGGGTAATCAGCTGGTAGCAAGATCGATCAATAATTTTTAAAAATTCGCGCTCGGCACTTCGCTCTTTACTCAAGGCTAACTCTTCCACGGCCACACCAACCAGCAAATCCGGATTTCCAGAACCTTCAATAAAAAGATTTTGAAACAACTCCAACGTTTTGTCGGTAGTGTTTTCTCGCAAACTAGATTCTAGCCAACTACCAATAGATGTTGCGGTGTGCGAATTGGATTGCCAGCTAGACGTAACCATGGAGGAGTCCCTAAAAAGTATATATAGGCCGTTGTAAAACGATGTATTGCTACATCCACATCCGATCTCTAATATGCCCAAAGGGTAAAAAAACTATCAATTTCTTGGGATCTTTCAGACATTTATCAGTTTCTGAAGCACTCGATCGATGATAATTTAGCTTGATGAAGCAAGCGCAAACGAGCAGATCATGGCGGCACCGCAATTAAACACAATCCAACTCGGTAACAGTGGCCATCCGCTGCTGATGCTACACGGCTGGGGGCAAAATCTTCGCTCCCTGCAACCGATGGGGGAGCTACTGGCTGATGTGGCTCAGATTCACATTCTGGATTTGCCGGGATTTGGCAAGTCGGAGCCGCCCCCAGAAGATTGGGATACGACCCAATATGCCGATCGGGTGATGGCTTATATGGATGAGCAAGACATCGCCAGAACTGACTTGTTAGGTCATTCTTTTGGTGGCCGGGTATCTATGCGACTGGCACATAAATATCCTGATCGGGTGCGATCGATCATTATGATTAATTCCGGTGGTCTTCAAAGCAAAAAAACTTGGCAGCAGTCTTGGCGGAGCAAATGGATTAAAACGCTACGTGGCGCTTGCAAGATTTCACCAGTCAACCAGCAAGCTTTGCTAGACTGGCACAGTCAGAAATATGGCTCGCGGGATTATCTAAATGCTGGCCAACTGCGCGGTACTTTGGTGAAAACAGTCCGGGAAGATGTAACAGACATCGTGCCGCAGATTAAAGCACCCGTGTTGCTGTTGTGGGGTGAAGCCGACACCGAAACTCCGGTGGAGATGGCGCATCGCTACCATCGACTGTTCCCCAATTCGCAGCTGATTACGGTACCTCGGCGCGATCACTTCATCTATCAAAATGAGGGTGCCCACCTTTGTGCCTATTATGTGCAGCAGTTTCTGGCTGCTCAAAATGCTGTTCTCACTGCTGTTTAACTAAATACTTGCTGCTCCCATGTCTTTTCCCTTCCTAATTTTGGCGATCGTTTCGATCAGCGTCATTCTTTTTTATGTGCGGCGATCGCTGCGTTACCTTCAGTTTTTTCAGCAGGAAGAATATAACTCTAGTCGCTTCGTCAACTGGTGGCTAGAAAAACGAGCTTTCGATACCCGTGGTTCATTGGTGGCATTGTTGACTGGCGGTATCAGTCTGGCACTGACGGCTTATGCCTGGGGTACGGTGGGTGCCAGTTTGCTGGGGGGAGTTGTATTAATTGCCGCAGCCTGGACGGAAGATGACCCGCGTAAAGTGGGGAAAATTAAGCTGAATATGACCGATCGATTAACCAATATTTATTGGCTATCGATCGCTCTTTACAGCGTTGCTGTCATTGGGATTTTGGGATTGATTGTCGCGCTGGACTTTGGCGCAGTACCAATTCTGTGGTTAGTGACCCTGACTCTAATTCAAAGCACCCCGCTGTGGATCATGCTGGCCAACGCTATCCTTTGGCCAGCCGAAGAAAAGAAACAGCAGGCTTTTTTGAGTGAGGCCAAGGAAATCTTGGCCGATTACGATCCTTACGTGATCGGGATTACGGGCAGCTATGGTAAAACCAGCACCAAAGCAATTTTGGGTAGCTTGCTAGAGGCGATCGAACCAACTTTTTGGACGCCGGGCAGTATCAATACCGAAATGGGGATTACCCGCCAAATTCGGGAAAACCTCAAACGCCAACAGCGCCTGGCCATTATTGAAATGGGCGCTTATCAAATTGGATCGATCACTAAACTCTGTCGGCTGACCCCGCCCGATGCTGGCTTAGTAACTGCCGTCGGAGTGATGCACTTAGAACGATTTGGCGGCGCTGAAAATATCTACAAAGCCAAATGTGAACTGCCCCAAGCCATCGCTGCTGAGGGATTGTTGGTGTGCAATGGCGATAACCCCGGTGCCCGAAAAATGGCTACCGAGTATCCCAAAGCCCGCACTCTTTTGTATGGTTTGGAACCAGAGCTAGGACATTTAGACTGCTGGATGTCGGAGATTGTGGCCACTATGCAGGGCACTACTTTTAATCTGCATTGGCAGGATCAAGTCTATCCCGGCTTTACCAGGCTGTTGGGCGTACCGATGCTCTCCAACTTAGTAGGAGCCTTTGCGATGGCCTGCGCCTTGGGGAAAAGCCCCGAGTATGTGATGGCCGCCATTCGCAGTATTGAACCAGCCAATAACCGCTTGAACCTGCGGAAAAATGGCGATGGATTCATTCTGGATGATTCCTACAATTCCAATCCGATCGGCTTTGTCTCAGCGCTGGAAGTTCTGGGGACTCTGGCTGGGGGGCGCAAAATTTTGATGACACCGGGGATGGTGGAACTGGGCGAAATTCAAACCGCCGAAAACCGCCAAGCAGCTATTAAGGCTGCTGAAATCTGTGATTTAGTAGTGCTAGTCGGTGATACCAACCGGGAGGCGCTCCGCGCTGGCTTGCAGGATGGTGGCTTACCAGCTACGCAAATCTTAGAATTCGATAATCGCGATCTAGCCCTGGCGCACTTGATGGATAACAAATTCAAGCAGCCCGGCGATTTGATTTTGATCGAAAACGACCTGCCCGACCTGTACGAAGCTGAAGCCAAATTTTAATCTGTAACTAATATCATGAGTAAGAAAAAAAACATTGCAGTTTTATTTGGTGGTCGATCGGTCGAACACGAAATCTCGGTAATTACGGCTTTGCAGCTAATTAATGTGCTAGATGTCACCCAATACAATCCTGTGCCCGTCTATGTTGCCCAATCGGGTCGCTGGTATGTGGGCGATCGGTTGCTGGAAAAGTCTTTTTATCGCGGTTTACCTGGCGCGGTGCGGGAGGTACAAGAAGTGGCACTGATCCCGATCGCCGATAGCAAGGGTTTAACCGTAATTAATCCGAAGCGCGGTTTGCTGAGCTTCGGTAAGACCGCTGAAGAAATAGTGCCGATCGATGTCTACTTCTTAGCTTTTCACGGCACTTTCGGTGAAGATGGCTGTATTCAAGGAATGCTAGAGATGGCTGATGCCACCTACACGGGCTGTACTGTGTTACCAGCAGCCTTGGGGATGAACAAGTACAAGTGTAAAAAAGTACTGGCCGCCGTGGGTATTCCAGTATTGCCAGCTGGGTTGATAGATCGATCGATCGCTCAAAAAAGTCTCGCGCAGGTGCGGGAACAGATTTTTGCCACGCCCGGTTTGGAACAGCTACCGCTATTTGTGAAGCCCTGCAACTTGGGTTCCAGTATTGGGATTGGGGTAGCCACTGACGAAGCTTCTTTGAATGGTTGTTTGGTGAACACTTTTCGCTATGATTCGCAAGCAATCGTGGAACCCTGCGTAAAAGATATTATTGAAATCAATGTGTCGGTGGTGGGTGATGAAGATGGGGCGACGGCTTCGGTGGTAGAAATGCCGGTGTCTTTAAGTGGGGTGCTGACCTACGAAGAGAAGTATCTACGAGATGATGGCGCTAAGAAAAATAGTGATAGCGATGCTCAGGGGATGGCTAGTCTCTCGCGCATTATCGATCCACCGGATCTCGATCCAGCATTGAAGCAAGCCGGAATTGACTATGCCAAGAAAGCATTCCAAACGTTGGGTTGTAGTGGTGTTTCGCGAATCGATTTTATTATCGATAGCAATGCTAACCAGCTATATTTCAATGAAATCAATACTTTGCCAGGGTCGTTGTCGTTCTATTTGTGGATGAAATCGCAACCAAAGGTGGTGTATACGGAGTTGTTGAATCGGATTATTCAGCAAGCGGAGAAGCGGCAGGGCACGAAGTTGTCGTTAAAACGGCAAGAGGGAATGCGGGCTTTGTTCAAGTAATTGATATCATTAAGGCAACAACGCCGTTTGAAGTAGTTAATAATGACTGACTTGTAGCAATTCATGAAAATAACAACATCTTTAGTTCCCAATAGCTAAAAATTTTACTATGCAATCCAGCGTTACTGAACTTCCCTTCAACAACTTTCTTGGTATCCAAGTAGCCACTGACCCAAATCACTTGCTCCAGATTCCGGCTGGCGATCAATATCTCAACCATCTGGGCACCGTCCATGCCAGCGCCCAACTTGCCCTTGCCGAAGCTACCAGCGGGGAGTTTCTACTACGAGCATTTGGCTCTAATGCTGGATTTGTGCCAGTTGTCCGCCGCCTCACGTCCAAGTTTCGCCAGCCAGCCAACGGCATAGTTAGATCCACTGTTTCTACACCAACCGAATCGATCGATCAACTACGCGCCGATCTTGCTACCAAGGGACGAGCCATGATTAGTCTTGCCGTCGAGCTTCACGACGAATCCGGCGCACATACACTTTCGGCTACCGTCGAGTGGTTTATTACCTCAACATGATTCAGCAATATTTAATCTCTAGTGATAAGCCTCGTATAACTAGCGACCACCGCCATCATCGTCGGGAAAAATTGCTCAGCTCCCACCTGTTCGACAAAGCCAGCGCGTTGGAACTCGGCAAAAACCCGAGGCTTTACCGCCACCAAACCAAGCGCAATTCCTTGCTGGGCTAGTTCGTCATGTAAATCTGCTAACATCTCGATCGCAGTGATATCTATTGCTCCAATCGCTTCCGCATTTAAGACCAACCACTTTGCTGGTGAATATGTCTGTTCCAGAGCGGCGAGCACCCGACAGTTAAAATTGTCAGCATTACCAAAAAATAGCGGCGCATCGTAACGATAAACTACCAACCCTGGCATCTTCGTCATCGCAGAATTACCACCAACATATTCCCCGGCTGGCATATCTAGCAATTTTTCCCAGACTGCATCCGTCGGGTTAGCTATCCGGAGCAAAAACTCCAGCAGCGATAGCAGCATCGCTACCAATACACCAGTCGTAATACTGGTAAAGAGCACGCCCAAACTAGTCACCACTGCCAACATAAATTCACTGAGCCGAAAGCGATAGAGCCGCATAAACTCAGGGATTTCAATCAGGCGGCTGGCCGCATAGATGACGATCGATCCTAAAGCCGCTTTCGGAAACAAGGCTAAGACTGGCCGTAGGAAAAGCAGCACCAAAATCACTACCACCAAAGCCACCACTGAAAACAATTGGGTCTTACTGCCCAGTGATTCACCCAGCGCTGTCCGACTGCCACTACTGCTAATTGGAAAACCCTGCATTAAGCCATTGCCCAAGTTACAGCAACCAAGAGCCAGTAATTCTTGATTGGCATCAATTTGATAGCCATTCCGACTGGCAAAGGCGCGAGCGGTCAAGACATTATCGGCATATCCGACCAGCGCAATACCCAAAGCGGCGATGGTGAGAGATTGAATGTTATCGATCGATACCGGCGGCAAGGCTAAACTGGGTAGCCCCGCCGGGATATCCCCAATAATCTGGATGCCAGCCTGATCAAGGTGCCCAGCAGCCACGGCGCTAGTTGCGAGTAACACCGCCAAGAGAGGAGCCGGTGCTCGGGGGACGAACTGCTGTAAGCCATACATCAAAAACAATACCGCCAAGGCCAGGGTCAAGGTGGGGAAATGAATTTGATCCCACTGGCTCACCAATTCACCGATCGTGCCGCCGATCGAAGTAGCCGTCAGGGACAAGTTAGTAATGTTGCTCAACTGACCCACCATCATCAGGAGCGAGACCCCGGTCATGTAACCAATCAAAATTGGTTTGGAGAGCAGATTGGCCAAATATCCCAACCGTAGAACATAGCCCATCAAACAAATGATTCCTACCATCAGGGCGAGTAAGGATGCTAAACCAGCATAATTATCACCGATGGCTAAAGGTGCGATAGTT
This sequence comes from Synechococcales cyanobacterium, assembly GCA_043755575.1. Taxonomy (GTDB): domain Bacteria; phylum Cyanobacteriota; class Cyanobacteriia; order Cyanobacteriales; family Chamaesiphonaceae; genus JAAFHZ01. The sequence continues at coordinate 23,467 of JAYUSR010000215.1, forward strand.
GCCGCCGTTAACAGGGCGGTACCAGATTCCGGTCCTACCGATAGCTGGCGCGATGAACCCAGGAAGGTGTACAGGAACAGGGGCAGCAGAATTGCCCAGAGACCAGCTACCGGTTGCACCCCAGCCAATTCTCCATAGGCCATGCATTGCGGAATTAAGTAGGCGGCAACGGTGATGCCAGCTAGGAGGTCGCCCCGTAACCAAGTGGATTGGTAAAAGAATAATGTTGGCAATCCAGGCAGTTTAGGCAAGCGACATTCTCACGAAATAATCAAGCTAAATGTAATTCAAGGGCATCGGGTTGTACAAAAACTCATAAAACCCGTTTTATCGATCGATAGCAAAACCCCGACTAAATCAGCCGGGGTTTTGAGCAATTCAAAAATACTGAGAATTAACAGCCTTGCCGAGAAGATAGCTTCTCGCACTGGGCTTGAGTTTCTTGCAATAATACTTGTAAGCTATCGCCGGACTTCATTAAGTCTGGTACTAAATTACGCGCTTGTAGAGCCATGTGCAGTTGCAAATGCGCTACATAGTCACTAATCTCGGCACCGAGGGACGGCTCTAACTGAGGTGGAGTGTTGGGCGTTTCCATCTGTAATCATGTGTTCGGTACCCAAAAAATATCACAATACATTCACTTACTGCCAGATCTTGCAAACAAACGTTTACAAACTTAAGTTACAGTTCACCGACCCTGCCGCTAGTTGATTAGCAACACGGCTACTTCATTGCCCGCTAATATTTGCTGAACCCCCACGGGCATTAGGGCTAATCCATTAGCCAGTGCTAAATTAATTAAGTTGCCAGAATTATGACCACCAGCCACTGGTGTAAATTGATAGCGACCATGGACACAGCTGACTTGACCCCACAAATAGTTTTCCCGTTGGCCATTGGAGAGCAGGGCTTGAGTGGTAATGGCATTCTGCCAAACTAATCGGGGTGCCGGTATGCCCGCTAAACGCTGGAAACTCAAATACACAAAGCGCCAGCAGCTGACCAAGGCGGACACCGGATTTCCCGGTAGCCCAAAATAAAGAACCGATCGATCTTCTCGTTCAAAGGTAGCAACGGTCAGGGGCTTGCCTGGTTTAACGGCCACGGCGGTCAGATGAATATGACCACCCAGTTCGGCTAACACTCGATCGACATAATCGAAATCGCCAACCGACACGCCGCCAGTGGACAAAACAATATCAGCCTGATCGATCGCCTGTTGCATTGTTGCCGCTAAAGCTGCTGGCTGGTCGGGGACAATCTCCAAACAGATTGGTTCACCACCCCATTGCTGGACTAGGGCAACCAAGGCGTACTGATTAGAATTAACGATTTGCCCTGGTTGGAGGATCTGCTCGGGCGACACCAATTCATCGCCAGTGGAGATGATCACAACCTTGGGTCGCTGGTAAACCTGGACTTCGGCATACTGGGCGGCTGCTAACACGGCGATCGCTGGTGGTAATAATCTAGTTCCGGTAGACAACAACAGATCGCCACGGTGGGCATAGTCACCCTGTGTGCGGACAAATTCCCCCAATGCCTGCGGTGCTTGCTGGATCTTTACCATCTCACCGGCTAAGATGGTCTGTTCTTGCATGACGATCGTATCGGCTCCGGCGGGCAACATTGCCCCGGTAAAAATGCGCGCGGCTTCACCAGAACTAACTGGTTTAGTCGGTAGCACGCCAGCGGGAATGGTTTCTACTATTTTCAAACTAATCGGCTGGTTAGTAGCATTTGCCTGGAAATCTGACCACCGCACAGCGTAGCCATCCATGGCCGAATTATCCCAGTGGGGAAAATCTAGTTTACTGACAATAGGTTGTGCCAGAATCCGGTCTAATGCCTGATTCAAACTAACTGTTTCGGTGGTCAGCAGGGGCTTACTAAGGGCAATAATGATCTGAGTCGCTTGGTCGGCAGTAAGCATAAAGATATTAAGGTTAACTGATAGGTTGATCGCACTTCACACCGCATTATAATTAGGTATTGGGTATTTCATGGCCTCTGGGAAGAATCACGATCGCATTACTCTGGTTTGTCTCCCGGTGGTGGCTGGAGTCAGTTTGGTCATTACCAAAAATACTGATCTCACGTTTTGGGCAGCTAGTAGCTTTCTCTTTAGTGGCCTCATGTTTGGCCCTGATCTAGATATTTACTCACAGCAGTATCAGCGTTGGGGTTGGTTTCGGTGGCTGTGGCGACCTTATCAACGCTGTATTCGCCATCGATCGCCCCTTTCCCATGGTCCGCTGATTGGTACCATCCTGCGGATCTTGTATCTTGGTCTGTGGATAGGTTTGGTTGGTTTTATTTACTTAGGCATTAGTCGATTGATTAGTCATGATCCTGGGATCGATCGACAGTTGCTAACTCTGGCGCAAGAATTGGTTATTAGTCACCAGCAACAAATACTAGCCGCCCTAGTTGGTCTAGAGCTAGGAGCCATGAGTCATTATCTCGCCGATATTTTCTCCTCCAAAATAAAGCAGTGGGGCAAACGCTCCACCGCTCGATCGACCAAAAATAAAAAAGTCTGAGCTTGAAGTTTCGAGAGATTTCTAGCTAGGAATTCCTAGTTAGCCTGACGGCGCATCGCCAGCAGTTGCACTAGTTGCAATAACGCAGAAATAGTAGTGGCTACATAGGTCAAGGCTGCTGCACTCAACACTTTTTTGGCTGCCTTATTTTCTTCACCCTGTAAAATGCCTAAATCATTAATGATATTTAAAGCCCGGCGGGAAGCATCAAATTCTACGGGTAAGGTCACGATGTGAAATAGTACTGCTGCTGCAAACACCACAATTCCCACATTGAGTAGAGTGTTGCCCAAAAACGGACTGGCCGCAGTTAAAAATAAACCACCCATAACCAACAGTGGGCCAAACTGGCTACCAATATTAGCAGCTGGTACCAAAGCTGCTCGCAGATTCATCGGCTTGTAGCCTTGCACATCTTGCAGCACATGACCGCATTCATGAGCGGCAATCGCCGCCGCTGATAATGAGCTAGATCCATATACCCCCTCAGAAAGACGCACTGCTCGGGCAGATGGGTCGTAATGATCACTAAGTTGGCCGCCCACTGGCTCAACACTTACATCATTCACCCCCATCTTTTGGAGAATTGTCTGAGCGACTTCAGCACCAGTCATCCCCAAACTAGAATTCACCTCAGAATACTTGTAATAGGTATTTTTGACGTGGAACTGTGACCACATCATTAATAAGGCAGGAATTATCAGAAGTAAATAATAACCCATAAGCTCCTTTGCGATTAATCAAACTAATTTAAATTCAATATTTTTATCCTAACAGCTGTATTTCGCTTGCTAGAGTAATGTTTACCTTACGTGATGCGTATCTGTAATTCTAAGTGACTTCCATAAAAAACAATCTGGATTTCACTATTTCTGTCCTCATTTAAAGCGTAGAAGATTTGCTACCAGTCAAGTTCTCCCGCAACTGCTTAATCCGATCGCGTAACTTCGCCGCCAACTCAAACTCCATCTCCTTTGCCGCCGCCTTCATCTCTGTCTCTAGTTGCTTAATCACCCCAGGAATCTGATCCAACGATAACTCCTCAATATTCTCAATCACCGCCTCAATCTGCTGACTATTCAAGCGCCGTGATACATCTAAGAATTGCAGAATGCCATTGCTCTTGCCCTTACTCTTCACCGTCTGCGGTGTAATGTTATTCAGCTTATTATGCGCCGTCTGAATCCCTCGCCGTCGCTCAGTTTCCTCAATCGCTCTTGTCATACTGTCCGTCATATTATCGGCATAAAGAATCGCCTGTCCATTGACATGCCGCGCCGCCCGCCCAATTGTTTGAATCAAAGACCGCTCTGATCGCAAGAAACCTTCTTTATCCGCATCTAAGATTGCCACTAACGACACCTCCGGTAAATCCAAGCCCTCTCGTAGCAAGTTCACCCCAATCAGTACATCAAATTCCCCATTCCGCAGTGCCTGAATAATTTCAATTCGTTCGATCGATTGAATCTCAGAGTGTAAATATCTGACCCGTACCTGCCGTTCTTGGAAATACTCCACCAAGTCTTCAGCCATGCGCTTAGTGAGTGTAGTAATCAAAACTCGCTCTTGCCGTTCCGTCCGCCCGTGAATTTCCGCTAACAGATCGTCAATTTGACCAGTAGTGGGTCGCACAAAAATTTCCGGGTCAATAACGCCTGTCGGTCGAATCACCTGCTCAGCAATTCGATCGGCTGACAAATCTAATTCCCAAGCTGCCGGAGTGGCCGAAACAAAAATGCACTGATTCACCTTGCCCCAAAATTCATCGGGCTTCAACGGCCGATTATCTGCTGCACTTGGTAAACGAAAACCGTGGTCAATCAATGTTTTTTTACGGGCTTGGTCACCGTTGTACATCCCCCGAATCTGCGGCACACTGACATGGGATTCATCCACCACTAACATCCAGTCATCAGGGAAATAATCTACCAAACATTCTGGTGGCGCGCCTGCCGTGCGGCGTGCTAAATGCCGGGAATAATTCTCGACCCCATTGCAATAACCTACTTCTCCCAACATTTCCAAATCATAGCGAGTGCGTTGATCGATCCGTTGGGCTTCTAAGAGTTTACCCAAACCCTCTAAAGTCAGCTTCTGTTCGTTAAGCTCATTGCGAATGTCTTCGATCGCTTGCTCCAAAGTTTCTTCCGGGGTCACAAAGTGACGGGCTGGATAGATGTTCAGACCCGAGATAGTTTGCATAATCGCCCCGGTGACTGGATCGACATAGCGAATCGCGTCGATTTCGTCGCCAAAAAATTCGATGCGCACAATCCGGTCTTCGTAAGCGGGGCCGATTTCTAAGACATCACCCCGCACCCGAAATTTACCCCGTCCCATCTCAATATCGTTACGGGTGTATTGCACAGCTACTAGCTGCTTGAGCACTTCACCCATATTGATTTCCATCCCCACTTGAAAAGGAATGGAGGCTTTAAGATATTCAGCGGGTGTTCCTAAACCGTAGATACAACTAATCGAAGCCACTACAATTACATCCCGCCGCTCGAATAGCGATCGAGTGGCCGAGTGGCGCAGCATATCAATTTCTTCATTGATCGCCGAGGTTTTTTCGATATAAGTATCGGTGACTGGGATGTAGGCTTCCGGCTGGTAGTAATCGTAGTAAGAAATAAAATATTCGACGGCATTGTGCGGGAAGAACTGCCGGAATTCGTTGCAAAGCTGAGCGGCCAGGGTTTTGTTATGAGCTAGTACCAGCGTGGGTTTCCCATAAGCGGCGATGGCTGAGGCGATTGTGAAGGTTTTGCCGGTACCGGTCGCACCTAAGAGGGTTTGATATTGCTGGTTGGTTTGGAGGTTGACCAGAAGTTGTTCGATCGCTTTCGGTTGATCGCCAGTGGGGCTAAAGGGAGCTTCGAGGATGAAAGGGCTATCCATGATCGATTTTCCAAAGTAAAGGCTATGCCAACGGCAATTGCGTTAGTTTGTACTATTTTAGCACTGTCACTATCCAGGATCTACAATGGGGTAAAAGCAAGCATGGCAGATGTAAAATGGGCTTGCGGTGGGGCATGCTTGTTGCGAAGAGAAAAAACAGTGTAATTACATCTATCAGCAATAGATTGGTCTGAAGATGATATTGAATCTGCCTTATGTGCAAATTCATTAAATGAAGCAGCGAATAGGGCACATCCTCTGTCAGACTCAAGATCCAGCGGTTATCTGAATGCTAGGATGTCTCTTGGTAAACACTTCCGAAGGCTCACCTGATCTATCACGTTTTCACAACTCCGTTCAAGGTACCAGGCACTTAGCTGCTCTATCGCAGTTCAAGCTGATTTATTGCAACTCAAGTATCGAGCACTGCGCCGAAAGTTTCAATGGCTCTATATATTCGCGACCTGACAACCGGAGAGCTATACAGCAGCAGTTCCTAGAATCTTTTGTAAAAATATGAATTGCTCTTGAACAATTCGATAATATATCCACGTCCCTCTGCGTTCTTTGGCTAATAAACCCGCTTCATACATGACCTTGAGATGATGACTGACTGTGGGCTGCGAAAGTCCTAGAGATTCCACTAACTCGCAAGCACAAACCTCGCCACTGGGCTGGGCAGCGATTAAACTGAGCAATTGCAGTCGAACCGGTTCGCCTAATACTCTAAACAAAGCGGCTACTTTCGATGCTTCTGGGGCAGTCAAATTGCCTGCTAGTAGTATTGGGCAGCAAGGACTAAAAAGATTTAACGATGTCATAAACTTTATATTGACATAAATCAATATATCTTGATAAGGTATTGATACTTATCTATATTGATTTTAATCAATATATCTATGCAACATTCTCGTGAATTGTTGGCAGAATTCATTGGTACTTTTGTGATAGTTTTTGCTGGCACAGGTGCAGTAATGGTCGATCGCCTCAGCAATGGAGCTGTCACCCATTTGGGCATTAGCATGGTGTTTGGAGCGGTGGTAACAGCCTTGATCTACAGCCTCAGTCACATTAGTGGTGCCCACTTTAACCCAGCAGTCACTCTGGCCTTCTGGAGCGGGGGCTTCTTTCGACGTAACCTAGTAATTCCCTATGTTGTAGCTCAATCATTGGGGGCGATCATGGCTTCTGGACTGTTGCGGATTGCACTGGGCGCAGTGGGAAATTTAGGGGCAACAGTTCCGCGCGATGCTAACTGGATACAAGCTCTAGTCCTAGAAACAGTCCTCACCTTTATTTTAATGCTGGTGATTTTTGGCTCTGGACTCGATCGACGTGCCCATATTGGGTTTGCAGGGATTGCGATCGGCTTAACAGTCATGCTGGAAGCCTCCTGTATGGGGCCGATTACTGGTGCTAGTATGAATCCAGCGCGATCGTTAGGACCAGCTTTAGTGGGTGGAAACTGGCAACATCATTGGCTTTATTGGGTCGCACCCATTTTGGGGGCGCAGCTAGCGATGATTGTCTATCGCCAGCTATCAAATAATTTTTCTGATATCAAAAATTAAAGTTTAGGAGTATCTCATGAAGCGGGTGATGTTTGTCTGTAAAAAGAATTCGGCCAGATCTCAGATGGCTGAGGGCTTTGCCCAGCAGTTAGGAGCCGGAAAAATTGCAGTGACCAGTTCAGGCTTAAAAGCTAGCCAGATCCATCCAGAGGCGATTGCCACGATGAAAGATGCTGGCGTCGATATTACCAATCAAACATCGAAGGCATTGAGTGAGTTTAAGGCCACAGACTTTGATGTGGTGATTTCTCTTTGTGGTTGTGGCGTAAACTTACCGCCAGAATGGGTGACGCGCGAAGTGTTTGAAGACTGGCAACTGGATGACCCCGCCGAGCAGCCGGAGATTTTTCCCAGAGTCCGCGATGAAGTGCGAGAACGGGTGGTCAAACTTATTTCATCAGTAACTTAAAATTTAGTAGTATGACTATCTATCGATCAAAGAGAATTGCATGTCTGAATCAAAAAAGGTCGCCTTGGTCACAGGTGCTTCTGCCGGTATTGGGAAATCAATCGTCCGCCAATTACTTAAGGATGGCTGGATTGTTTACGGTGCAGCCCGGCGTGTCGATAGAATGTCTGATATTCAGTCGGAAGGCGCACAGGTACTTTCCTTGGATGTTACCGACGATGCCAGTATGGAGGCTGCTGTTCAACACTTATTGGCAGCAGAAGGTCGCTTAGATGCCTTGGTTAATAACGCTGGGTATGGTTCCTACGGGGCGATCGAAGATGTGCCCATTTCTGAAGCCAAGCGGCAGTTTGAGGTGAATGTTTTTGGCCTCATCCGGCTTACGCAGTTAGTTTTACCCACCATGCGATCGGCTAAATCGGGCATGATCGTAAATATTAGTTCGATGGGTGGCCGGATTTGGGTGCCGATCGGCGGTTGGTATCACGCTACTAAACACGCGATCGAAGTATTATCAGATGCTTTACGGATGGAGACCAAACCCTTTGGTATTAAGGTGGTGGTGATTCAACCGGGGGCGATCGAAAGTGAATGGTCGGGGATTGCCGCTCAAACTTTGCAAGAAACTAGCCAGGGTTCGGTTTATGAGGCACAAGTTCAGCCCATGGCGAAGATCCTTAGCCATTACGATAATGCGGCTAAACCGGAGGTAGTGGCTAAGGCGGTATCTCAGGCGGTTAATAGCCGTAATCCGAGGAGACGCTATGCCACTCCGATGGATGCCAAGTTGTTGATCTTTTTGCGCTGGTTGTTGCCAGATTGGGCTTGGGAATTGTTGATTAGTAGTGCTCTCAAGTAACTACTGGAACCACGAGTTCTACTTCAAACCGTTGCCAAGCTGCTGGTTCTAGAACTTTGGCGGTTAGTTTTTTGGCTGTTAATAGCGATCGCAATGTTTCGGCATCACCCTCAGCTTTTAAAACCGACATCAGTAGCCCCTCAAAACTAATATCTCCACCAGCGGCTGTGGGCAAAATCACCTGGGGTTGTAGCCACTCGGCTACTTGCAGAGCACTAGTGGTGCCTTTAATCACGGATCCGAGCAGCGGAATTTTCAGGTCAATAATTGGGGTGATTACTACATCCACTGGAGCCATGTCTTGGAGCGTGGGCGAGTGAGAGCCGTGAGGTTCGTAGTAAAGTTTAGTGTTTTGGACTAGATCGGTGAGCAGATAGCCATTTTCGACCAAGTTGGGTCCAACTAGTGAACCGGGTACTGCTTGGATTCTTGCTTGTCCTGCGATGAATTCTTGGCCATGAGCCAGGATGGTTACTTGGGTGTAACCCATTTTTTGGACAATCTTGGCGGCATTGGGAGAAGCAACTACGGGGATCGATCGATCGAGTACTTCCAGCGTCGGGATATGGGCATGATCTGGCAAACCTTGGGAGAGCAAAATCAGATCAATATTTTCGGGCAAAGGACGCTCAGTATTCTTGTCGCCTTTAAATAGCCAGGGCAAGTTGCCAAAGGTCAAAGAACCCACTAGCCAAGGATCTAGCAAGATTCGCTGTCCACCCATCTCAATTAGCCAGGAGTTGCTATCTAGCCAGGTTAAGTACATGATTTCCTCTAGAACTTCTTTGAACTAATTTGTAACGTTGTCGTTACAGTGTAGCAATTAGACTGAGAGCGCGTTGCTTCCAGCGGGCTAAATTTGGCCAACGCACCAGCCATTTGGATAAAAATCCCATATTTTTTTAGCCAACCGGTGGAGAGATCGATCGCTGCGCTTGTCTCTGAGGAGAACGTAAAGTAATTACGGTAATTTCAGGACGACAGTTGAAACGCACTCGGGGAGTTACGATCCCCAGGCCCCGGCTAGTATATTGAATCATTTGCTGAACCTGATACTGACCCGCTGGATATTTTTTGCCCAGTGGTGGCGTAATCCTCTTCAGGCCAGGGATGTGGACTTGACCGCCGTGGGAATGACCTGATAACTGCAAGTCAAATTTACCAGTAGCCGCGCTGATGTCGGCAAAATCTGGTTCATGTGCCAACAGAATTGCACCTTCTGCCATGCCCATTTTAGTTAAAATTGGTTGCAGATCGGCTTGCTTAACCATAAAATCCTTAACTCCTGCAATTTGAATTTGGGCAGTACCGCGTTTGATCTGGGTCAGATCGTTGGCCAAGATTTTAATACCCAGAGCTTGCAATGTTTGGACTAATCGAGGGTCATTCCACTGATCATGATTGCCCAATACGGCTACCATTCCATCGGGGGCGCGGAGCTGCTGCAAGCCAGCAGCAAGAGTGGGTAAAGACTTTACTGGTTCTAGACGATTTGTATTAGCACCAGTGACGTTGGTAATCGTATCCAAAAATGTCAAATGGGACATGCTTTGATAAGGAGTCGTTCGGCTCTTTTGCTGTGCGGCGGGAGAAGCTGGTGGCTCAGATATAGCGGCTGTGATGTAGTCTCCCGTTAGTACTA
>JAYUSR010000216.1:0-10563 GCA_043755575.1 Synechococcales cyanobacterium
TCAGATACATAATGGGCTAAATTTTAATGTTTTGATACAGCTCTGCAACTGATTTCATCGGCAAGTATAGTTTCATTGGTTCCTGCTTAAATGATTGAAAGCCATACTTGATATAAAAACTTAATGCTTTTTCATCCAAGGCTTCAGCGATAGGCAACCGCTTGGCAAAGGATTCATCTAAAACGGCAATATCAATGGTGTAGGAAAAGAGCGTGTAGTAGGCCAAGACATCGGGGTTGGGGTTGTCGGTTAAAACAAAGACAGTGGCAACTTTTTTCTTTAGATCTTGGGATGCTTTTTCGCGAATGTAATTGTCTAAGCTCATTTGACCGCAGCTGAAGTTAGCTCGGAGGTGTTTCCGACTATCGAAGGGTTCAATTCTGAGAGCCATTAACCTGATATTTCCTGCTGGTAGCGGATGGCGGCTGATTTTAGGACTGCATTGGGTGGGGATGGGTTGAGAACTGCATCCACAAAAGCTGTGCTGTCTTCTGTGCTGAGTTTGAGGGTTTAATGTTGTTCAATTGCTTTAGAATCTGCTGCTTTCGCATGAGTTTCATCTTCCTCAATTTTATCAATGACCTGATTTATAGTCACTAAACATCTTCTAAATTCCTTTACTTCTTTGTTCCTCCAATTAAGAAATTTACTCTTGATCATAATAGCTGATACACTCACAATTGCAGATATTATCGCAAAATTCTTAGAAATGTTTTGTAGGTTATTTTGCGAACTTATTGGCGATAGCAAATAGAACATCGAAAGAAATATCACGGCAGCAGCAAGAATAGCTAGATCTGATATAGTATCTTTGAGTAAATCCAAATCATTTAGTTCTTCTTCTGAGATTTGATAATCCAGATTTTGCACTTCATAACTTTTCATGATTATTCACTGGCTGACGTTGAGCAATCTGCATTAACAACCATAATGCCTCATTCACAGCACTTTCATTTGGAAAAGATTTAGCGACATCAGGATCTAAAAGAACTAGATTTGTAACCGATCAATATCGATCATCAACTCTGTCAGATTCTGACCGCGTAAACTCGCCACCCTCTCCATTACCAGTCCTTAGTTTTCATTGGGCAATACCCGCACCCGAATAGAGTTTTGACCCATTTCATCCAGTGGCACTTCCACAATTTCCCCGGACAGCCGCTCCAAACAATTCAGTAGCGATCGCAAGTGCGGTGTACTCGCCCCGGTATCCACAAATAGCCTGTCGGCCAAAGTGCCCACTCGCTTCCAGGTCATATAAAACTTGGTCAGTGTTTGCTCTAAGGTGGCCGCCTGTTTCAGTAAATCAGCTGCCACCGGTAAACAACCTACCCGCATCGCTTCCTCTAAGGCGATCGACAGATCCACCGCTGACTGATTCAGGGTTTGCACCTGTGCCCCAGCATCCAAATAACGAGATAAACTGCGGGCATTAGCTGTCAACTCTTTTACATTGTCTACTTCCGGATTGTCGGCCATTTCCCGCTGGAGAGCCTGTTGATGCAGCTCCGGTAGCTTCTCCATCTCCCGCACCAGGGGAGCCAAGTAACGCGGCGGCATCGAGCCACTGGCTGCTCTTTCCTTTAACTCTTCCGGCAATAGATCGGAACTCATCGCTGTCCATTCTTCGGAGAGCTGTTTCACTTCGCGGCGCGAAATTTTGTCGCCGCGCGTTGCGGCCTCTGTCACCATCTGCTGAACTTCCGGTGAAGACTTGGCCGTTTCCACAAAGGCGCGTTTGGTGAAATTGTTTAAAGTTTGGGGTGATAGCTCCCCTTGCTCCATCAGTGCATCGGCGCTATTGGCAAGTTCAATCCAGGCGTAGGCTTGACTTTTACTCAGTTCTCGTTCTTTTAGCCAGTTCAAAAAACCTTGACCGCGACTATCGCCACCGCGTTTCTCTCGATCGCGCACCACTCGCAAAATCCGACCGCGCCAAATTTCGGTTTGTAGGTCGAACCGATCGCAAACCGCCCAAGCACTGTCCACTTGCAGCTGAAAGTCATAATCGCCAACACTTTCGTCGTCAGGATCGGGGAGTTCTAAGTTGATGTCATTACCTGCTTCTAAAGCCAAGGCAATGTTTTCGGCGGGCAGTGGATGTTCATTAGAACTTACCATTGGTCACTTTTGGTACACACGGACCTTAGATTATAGGGACAAGCACCCAAAATCTGCAAGCTAGGGAAAGAATGATTTGAGGAAGCTAAATAACAGGGCAATCAGAGCGGCAAAGCTAGCTACCATCATGGCTAGAACTATTACTAGGCAAATAATAAAAAATAGGTCAACCTTAGCCTGAAACTGAGGCTGATCAACGTGAGCATCCACTAGTTTTAGATTACGGGTATTTGCTTTGGAGATGGCATCAAATAAATCTCCGAAGATTGGCACTGTGCCAGTTAAACCATCGATCACAATATTTAAGACCATCCGCAGCAAGGTGGCCTTTGGTAATCCGAGCAAGGCCGCTTCTACCACAATGTAGGCAGAAAGTAACATGCCAACGGTATCGCCCCCGCCTGGAAACAAACCAATGATAGGATCGAGACCAATACGTTTATTGGTGCCAGGGATCAGAATCGCTTCATCCAGCAAGTGAGAAAGCTGGCGAATGCGCTGGAGTCTTTTCTGCTGAGTAGGGTGCAGGTGAGCAAGCATAGCAAGATAAATTAAAAATCCAATCCTATCATGGACGTTTTGACTGGTTGGAGATCCGTGATCCATCAGGTATGATATTTGGAAGCTTTTGTCGATGCAATCCTGTGCAAATACCACATTTTTTTGAAGCCGATCACGAATTGATTCGCTCCCTAAGGTCTTCCAGTGATACTGAATTGATTCAAGGCTGTTGCCAAGAGATGGATCAAGCTAAGTTTTTTACGGCTTTTTTCTGTCGCTACAGTGCGGTGACCTACAGTATTTTTCAACATGTCTCTAGTTCTCAGATCCAAGTAGACTATACATTTGCCAGAGCTTGGCAACACATTTTTGAGCGTATTCAGCAGCTTGACGAGCAAAGAATAAACAATACTGTTTGGCAAAATTGGGTGGTGGATATCGCTGGCAACTTTTTAGATAACTTCCAAGTGCCACCAATAGAGGAAATTCATTATCAGTTAGCAACCGTGTCGCCCCCATTGCTCTGCTATGTGCAGAGATCTTTGAATTTGATGCAACCTCTGTTGCGACTAATGCTGATGATGGATAAACACTGGCATTGGTCAGCATCAAGCATTGCGAGCCATTTAAGAGCCGAGGGTGAACAGTTTGAGGATAGCGATTTGCCGCTGTATTTAGCCGAGAGCCAAAAGGCTTTTGAGAAAACACTTCCGATCGATCTCCACGAAATCTATGGAGAATCAGCGGCGATGGATTTCGATATTAGTACGTCTGGAGATATTGTCGATCGCAGCTCAACTAAGCAATAACCCATCACCAATCAACTCATCTCTAGCATCCGTTGAATCGGCTTTAAGGCCAATTGCTGAATCTCGGTGGGTATGGTAATTTCTGGGGTTCGATCGCGCAGTGCTAAATACACTTTTTCGAGGGTATTCAGCCGCATATAAGGGCATTCATTACAGTTACAATTATTGGCATCGGGCGGGGCTGGGATGTACTTCTTATCGGGTCTAGCCTTTTGCATCTGGTGAATAATTCCTGGTTCAGTCACCACAATAAAACTCTGGTAGTTATCTTGCTGGGTGAATTTCAAGAGCGCACTAGTCGAACCAATGAAATCAGCATGGCGCAGCACCGGTTCTTCACATTCCGGGTGAGCAATTACAGCGGCGGTGGGATGTTGAATCTTCAACTGCACCAACTTCTTTTCAGAAAAAGTCTCATGGACAATACAACTGCCCTGCCACAGAACCAAATCTCGTCCCGCTTGCTGAGCGACATAACGTCCCAGATTGCGATCGGGAGCAAAAATAATTCCTTGCTCTGGGGAGATTTGCTGAACGATCTTCATCGCATTGGAGCTAGTACAAATAATGTCGCTGAGCGCCTTAATCTCTGCTGTACAGTTAATGTAAGAAATCACCAAATGGTCGGGGTGCTGCGCTTTAAAAGCCGCAAACTTATCCGGCGGGCAACTATCGGCCAAGGAACAACCCGCTTCCAGATCTGGTAGCAGAACCAGCTTGTGGGGATTGAGAATTTTAGCTGTTTCCGCCATAAAATGCACCCCCGCAAACAAAATCACATCGGCTGGGGTATCTGCCGCTCGCCGAGACAATTCTAAAGAATCACCAATAAAGTCGGCGATATCTTGAATTTCAGACTCTTGGTAGTAGTGCGCCAAGATCACCGCATTCAGTTCTTGCTTGAGCGCTTGAATTGCCCCGACTAAATCAGTCGGAATTTGGCTAACTGGGCGGTTGGTAACAAACATGGCGAAGGGGTAAGCGAAATCATTATTTTCAATTATAGTAGATTTTACCAATAAGCCAAGATCTTGATCTAGAGCTGGGGATAGATCAATATCTTATAAGTTTCGGGGGTAGGTGCCGAAGCTTGCGCCACCGCTTGCGCCAAATCCTTTAGATGGTATTTGTCACTAATCAGCGCATCCACATCAATCCGCTGATTAAAAACAATATCTTGAGCCAAACCTTGCACCCGAAACGAAGAGCTATAGCTGCCCATTAAGTCAATCTCCCGCTGGTATAAGACATTGGGATTGAGAGGAATAGTCACTTCATTAGGAAATTCGGCAAAGAACAAGATCTTGCCACCCTTGCGCGTACAGTCTAAAGCCTGAAAAAAAGCCTTGTCACTAGATACCGCCAACAAACTCACATCCACGCCCATGCCACCAGTCAAATCTTGAATCTTGCTAGCCAAATCAGGGTCAGTCGCTAAAAAAGCCGCATCAGCTCCGATCGATCGTGCCTTTTCCACCCGACTGGGAATTAAATCAGTTGTAATGGCGCGGCCACCAAAATACTTTACCAACATCGCAAACATGAGTCCGATCGGACCTGCTCCAGTAATTAGCACCGTATCGCCCGCCTGGATGTTGGCCTTCTTCACTGCCTTTAAACAACAATTAGTCGGCTCTACAAAACTAGCCTGCTCAAAAGTAATTTGATCCGGAATGGCAATTAAGCCACCATTCTGGACAATATGCCCTGGCACTTTTACATAATCAGCAAAGCCACCGCCACTGGGCGTAAATCCAGCCGTGGTGGTAACTTGCTTGTAAACATCACACATCGAATAGTTTTCGTGTAAACAATAGCTACAGCGCATACAGGGGATATGATGCATCACCACCACCCGCTGACCCACCTGCCAATTTTTCACGTCCGCACCCACTTGAGAAATAATACCAGCAGTCTCATGACCAAAAATTCGGGGCGGGGTATAGAGCGGGTAGCGAATTTTTTTGACGTCAGATTGGCACAAGCCGACAACCTGCACTGCCACCAATACTTCGTCAGCAGCTAGTTCTGGTACTGGTAATTCCTCATAGCTGAGTTGATTTACACCGCGAAATACTTGTGCCTTCATATCAATGCTGCCGGAAAGAAACTCTGACACAAATTGTAATGTAGAGCTAGCTGCTTTGGACTAAGGTTACAAACTTTAAACTTATGTGGCCTTTTCGTGAACAGATCCCAGACCCTACGGTAAACTTAGCTTTGATTATGAGTTTCTAGACTACCTAGACTCACTTGTTGGGAGTTCATATCATATGTCTCATAGCGTTAAAATTTACGATACCTGTATTGGCTGTACCCAATGCGTTCGAGCCTGTCCGCTCGACGTTTTAGAAATGGTTCCTTGGGATGGCTGTAAAGCCGCCCAAATAGCCTCCTCCCCTCGCATCGAAGATTGCGTTGGCTGTAAGCGGTGTGAAACTGCTTGCCCCACCGATTTCTTGAGCATTCGGGTGTATCTAGGTGCAGAGACTACCCGTAGCATGGGTTTAGCTTACTAATCTATAGTAATAGCCTATCCATTTTTCCCCTGCGGTTATGCTGCACGGGAATTTTTTTACAAATTCAGCGATGCGGCGCTCAGCGTCTGAAGAAATAAAGTGTAGACTAGTATAGAAAATTAGGCATTCTTACAGTTTTACTCTGACAAAAATATGAAGCTGAAGCACCTCCAACGAGATCGCGCACTGTTAATGACAAGTATGTTATTGGTATTGATGCTAGGGGCAGGCATCTTCAGCGGTATTGTGGGGTTTACTCTAGGTCATGCTGCCCTCAAAGGCGTCACCCAGCCAGATATTCGTCTGAATAACAAAGCAGCTAGTGACCAAAACCCCAAAACCCGGGGGACGGAAATTTTGAATGAAAAAGAGCTAGTTACTAATGCTCAAAACATCATGGGGATTAAGGCCGGAGCCGACGATAAACCGGATAAGTTTGCCAATAAAGATAAACCAACTGTGGTTTTTCCGATCGAGAGCAAAGACCAAGGAATTGTCATGGTGGTGAAGTCGGTGAAGCCGGAAGGCACTAATCTTAAGCTTGACCTAACCATGCGCAACCAAGGTAGTCAAGCGGTGAAATTCAAGCAAGGAGTATTGACAGTCAGCGATGACCAGAACAAGCCGATCGCAGCTAATTTCACTGGCTTACCCCCAACACTGGCGGCTAATGGTAAGGATGTGGTCTTAAAAATGACGATGCCTAAAACGGCAGTAGCCAAATCAAAAACGGTCGCTCTACATTTAACTGATGTCGATCAGAAGCTCGGACTAGAAGTATCCAATATTCCAGTGGAGCCTACTGTTAAAATTAATATTCCGGACGGTCAATTAGATACAGTTGAAGATAAAGATGATCAGCAAAAAAATCAGAATACAGGTAATACCAACACAAATCAGAATACAGGTGCTCCCAAAAGAGCAAGACTAAATAGATCACCACAATCGAAACCCAAGACCAATTCTCAACCAAGCCCCAGCGTCCTACCCAAGCGATCGATCAAACCCACAAGCAACGTAAATCCCCAGAATTAGCAATGAATCGCACTCATAGCTTGGTTGGGAGAAATAGCTCCAGTTGGTTTAACCGAGGGTCTCAATATTAAATATGGGGACTGTAAATTCCTCCGTTCAAGAAATTGCCCCCCGGCTGGCTGTAATTTTCTTACTCATTGCGATTAATGCTTTTTTTGTGACAGCAGAATTTGCGGTGGTTTCCGTCCGTCGGTCGCGAATTAACCAGTTAGTACACAGTGGTGATCTGCGCGCGCGCTCTGTCCAAAAATTGCAGGAACAGCTGGATCGGCTGCTGTCTACGACCCAACTGGGGATCACCCTCTCTAGCTTGGCTTTGGGCTGGATTGGGGAGAGAGCAGTCGCTCAATTTATTGCACCAGCATTAAATAACTGGCTGAGCGGTATCTACGTGGCTCATTCTTTAGCCATCATTCTGACTTTTTCACTGCTGGCTTATCTCCAAATTGTGTTGGGAGAATTGATTCCTAAATCGATCGCTTTGCTATATGCCGAGCAACTAGCGCGGGTGCTGGGTGCCCCGAGTTTAACTATTGCTCGGATTTTTCGGCCTTTAATTTGGGTGTTAAACCAATCGACCAACGTCATTTTGTGGTTGATTGGGGTTAAAGATACAGACCCGATGCGTCACCGGGTGTCTTCTCAAGAATTGCAGTTGATGATTGCGACCGATCGAGAATCTATTGGGCTAGAAACTAATCAACGAAAGATTCTCAGCAAAATTTTTGCACTTAATACCGTGACGGTGGCAGAGGTGATGGTGCCCAGACCCCGCATGACCACGGTCCCCGCCACCGCCACTTGGCGGCTAGTGATGGAGCATGTGGCACAGACCAATTTTTCGCGCTATCCAGTCACGGGCATTTCTACTGACGAAATTATTGGAATTGTTCATTTTCGTGATTTGGCCAAGCCCTTAGCCGCTGGCCGGATCAGCTTAGATAGCCCCATCAAATCTTTAATTCGTCCGCCGGTTTTTGTGCCGGAAGCTACTTCGATCGATGAACTAATTCTGCAAATGCAAGCCTCCGGCACCGCAATGTCCATGGTTGTAGATGAATACGGGGGTATTGTAGGTTTGCTAACCCGTAAAGATGTTATCGCTAAAATTTTAGGCGAGCAAAAAGAGGACTATCCTAAACCCAGCCCAATTTTACCGGCGGGCAAAGATACTTTTTTGGTGCAGGCTCAGATCAATATTGGCGAACTGAACAACAGTCTCCAGCTCAACCTACCGCTAGCTGATGAGTATCAGACTCTGGGCGGCTTTCTTATGTACAGATGGCAACAAATGCCCCAGATTGGGGCACCCTTAAAGTATCAAAACCTCGAACTAACAGTAGTACTCACTGATGGAATGCGGCTCGATCGAGTGCGTATTCATCGCGGGGCATAGGGCAAGGGATCCGATAATTCTAACTCAGCAAAGGCCGCCAGCCGCAGCTGACAGGAATCACAGACCCCACAAGATTGCTCGGCACCGCCATAGCATGACCAAGTATCTGCCCAGGGCACTCCTAACTGGTTGCCCAGTAGAATAATTTCGGTTTTGCGTAGTTGAATGAGAGGTGCCTCAATCGTGATTGGTTGCCCATCTCGTCCTTGCTTGGTGCCTAGGGTAAACACGGTCTGCATCGCCTGAATATAATCCGGGCGACAGTCGGGATAGCCGGAATAGTCCAGCGCATTCACGCCCAGATAAACCCGCTCGGCACCAATGGTTTCAGCGTAAGCTAGCGCAAAGCTCAGAAAAATCGTATTTCTGGCTGGGACGTAGGTGACGGGAATCTCGGCGGCCATTTGGTCTAAATCTCGATCGATCGGTAAGTCGATTGATCGATCGGTCAAAGCCGAACCGCCCCAGCGTTGCAGGTCAAAGTTCATGACTTGATGTTCCACAACCTGCACGGCGGTGGCAATAGCATGAGCGGCTACCAGTTCACGCTGGTGGCGCTGTTGGTAATCAAACGATAGGGCATAGCAACTGTAGCCATCTTGACGGGCTTGATATAAAACAGTGGATGAATCGAGTCCACCGGAGAGGAGAATAACTGCTTTAGGCATGAACTTGGTAAAAATCTACAAAAATTAGGGAGAGAGAAAACGTGAAGAATCACTTACAATTGGATAGTTGCACTTAACAATTTGCAACAAATAGGTTAACTAGATTGGAACACTAAGTCTCAATTCTTGGTCTCCTAGAAATAATGGCTACTGAAGTGGTCTCTGGAATAACTGAATCAGGGTTCTATCAAGTGGTGTTGGTGGAGGAGTTATATTTAAGGTGAAACATAACATGTCAGCAAGACAAATAAATGGACAGCTGCGCACACAAATGACGATGCCACAACAACCACTGAGAGTGGGGTTGATTGGCGTTGGTAGTATGGGCCAACACCATGCTCGGGTTTTGAGTTTACTCAAAGGCGTGAAATTTGTGGGCATCGCTGATGTCAATGTTGAGCAAGGTCTTGAGACCGCCAGCAAGTTTCGGGCACGGTTCTTTGAAGACTACCAAGAATTAATTGAACATGTCGATGCTGTCTGTATTGCTGTCCCCACCCGTCTTCACTACGAGGTGGGTATTAAATGCCTAGAAGCTGGTATTCATGTTTTAATCGAAAAGCCAATCGCCGCCACCATCGAAGAAGCTGAAGCCCTCGTAAATGCTGCTGCTGAATCCCAAGCAATTCTGCAAGTTGGCCACATTGAAAGATTTAATCCGGTGTTCCAAGAACTGAGCCAAGTGCTGAAAACCGAAAAAGTTTTAGCATTAGAAGCTCACCGGATGAGTCCCTACTCTAACCGCGCTAATGATGTGTCAGTGGTTTTGGACTTAATGATTCATGATATTGATCTGTTGATGGAACTAGCTGGTTCTTCGGTGGTAGGTCTCACAGCTTGTGGTAGTCGGAGTGGTGAATCTTCTAGATATTTGGACTATGTAACCGCGACCTTAGGTTTTGCTAATGGGGTAGTAGCTACTTTAACAGCGAGTAAGGTCACTCATCGCAAAACCCGTAGCATTACAGCGCATTGTAGTCATTCCCTGACCGAAGCCAATTTCTTAAACAATGAGATTTTGATTCATCGTCATCACGCTGACAAGCTCAATGAATATCACCAAGGTCTATATCGGCAGGATGGATTGATTGAGAAGGTCTATACCAGCAACATTGAGCCTCTGTATGCCGAGCTAGAGCATTTTGTGAACTGTGTGCGCTGTGGTAATCAGCCATCGGTGGGTGGCGAGCAGGCACTGAAGGCTTTACGACTAGCGATCGATATTGAGCAAATGGCTCTGGATGGCAAGGTCTGGCAACCCGCTTTGGCAGCTGTTTCGGTCTAAGATTGAAATTTGTATTTTTACATGAATAGCAACCCAGTTTTACTAAAAGCTGGGATATTTTTCGTGACTGGATGAAACTCTGGCGGAAATAGTCAAACCGTTATGGGTGAAAGGTCAAATGCTCAAAGTTGATTAGACCTCTTGCGTGAATAGGAAAAGATGGGGTAAAAGTAGAGAAAAGAGAAAGACAAAGTGACCTACGAACAACTAAAAAAACTAAAGCCAGAAG
>JAYUSR010000217.1:0-10524 GCA_043755575.1 Synechococcales cyanobacterium
ACACAAATTGCCATGGACTAGATCGATCGACTTGAATTCGATACATGATTTCAGCAGTAACCTGACATTGATCGCAATTTTTGGTGCGGGTTCTGATCATTTCATTCTTTATTTACAAAAACATGGAGCGCACAATCCGCAAGCCACCAACTTTGAGACCCATGAATATATGGATAATCATAAAAAGCAACGAAATCGGCACAGTCATAAAATGAACGGTGCGCAGGGTTTGCCAGTTGCCAAATAGATTAGCCAGCCAAGCCAACTGCACCGGTTTATACATCGCCAAGCCGCTAGCGATCGCTAGCAACAAAACGGGAATAATGCCGGTATACAGTAGTCGATGCCAAGCATAGGCTTTGCGCTTCGGATTTTGACCAGCCTTGAGTACCTGTAGATCGCTACTAGCCACAAAACGGCGCTGCCAGCGCTTCGTCAAGAAAATATAAATGCCATAAATCAGCAAATTAAACGAAAACACCCACATCATGGCGAAGTGCCAATCCCGACCACCGGCCAGCCACTCCCCTAAAGTCAAAAAATCTGGAAAATGCCAGCCATCTTTGCCGCCAAATACCGGCGTGGCATTGTAAATCTGCAAACCACTGCCGATCATTAAAATTAGGCTAATAATTATAGTGCCGTGAAAAAGCTTGATAATTATTTGCTGGTGAGGAATAGGCGGCGATTTTTTGGAAGTAGCCATAGCAATTTTAGATTGGTAGAGGTGGAAATAATGGCGCTAGCCACAGCTGGAGCCACACGTCTATGCCTAAGAGCATCGCGATCGCGGTGCTTACTATCATAATGCCGCCAATTCTTTGGATCTGGCTGGAATGCGATCGCAACTGTAACAAACGATGACCCAAGTAGCGACCACCGTAAGCCAACATCAACAGGGGTATTCCCGCTCCTAATCCATAGACTAACAACATCCCAAAAGCTTGCAGAGGCTGATGCTGCACAGCTGCCAACAATAAAATACTAGCCAGCACTGGCCCAGCGCAGGGAGTCCACAACAGTCCGAGTTGAGTGCCTAACCAGAATTCGCCAATCATCCCTAGCCGCGCTGGGCTGGAGGAATTAATTGAGAAATAACGAAAAAATCGATAGCCCCACTGTGGAAAAATAGAAAGCAAGCCCATCACCAGTAAGATTACGATGGCGATCGATCTCAAACCATCAGCGACATCGGGAATCCAGCTGGCCGCAAAACCGAGCAAACTTCCGGCCACTGCAAAACCGCCTACTAAACCAGCTACCAACGCCAGCGGACCGTAGCGATGAGATTGTAGCGATCGACCAATAATAATTGGTAACACCGGCAATACACAAGGCGACAACACCGTAATAATCCCCCCACCCAAGGCTAGACCGATAGACAACAGTGGGCTAGTCATGACCGCAACAGTTTTTTAATCATTTGGGCAGTCTCCGGATAAGCGCCTTCTCCGATATGATCGTAGCGAATGATGCCCTGCCTGTCGGCTAAAAATAAATGTGGCCAATATTCATTGCGGTAAGCCTGCCAGGTTTTGAAATTATTATCCACGGCGACCGGATAAGTGATGCCATGACGTTTCATCGCGGCTTGAATATTACTGACCTTGCGCTCGAAAGGAAACTCGGGCGTATGCACCCCAATTACCTTCAGCCCTTGCTGGGCATACTGCTGATGCCACCGGGTAATGTAAGGCAAGGTGCGCTGGCAGTTGATGCAACCCAATGTCCAAAACTGAATTAAAACTACACTACCCTTTAGATCTTGGCGAGTAAGTGGGGCGGAGTTTAACCACTGTTGAATACCCTGAAATTCGGGTAATAGCTGGGCAGCAGCGATGGTCGGTGCAATGGACGCTGGGCGGGGAGTTACAATCTGGCTGGATTTAGCCTTGGATGCTTTTGGCCAGAAACTGGCCGCTAATCCAGCTCCAGCTACTCCCAAGCCCCAAAATAGAAACTGACGGCGCTGCAAAAGTGAGTTCTTCATAATGGTAGCCAACTGGATAGGATTTCATCGAAAAATGCTCTTGTTCTGTATACAAGGCCAGAATTACGGCTGGATTCATTTTGTCTCGATTACTTTTCCTATCCAACCTACCCGCATTAAGTACCGAAGCTAAAGATATAGCTACATCAACTAGCTTTCAACAATCTTGACGACTGTGCCAAAAGCTTTCGGCAAAAGCCACAGCTGGATGCATGGGAGCTTTCGGTCTTGTCTTGAGCATAAAGCTAGTTTCCGATAGATATTTATCACCCTTGCGACCATTGCACTTTTCACAGGCAATCACCACATTATCCCAAGTGTGGCCACCACCCCGGGAGCGCGGAACGACGTGATCGATCGTCAGACTCTTACCGGTACCGCAATATTGACACTTGTGACTGTCCCGCCGCAGTAGCTCCCGCCTACTGACCGGCGGCACCTTCCAGAGGCGCTCCGCCGTGGAAACTCGCAAGCGAATTTGGTGAGGGACATCGATAGTGATTGAAGGCGATCGCAACTGCCAAAACTCATTTTGTTCGAGTTCCAACGGTTCCGCTCGGCCACTGACTAACAGTGTGACAGCCCGACGAATATTGACTCGGGCCATCGGCAAGTAGTTATTAGAAAAAACCACTACTGAATGCTGCAAGACATCAGGTTGCAGAGCGTGGGATGTTTGGTTGAATATTGCAGAATTCATATATTTTATGTCCCCATAAATACAAGCACCCCCACTGAGCAAGTCAGCGGGGGCAATCACCAAGCCAAGAATAAATTCTAAGCTAGCGTTACTATTTAGAGATGCGGTGGTCAGACCGATCTCTTCCGCTGGGCAGTATTCGCTCTAGGGCTATCACGAACTTAGAAATTTCACCAAGTTGCCAATCATCACCAAATAGCTCCCCCCACCACATAATTTGGTGGATAGAGAGCTGGAAATTAAAACTGGTAGTGCTGGCGTGACCCATGAACGAATATACAAATCGACGTGAAATACTAACTTCCAATATTAGCACAGGAGAATTTTGGGTTGGTAACCGGTGCTAAATCTAGCTAAAATTGCGATCGAAAGGAATATCGGCTGTGACCATGCTCCCACCACACAGTAATGGATTAGAAAGTCCAGAATTCGATCAATCACCATTACATCAATTTATTCAGTGCGTTAGCCAAGAATTGTTAACCCAGATTCAAATCCAAAGTAGCCCAACCCATAATCCGGTGAGGGTGGAGCCGGTACCAACTCCCTGGCAAATTCTGGGTGCTGGAAATTATGCGGCAGTGTTTTTGCATCCCGACTATCCACAGCAGGTGGTCAAAGTCTATGCTCCCGACCTGGCTGGTTTTGAAGAAGAAATAGCCGTGTATCGGCAGCTCGGTGACCACCCTGCTTTCTCCGAATGCCTGTATGCGGGCGCTAACTTCTTGGTACTGAAACGGTTGCCAGGTAAAACTCTCTATGACTGCGTTATCCAGGGGTTAAGCATTCCTGAACAAGTAATTAAAGATATCGATCGAGCCTTACTTTATGCCCGCCAACAAGGGCTAAATCCTTCTGATGTACATGGGCGAAATGTGATGATGTCAGAAGGCCGAGGATTGGTCGTGGATGTTTCAGACTTCTTACATCCGGGCAATTGTCCCAAATGGCAACATCTAAAACACGCTTATTTCTGGCTATATTGCCCCATCATTCGACCGTTAAAATTACAAATTCCCCACCCATTACTCAATATAGTGCGCAAGAGCTACCGATATTGCTGTCGTCGGCTCAGATCGTCAGCCTAAAATCCCGTGTTTGGGTCATACCCGAATCAATCAAACTCATTTTTTGCAGTAATTTCTTCTTTGGTCAACTAGCTAAGCAGTGGGAGAAATAGCAAGAATGCGACGCATGGCAAGGAGTGCGATAGGATGAATTTAAAGATTTTTCACATGAATTGTCAATGAGTTCTGTTCCTGTCATTACCACTGCCAACTGGCAAGCCCTTGCCGATCAAGCTCTTGCTGGTCAGCTATTACAGCGCGCAGATGCTCTGGCAGTCTTGCAAGCCCCTGATACCGAGTTATTAAACCAAGTCGCTGCGGCCTATCGGGTGCGGCAGCAATATTGGGGCAACCGGGTGCGGCTGCATTTTTTACTGAATGCCCAGAGTGGCTTGTGTCCAGAAGATTGTAATTATTGTTCACAGTCCAAGATATCGACAGCCGAGATCGACAAGTATCCCTTACTAGCCGAAGAAAAAATTCTGGCCGCTGCCGATCGAGCAGCGAGCTGTAAAGCCGCTACTTTTTGTATGGCAATTTCGGGGCGTTCTCCCAATGAACCAACCTTTGAGCGGATCTTGAGCGCTATCCGCGCCGTCAAGTCTCAGCACGACATGAAAATCTGTACGACTCTGGGCTTGTTGTCAGCAGAACAGACCCAGCGACTAGCAGCAGCGGGTGTCGATCGAGTGAATCATAACCTCAACACTGCTGCCGATCGCCATGATCAAATTTGCTCCACCCACACCTATCTCGACAGGTTGACCACCGTCAAAAATGTCCAAGCGGCTGGTATTACCACTTGCTCTGGCGGCATTCTGGGCATGGGTGAATCGGATGAAGATGTGGTTAACTTGGCCTTTGCCCTGCGGGACTTAAATGTTACCAGTGTGCCGATCAACTTTTTAATTCCGATTCCGGGCACCCCTTTTGGATCGATCGATCAACTTACCCCTCAACAATGCTTAAGAATTCTGTGTTTATTTAGATTAATCTTACCCAGTCAAGAAATTCGGATTGCGGGCGGTCGAGAAGTGCAATTGCGCTCACTTCAACCGTTAGGACTGTACGTCGCCAACTCCATTTTTGTGGGCGATTACTTAACCACCCCCGGTCAAGCGGCGGCTGAAGATTGGCAAATGATTGCTGATGCTGGTTTTGTCTTAGAAACTGCCGATGGTTCGGCAACGCCAACCGTATTGTAATCATCACCACCAGTAATCTGTATAATGTAATGTGCTCAGTTAACTACTTGTCTCGCAGCTCAATTTGGCCATTTTATGCAATATTCGCCTAGACTGGACGACCTGAAAGTATTGAATTGCTTTCTTAAAGATCAGCTCCATGCGCACATGGGGCGAATAGTACCTTTGAGGGTGCAATGTATCTTTAAGGATGACGTACTGTGGGTGTTATGTGAACATCCCCCAGAAACAGTAATCGATACCCAAGAGACTTTCCGGGTACTAGAGAAAAATCTTCAGGCCGAAGAGCCAGCAGTTCAGCTGCCAGTTAGACTCTACTTGCGTACCATTGGCCAGAAACAGCCCTATAGCACTGAAAACTTTACCATTTACCCGGTGGTGCCTGGTCTCAAGAAAAAAGCTGCGCAGACGATCGAAAAAGCCGAAAGTCAGATACCAGTGAAGAATTCGACGCAAAACACAGAGGCAGGGCTTCAAAACCCCAAAGCGCCAACTAGTCGTAACAACAAAACCTTAAATGAGTTAGCCGTTAATACTACTCCTAGATCTACTGCTAATTTAATGGAAGATACCCTAAACGATGAAGTAACCATTGAGCAAATGTCCTTAGCCAATCCAAATACTAACTCTGATATTAATTCTAGTTCTGATCTGGTAGAGTCTAAACCTGATAAGGCAGAAGACTTTGCCGATAATGCACAGAGTGATTTTTCTCCGGCTAGCAGCTCTCCACCGCCAGCGAAAAGAACTGGTTTACTGATTGGCGGTGGAATTAGTCTAATTGCTCTGAGCCTGGGTATTTTTGGCATAACTAGACCTTGTGTTTTAGGCACTTGTCCCCAGATTCAGCAGTCGCATCGTCTGGTCGAAAAATCTTTAGCTATTATTAATCCGGCTGCCACCGGCAAAGAACTCCAAGATGCCCAGTCCAGTTTGCAGCAAAGCATTGCTAGTCTGAAAACGGTGCCGTTTTGGTCTCCTTCTTATACCCAAGCTCAAGCTGATCTCAAAAACTACGAACGGCACTCCACCATGCTAGATCTAGTGATAGCCGGTATGAATAAAGCCGAACGTGCTACCGAGCCAACACAGAAACAGCCCGTAACTCAAGCTGCTTGGCAGGACAGTCAGCAACTCTGGGAAGCAGCGATTACTGATCTGGAAAAAGTTTCTACTGATAGCGAAGTTTATCCTCTCGCCCAGAAAAAGCAGGTAGAGTATCAGCAAAAACTAAATTCTGTTAAGCAAAACATCACCAGTGAGGTCAATGCGAATGAGAATCTAAATAGCGCTAAGGTACTATCTCTGGCAACTTCTCAAAAACAGCCCCAAGCTCAGTCTTTAGAACAGTGGCAAGCTTTGCAGAAAGACTGGAAATCAATGAGTAGTTTCATCAATAACATCCCAGCTGGATCTAGCGCTTATGCCGAAGCGCAAACCTTGAAAAAACTCTATGAGCCGCAGATATTAGTAGTAAATGCCAAGTTAGAAAAAGAGAAAGTTTCTGGGGACTTCTCCAAAAAATCAGAAACTGCGGCTCAGGTCGCCAAGAATTTCCAAAAGGATCAGAAGCTAGATGAGTCATTATCGCAGTGGAATAATGCAATCGCTCTCCTCCAAAAGATTCCAACCGATAGTATTTATCAAGCTAGTGCTCAAAAACGCATCCCTGAATATAATGCAGCAATGCAGAAGGTTGTCGCCACGAAGAATCAAGTCCAAGCTGATAAAGATATGAAGCAAACTTGTGAGGGTAAGCCCCAAGTATGTAGCTACAAAATTGCTGATAAAGCTATTATGGTCAAATTATTGCCAGCGTACACTCAGACAGTCCGCAAAACGGCCTTAGCGGCCAATACTCAAGGTGATAATAACGCCAAAATTGGTTTGATTAAGCATCTCCAAAGTCTTGGTAATGCGCTAGAAGCTGTAAGTGATAATAGTCGAATTCCGATTCAGCTCTATTTTGAAAATGGTAAGCTGCTTCAGAGCTATACACCACGTAAGTCCTAGAAGTTCAGTTCTAAGAGAGTGACATAAAAAGCCTTGCTCTAAGATAAGTAGAGCAAGGCTTTTTATATAGTTAAATGTAATTTAATGACTACATTTTTTGAGCAACAGTACTGTTCAGGCGATCCAGAGCCGTGACTAGTTGTTGTTGGGCTACGACTGCGGCATCGGCTGCGGGCTCAGCCATTGCTTCTTGCCGAGCGAATTTCTTTTTGGCTTTTTCATAGGCTCTCACTACCAAGAAGATTACAAAAGAAATTACTAAGAAATTAATCACTGCCGCCAGAAACAAGCCAATTTTAACGCTATCACCAACTACTAACTTCTCGATGTCTGAAACATTAGCAGCCTTTAATGCTGGTGCTAATATCGCTGGTGTAATTACATCTTTAACAAAAGATTCGACAATTTTCCCAAATGCTCCACCTAAAATCACTGCAACCGCCAAGTCAATGACGTTGCCCTTCATAATAAAGTCTTTAAAATCGCCGATTAAACTAGTTTTTGTTGCAGCCATGATCATCCTCACATTATTTACGTTTGAGAGTAGATTCTAACACTAGTTTTTGGCAACATGAAGCCCTAGATGTATGATTTGGTATCAATTAATTCAGATATATGGCTGATATCTGGGTACTTATCTAAGATTTAGTGGGAGAATATCTCTGGATAATTAGCTGTAAATCGTGTAGGACTGCTGATGCCGATTGGTAGCGATTGATATATTGATAGGCGACCATTCGATCGATAATTGTGATCAGTTCAGGGCTGATCACTGCTAGGTGTTGCCATTGCAAATTACCAGTTTTTTCATCTACTTCTAAATCGCGAGGGTTAGTTCGGCTGGCAGCACCAATCGCAATCATTCCCAGCGCATAAATATCACTACTGAAATTTGGCCGACCTGCATATTGCTCTGGTGGTGTAAAACCTCTAGTTCCGATCGCAATAGTTCGATCAGAGCTATCGGCGATGCCCAACGACTGGGGATTAATTTCTTTGACTGCTCCAAAATCAATCAATACTAATTTTTGATCAACCTCCGATCGAATGATATTGCTGGGCTTAATATCCCGATGAATTACGTGCTGACTATGAATATATTCCAAAACCGGTAATAGCTGCTGCAGGAGTTCCACCACTTTTTTTTCTGGCCAAGGTTCTTTAATTTGGTGTAGTTCCTCATCCAGTGACTGACCCGGAATTAATTCTTGCACTAAATAGAACTCTTGATTTTGCTCAAAATAAGCCAACAAATAGGGGATTTGAGGATGACTACCCAATCTATCTAAAATTTTGGCTTCAGTAGTAAACAGCCGTCTCGCCATGCCAACAAAGGCCGGGTCGCGTCGGGCTGGCACCAAATGTTTGATAGCACAACGTGGTTGACTGGGGCGCTTAGTATCTTCGGCTAAGTAAGTAACTGCAAAACCGCCTTTACCCAAGGTATCCACAATTTGATAGCGATCGTCTAGTAACTGGTCAACCGGCAAACTAAAAGGAATAGTAGTAGTGTTCTCATCAGCTTGAGTAATTGCACTACTACTATTAGTAAGAATAGACGCAGGCGCAGCTGGTTGTTCAATGAGTAATTGCTTCAGGGCATTAATAGTCTGTTCTTGATTGCGCGTCAGGATCAACATTTTTTGTTGCTTTTGACTAGTTTGATGCGATCGCCAAGCGGCTGTGACCAGAGCACTACTCCATAAACCCAGCAGTGGCGTGGCAACAGGTAACCAGACAGAATTGATAAAAAGTACTCCAAATACTCCAACTACAGCGCCGCTAGCCCCGCCGATCGCTCCGGCCAATTTTCCGGGGTGACGGATGAACCAAGCCAGGTAACTTCCCCCCCAAGAACAGCTCAATAGCCAGAGATTCTCTGACCATTCTGGGAAAAAACTCACTAGCGATCGATTATCTAAGACCAAACTCATTAACTGGCTGGTGATTTGAGCATGGACAATTACACCAGGCATTACATTGTCTTCAGCCCGCCCGGCGCTGTAAGGTGTCCGAAATTCATCCCTGAGACTGCCAGCGGTCGATCCAATCAATACCACCCGATCTTTAATTTGACTGGCGACTACTTTATTTTCTAAGACATCAGTGAGGCTCACTATTTTAGCCACCGTTTGAGGATGTCGGTATTTAAGCAAAATGGGATAGCCATTGGTGTCAGCCTTACTATAACCACCAGCATTAGCCTGGATAGTAGGTACTGATAATTTTCCCAGTAGGTAAGATTTAGTTTTTTCGTCAAAATCTGGGATGATTTGGTGCTGATTTGCTAAATAGATTTCAGCCAACTGTAGAGCTAGCGATCTATCCGCCGGACAGCCAGATTTTGGATCGACACCACCAATTAGTAGTGAAGCACGCCTGGTAATTCCATCAGGGTCAATCGGAATATCGACAAATCCCACTTTCTCCGCAGCTACTCCTGGTGGACTATTAAAGATCGTTGTCCCCTTACCACCATGATTACAAATGGTAATCACCTGATCGTTCGTTTGTAGGGTTTTTAAGAGCTTGCCCTGTGCCCAGTCCCGCACTAAATCGATACCTACGACAAAAGCTTGTTGATCAATCAGCCGCTGGAGAGCTTTACTCAAAACAGCATCAGGTAGCGGATATTTGTACTTGGCAATATCTTGCTCTGTAATACCAACTACTAACAGTCGGGGGTCGGGCGGTTCTACTGGTCGCCAGCGGGTGGCTTGATCGTAAGCCGCCAGTTCCATCGACTCTAGTCCGCCCCCTTCTCTAACCCCAACGATAATACCAGCTAGCAGCAGGCCAGAAAATAATGGGGTCAGCAAGTTTTGGGACAGCCAAGCAAATTGTTTCATCGTAAAAATGAGTTAGAAATGGAGAACAGGCTAGCCGCAGCGGTATCTAGACAGAGAATGGCGGTCGGCTGCTGACGCAAAATAGTACCCGGAAGCTGCGGGGCAACGGGAGCTGTTAGTAATTGTTGGACGATCACTGCTTTACGTTCACTGGTCGCGATGCAGTAAATCTGCCGAGCACGGCAAATGCTAGGAATAGTTAAAGTCATGGCATACTGAGGCACTTGACTTAGCTCCGTAAAAAATCCCACGTCCACTTGCTGTTGTCGCGATTTTTCTGCTAGTCTGACAATTTTGACCGGATCGGGATCCGTAAAATTAGCGACTAGTGGATCATTAAAAGCAATATGGCCATTATCTCCAATACCCAGTAGACAGAGATCGATCGGCTGGGCGGCGAGTAATGCTCCGTAGCGCCGACATTCGGCGATCGGCTCCAAACTAGCACTGTTTAAATAGTGAAACTGATGCACTGGGACTTGTTGGGCAACTAATTCTTGCATATATTGCTGGAAACTAGCTGGATGATCAGCGCCAATTCCTAAATATTCATCTAGATGAAAGCAGGTGATTTTAGACCAGTCCAGAGAAGAATGCTGTGTTAATGCTTTCAAAAGTTGAATTTGGGAGCTGCCCGAAGCCAGAATTATTGCTGCTGAACCCTGCTTATCAATCACTGTTTGAAGATAGTGCTGGATGC
>JAYUSR010000218.1:0-10458 GCA_043755575.1 Synechococcales cyanobacterium
GATAGACATTGTAGCCAACATGTCCGGCAAAATCAATATCGAAAGTATAGATTGACAAGTCTAGATTTAGCTTCTTCATAGGAGTTTTTGCGTAGTTAATTGGACGGAGGCATCACTACTTTTTTCGCCAATCCGAGCTTTTGTAGTCCTTGAATCACCCACCAGGTAGTGTCGATTTCCCACCAAGTGCGACCCGCTGGAGCCACATTGGGATAAGCATGGTGATTGTTGTGCCAGCCTTCACCATAGGTGAGCAGCGCCGTCCACCAGAGATTACGAGAGTTATCACCCGTTTCTTTAAAGGAACGATAGCCAGTAATGTGTGAAGCAGAATTAATTAACCAAGTTGTATGCCATAGCACTACGGCACGAACAAATACACCATAAACTACAAATGACCAACCGCCGATCGCATACAGCAAAATGCCAACAGGGATTTGGAGGGTCAAGAAATATTTGTCCAACCAGCGATAGAAGGCATCTTTTTCTAGATCTGGGACAAAGCGACGGTAAGATTTAGGGTTAAAAGATGCCGACGTAGGGTAAAAAATCCAGAGCATGTGACTCCACCAAAAACCGCGCTTGGCCGAGTAAGGATCTTTGTCCCAATCTTCGGTGTGTAAATGATGTTGGCGATGTCCGGCTACCCAAAATCCGGGTCCACCTTGCATGGCCATCGCACCTAAAATAGCGATCGAATACTCTAGCCATTTCGGCACCTGAAAACTGCGGTGCGTTAGCAGACGATGATAGCCCAAGCAAATGCCGATGCCACCAAAGAGCCAGTGGAGCAAGAGCATCGTGCCTAAGGCTGACCAGGAAAAGAACCAAGGAGCTAACAGTGCTAAAGCGTGGATAGAGCCAAAAAAGAAAACATTAGTCCAAGATAAACCTTTAGTCCATTGAAATGTCGGCTGAACTGATTTAGAGATCATAAAATCCTGCATAGATATGAATAAAATCCGCAGTGACCCAACATCTCAACTGGCTAAAATGCCTTAAAGTAGAAATAGATGTAAGTGCCGCTTGCATACCTAGCTTAACAATACTTTCTCCAATATGCAAGTGCTGCTTGCATTCTTATGGCAACTCCCCGCAACCCCACCCGTCAACGCTTAGTCAGTGCTGCTTTAGAGCTATTTGCCCAACAGGGCATCACTGAAACCACCACCAAACAAATTGCTGAATTAGCCGAAGTGAATGAAGTTACGCTCTTTCGGCAGTTTGGCAACAAGCAAGGATTGGTACTGGCGGTCATGGAAGAGTCTGAGATTTTTGACCAACTGGCGGCGGCCTTAGGAGAGCAAAGCAGTCAGGCCAGTAGCCCAGCCCAGGTGATCAGGAAATACGCCCAATCTTATTTGCAATTGTTAGATGCGGTGCCAGAAATGGTGCGATCGATCATTGGCGAAGCGGGCAAGTATCCGATCGAGAACCGTGAAGCACTGGGACGGGGAATTAATCAGGCTAATCAGTCAGTGGCCACATATTTAGGGGGCGTGGGTTCACCCTTGGCTAGCGATCGATTGGTTAGTTTGGTGAATAGTACGCTGTTGGGCTATGCCGTGCTGGAATTCACTACAGAATTCCATGGGTTGTGGCCGAATCGGGAGAGCTTTGTCGAAGGTTTAGTGCAGTTGGTTTTGAGTCAGCCGCTGGCACCGATTGCGCCCCAGCAAGTCGCTGATTTACCAGCACCGCTGGTGCATACTATTTTGCAGCGCGCTCAGAAGAAAGGTTTACGGGAAGCGGCTTTGGTTTATCTATTATTTGGGGCGGGTTTGAGTTCTACCGAAATTATGGGTTTGGAACGGGTGCATTATTTAAGCGATAAGGATGCCCAGTTTTTGCAGATTACCCCAGGGGCGGTGCGACAGGTGCCGGTGAATCAATGGATTTTGGGCAAGCGCTATGGATCGTATCAAAAAAATCCGCTTACTCAATACTCAAAGAGCCGCAAGGATGATCGAGCATCGTTATTGCTGGGAAGTGAGCAGGAGCCGATTACTATGGCTGAGATTCAAGAGATTTGGCGGGGTTTGACGACAGATTTAGTGGGGTTGGACGGTCGATCTTTAGTTGTCGATCAGGCGCAGCAAACTTGGGTGGTGGAAATGTTGATGCGCGGAATTAGTTTAGAGGATATGCAGATTTTGACCGGGATGTCTTTGGAAAAGCTGACTATTTATGGGCGACGAGCAAAGGAAAAAACAGTGTTGGAGCAGGGTTTAGCACTGGATAAACAGAGGTAATAGAGAATTTTACACTCCTTAGAAAGGATCAGCTTTGCCCTGCCAATTCAAATCATTAAGCTTGAAGCCGATCGAACCCAGTTGCAACACCGGATTGTAGCGAACCAAAATCCCAAACGTGCGCCGATTATACTCCAGATAATAATCAGTTCCTAAAGATTGACCATTATCAATATTGATCGAGGTTTGAATCCCGGCCTTAAACGGACCAAAGAGCTGTTGACTGACCCCAGCTGTCACCACCCGCGTATCCAAAAACCGGTCGAACAAATAGGGCGAACTACCACTCAAGAAATTTTGAGCATAGCCGATATTGAAACCGGTATAGTCCAAAAATGGTGCAGTAAAATGACCAATCTGACCCTGGAGACTGGCATTAAAACCATATAGCGACTGACTATCGCCATTACTATAGCTATTTGCCTTTGCTTGCAAGCCAGTATTCAGCTGGAGATAGGGTACCACTGGCACCGGACTATAGTTATAGGTAGAACGCTCATTAACCGGTGGGCCAATACCTTCCCACAAACGGAAACTTTTCTCCAGACTGGCTCCCACCTGCAAACGACTCAAATTGATCCGCCCATCGCTACCAGCCAAATCAGGCCGATCGGTATTGGCGTTAAATATGTCAGCACCAGCAAAATATTTCAGATTAATGCCAGTGCCGCCCAAATCAATTTTCGGTGAAGTAATCTTGGCACCCAAGCTACTTTGTACATCCTGAAAACCCAGGGTGCCGTTAGAAACTCGATCGCGATAAGCACCGCTCACTTCCAAATTATGCTTGCCACTGAGTAGATCCAATTCTTGATTAAAAGCCAGGCGCGATCGCAAAGTATTGCCCACCCGGCTAGGTTCTAAACTAGTGACATCCACCGAGCCTTTGATGGTACTTCCCGGTGCCAGATTAGCGTCCAAATTGGCTTTCACGCCAAAAGAGTCGAGGCTCAAATACTGATTTTGACTAATTGCCCGTTGCAGATAGTACTGAGGCAGCACGGTTAAGCGCAAATTTTTCTGGAGAATCGGGTAAAAACTACGCTCTAAATAAAGCCCACCCCGATCATCGTTATCAAACCCCACCCCAAAAGGATTAGTATCTCTGCCCAACTGATTCAGCGATAGCTGACTGACCACTAGCGGTAGGCTAAAGCCCTGATCGATCGTCACCCGAGGATTGGACGCTGTGACCTGATTTTCTTCCTCCGATAAGCTTTGAAAGCTTATTTGGTCAGCGCGCACCTCTAATTCTGGCGGCGAGAAAGGATCATTAGTCAGGCGGACAGCCTTCCCCGACAAGATTTTGCCGTCAAATTCCAACTGATTCGCTCGATAGCGAAATCTGGTCACTGATCCAGAGGGTTGGAGTGGTGGTTGAAACTCAATTTCTCGATCGGAACCAATCGTGATGCTGCTGGAACCAACGCCAGTGATCCGCCGCACTGGTTGGTCATTTTGCAACTTGTCGGCCAGGGAAAAATCGGTAAATTCGCCGCTGGCCGGAGCCACACGCGGCACATTCAAATCTTTGGCGATCGAAGGCTGAAAAATTTCTCCGCCTGCTGTCGTAATTACACCTTTATCATTGCCAAAATCGTAGTCAAACTTTTCGCCAGTCAGGACCTGTTGGCCTCGTTTTAAAGAGACATTACCGGTAGCCACTGCTTTTTTGGTCTGCAAACTAACCTCTAATCGATCAGCCTTTAACAGCGCATTCCGAAAACGCATCACCACCTTACCGCTGGCTGTAATTACTTGTTCGGTATTGTTGTATTCTTGCTGCTCGGCTTGGAGTTCTACCACCCCCGACACCGGCAAAGGGGGCTTTTTCTCTGCTGAATTGGCTGCTGGCGGTTGGGGTGCTGGCGATGCGGAGTCAGGAGTTGGCTGGAGAGACGGCGGCGGTACAGTCTGTGCCAATACCCGCCGCAACGGAGTAGAGGATTGGTGCCCGGCGGCTTTAGGCACGGAACTACCAGCAGACATACCAGTCGATCGATCAATATTTAAGTGGCAGCTCAGGCTGGCTTGCTCACAGATATAAATATTGCCAATATTAGAAACCGGTGGAACATCAACCATATGAACTGGAAAAAGTTTTGTAGTACAAAGACCGCCAACAGGAAGCCCCTATTTCCATGGGCAGTGCTGTGAGCGGAAACAGGGGCGTTAGATTTTTGGATGACCGCAATCTAGTCAGACGAATCACGCTGATTAGGGTTCCGAGAAGGGTCGTTGGAAAGAAACCCAAAGATAAATAGCAGTAGGAAAAAGGCAACGACCACGTTAACAACAATTTTTAAAGTAAGCATAAAAGCTAGTAACTCCCAGTATTGAGAAATCTTACAAATATTTGATTCTCATCATAACCGATCAATGGCTGGGTATCTAGACCGCAGAAAGGATCAGACCAGTTACCAAGCGGCAGCCATTCACAAAATCAGCTCCAGACTGCGGTTTTTTACCGGATAGCTGCACCTGTTGCAATAACAAGTAGCCCTCGCCGGTTTGGATTACTGGCCCTTGGCCTTTGATCATCCAGGCGATCGATCCCACCTCGCTGGTAGGTAAATCTGAAGGAATATCACCAGTCCAGTAAGGTGCCTGCCAAGGTACAGCCTGCAAAACCTTGACTGGTTGGTCACGCAGCAGAAAATAACAGTCTGGATAAAAACCCCGAATTTGGTTATGGAGTTCGATCGCACTGCGCGACCAATCTATTAGCCAGTCAGTTTTCCGAATCATCGCCGCATAGGTAGCCAGGGAATTATCCTGGGGCTGCGGGGTAAGATGGGGCAACTGCAATAAAGTCTGAACGAGCAGATCGGCACCGATTTCCGCCAAGGTCTCGCCTAGTTCCTGGGCATTGGTCAAAAGGGATACAGCGACCTGCGCGGTCAGCAGCATCGCGCCAGTGTCCATGCCCACATCCATCAACATGGTGGTAATACCAGTCTGAGTTGCGCCATCGACTAAGCAACGTTGGATCGGTGCCGCTCCCCGATAAGCCGGTAATAGAGAGCCATGCACATTGATACAGCCCAACTTGGGAATATCCAAGATTTCCTGAGACAGAATTTGCCCGTAGGCCACCACCACAAAAACATCGGCCTGGAGACTACGCAACCAATCAATCGTCTCGATCAATCTCTTAATGCTAGCCGGTTGATGAATAGCCAATTGGTGATCGATCGCCACCGCCTTCACTGGTGACGGCCATAGCTGACTGCCCCGCCCCCGCTTGCGATCAGGCTGAGTGACAACCCCCACTACTGCCAGTGCGGGCTGCGCCACGATTCTTTCTAAAGTAACAACAGCAAATTGCGGTGTGCCAAAAAAAACGATTTTCATCTAAGTACTAGTAGTAATGCCCCGACTGGTCATTTGATTCATAAAATATTCTTCCAAAGACATCCGGGATTGTCTAATTTCAATCAGTTGAGCACTCATCAAGCGCAGGGTCGCCAAAAATTCTTGGGGTTCACCGCGCAATTGACCAGACCACTCACCATTATCTATCACCAAGTCAGTAATCCAGCGCTGGAGAATGTCCGGGTTGCCACCACAAGCCCGCACCACGTACCCACCCTCATTGTCAGTCAATAGCTCACTGAGAGTGCCACAGGCAATCAGTTCACCTTTAGCCAAAATACCCACCCGATTACAGACTTGTTCTACTTCACTCAGAACATGGCTATTAAAAAATATAGTTTTGTGATTATCACTCAAGGACAAGATAATATCTCGCATCTGTTTGCGCCCTAAAGGATCAAGACCAGACATTGGCTCATCTAAAAATACTATATCTGGGTCATTGATCAGTGCTTGAGCCATCCCAATCCGTTGCTGCATCCCTTTGGAATATTGACGCATTTTCTTATTCTGAGCAGCACTACGCGCCAATCCGACCATATCCAGCAACGCCGGAATCCTTTGCCTGCGGACATCCCAAGGAATTTGAAAAATATCAGCAGTGAATTCTAAAATTTCCCAGCCGGTCAGGTATTCATAAAAATAGGCATTCTCTGGCAAGTAGCCAATTCTTTGCCGGACTATGGGACTCGCGATCGAACGGCCAAATAGCTGCGCTTGACCATGAGTAGGGCGCACAATCCCCAGCAAAGTCTTGAGTAAGGTGGTTTTGCCCGCCCCATTCAAACCTAATAGCCCAAAGGTTTCACCCTCAAAAATTTTTAGTGAGCAGCGTTTGAGTGATTCCACCTGCTGATTCAGCAAAAATCCGGTGCGGTAAGTTTTGCTCAGTTCCTGGGTTTCGATCACGGCGATCGATTTAGTGGACTGTTCAATAACTTTTGATTTGGTAATCGCAGTCATAATTTTCGGTAGAGGTGGCGAATTCTTCTCTTATAAGTACCCTATTTCGCCCAAGAAAAGATCACCACCAGCTGAACACGATAGAATTGCTATGTTTGGGAAACAATAGTTGGGAAACAACACAAAGCATGGAAAGTTCTAAGGTGGTAGCCATCGTAACCGGAGCAATTTCTTTAGCACTCGCGATCGCCTACTTAGTAGTAGTCCAGTTTTTGGATATGCGGGGCGAGATGATTCCCGCTCCGCTGGTAGAAATTTTGCATTGTGGGCTACTGGATGAGGCAGCAAATTTTCGGCTTTTGATGGGAGTTGGCTAGTGTTATATTAGTTATAATCGAGTGGTTATAATTAATTTCATTGCCGCCAGCACTTCCGCCCACCAACTTTGCCCATTTACAAGAATATAATGAGCAGCTGCTACGACTGGAGCCGAAGATCCCAATACTTGCCTGCTCAAGCTGCGGCAATTAGCAGAGCTTTTGGCTCAAATGGTGGCTGCACAGGTGGGGCTGTTTGCGGCGGCCAATGAAGCCCAATATGAACTACTGCGCCGGTTGCAAGATCAGGGAATTTTGCCGCGTGAAATTGCTCAGCTGTTTAGTGAGATTCGTCGATCAGGTAATTCGGCGAACCACGCATTTACAGATGACCATCGTACGGCGCTAAATAATTTAAAAATTACTTGGCAACTTAGCTTGTGGTTTCATCGCACTTTTAAGCATCCGGTGTTTAAGTCTGGAGCATTTATTCCGCCGGTTGCACCAGTAGAAGAAAGCGACGAGTTGCGATCAGAGTTGGCCAGGTTGACACAGATGTTGGCATTTTATGCGGCAACTCAGCAAGAAACTATCCAAAACTTGGCAACTGCTAAAGCTACTTTGAAGACTGCCCAAGAAGAGCAGCTATTTTGGGAGCAGATGGCAATCGAGGCAGACCAAGCCAAGACTGAATTGGGACGGCAATTTGTAGAGCAGCAGGCTAAGGCGATCGCTCTGCCAAAGAATGCGCTGAAGAGTTATGTTAAGGCCGCCAACCAGGCAGCGGAATCATTGCAGCTTGATGAAGCCAGCACTCGCAAGCTGATTGATGAACAGTTGCGGCAGGCCGGTTGGGAAGTAGATTCAGTGGCGCTTATTCACAAAAAAGGCATAAGGCCAGAGAAAGGCAAAAACGGATTTTGTATGCAAGGGAGAATACGATGCCACCTTCTATCGATGAATATGATTGCATTATTGTAGATGAATGTCATCGGGGTTATTTGCTCGATCGAGAAATGGCTGATACTGAGATGACTTTTCGGAGCTTTGATGACTATATCTCTAAGTATCGACGGGTTTTGGATTATTTTGATGCGGTGAAGATTGGTTTGACTGCGACTCCGGCTCTGCATACTACCCAGGTTTTTGGGCTACCGGTTTATAACTATAGTTATCGAGAGGCGGTGATTGATGGCTATTTGGTGGATCATGAGCCGCCGGTACAGATCAATACTCAGCTTTCTACTGGGAGTATTAAGTGGCGGGTTGGAGAGGAAGTTAAGCTCTATAATGTGCAGCAGAGTCAATTGGATTTGTTTACTACTCCCGATGAGATTCAATTAGAGGTAGAAGCTTTTAATCGGGTGGTTTGTGAGTATTTGGCGCAGGAATTAGATCCTGGTTCTCGGCAAAAGACGTTAATTTTTGTGCTAATGATGCTCACGCTGATTTGGTAGTTGTTTTGCTAAAGGAGGCATTTGCGGATTTGTATGGTGCGGTGGATGACGATGCGGTGATTAAAATTACGGGGACTGCCGATAAGCCGTTGCAGTTAATTCGGCGCTACAAAAATGAGCGTTATCCAAACATCGCGGTGACGGTGGATTTGTTGACAACGGGGATTGATGTGCCAGAGATTTGTAATTTGGTGTTTTTGCGGCGGGTGAATAGTCGCATTTTGTATGACCAAATGCTGGGGCGGGCGACCAGGCTGTGTCCAGCGATTGGCAAGGAGGCTTTTCGGGTTTTTGATGCGGTGCAGCTCTATGATGCTTTAAAAGAGGTGGCCGTGATGAAGCCGGTGGTAGTAAATCCCCAGATTTCTTTTGGCCAGTTGGCAGCAGAAATGCAGACGGTAGATAGTGATGGGGCTAGGGCGCTGGTGCGCGATCAGTTTGTGGCTAAGTTGCAGCGCAAAAAGCGGCATTTGAGTGAGGGTTCGTTGCAAGATTTTGAGACGGTGGCGGGGATGCCGCCGGATGATTTTATTCGGGAGCTACGCCAGATGCCGTTGGCCAAGGTGGCGGCTTTGTTTACTCAGAATCCTGATTTGGGTGAAATTTTGGATCGTCGGTATACCGGAAACGCGCCGCTGATCTTTATTTCGGAACATGCTGATGCTTTGCATAGTATTGAGCGGGGTTATGGCAATGCCAAGAAACCAGCGGACTATTTGCAGGAGTTTAATGAGTTTATTCGCAGCAATAGCAATACGTTGCCAGCGTTACTGACTGTGCTGACTCGTCCGCAAGATTTGACGCGCAAACAGTTGCGGGAGTTGGCACTGGAGTTAGATAAGCGGGGTTTTACGGAGACTAATTTGGCGACGGCTTGGCGGGAGATGACTAATCAAGATATTGCGGCGCGGATTGTGGGCTATATTCGGCAGGCGGCGATCGGAGATGCCCTAGAACCTTACGCGCAAAGGGTCGATCGAGCGTTACAAAAAATCTTGGCTTCGCTGGCTTGGACTACTCCGCAGCGGCAGTGGTTACAAAAAATCGCAGCCCAAACTAAGGCCAACTTGGTGGTCGATCGCGATGCTTTGGATGATCCTGATTTGGTGTTTCGGCGGGAGGGCGGTGGTTTTACTGGGCTGGATCGAATTTTTAATGGGGAGTTACAGCAGGTGTTGACAGATTTTAATGATGGCCTGTGGGAATCTCCTGCGGCTTGATATAATGTATGCAGCGCTTTAATGAGGATTAATGGCAGTGAAGCAAACTATTAGCCAAATAAAAATCAGTGGGATTTCCGCAGCCATTCAACAAATGGGGATTGATCGAGATACTATCATCAATCTCACGATCGAGACGATGGAAAATGATTTTTTGACGGTTTTTGATCGAATTGGCCAAGAAGCTCAAGAAAAAGGTCTTACTGAAGAAATATTGGCAGGCTTATTAGCTGATAAGTCTTAGGTTCATTGTAATCGATACCAATATTTTAATCAGTGCCGCTCTCAGTCCCAGTGGAACAGCGTATCAGGCATTTGCTTTGGCTATCCAAGAATTTACCATTGCTCAAAGTGCTCAAACTTATCAAGAAATAGCACAACGTATTTACAAGCCCAAATTTGATAAATATATTTCTAACGAGAGAAGAGAGGAATTGTTGAATCTCGTTAAGAGCAAGAGCCAATTTATTGATACACAGTCCCAGATAGCTGCTTGTCGAGATCCAGATGACAATAAATTTTTGGAACTAGCGATCGATTCCAACGCCCAGTTTTTTGCCAATGCTACATCGTTTATTCGCAAGCCAGCGACGCTTTCAAGCCTGGTGACAGAAATCGAGAATCTGGACTGGTATAGTGCGCGGCAAGAGGGGCTGGGGGATTTGTATGAGGGGCTGTTAGAGAAGAATGCTAATGAGAAGAAATCGGGGCGGGGCAGTATTTTACGCCGCGTCCGCTGATTGATAGCATGGTGGCGGTGATGAAGCCAGGGTTGGGATGCTTGCCGCCGTGATATTAAACTAATCGCGGCACAAGGGATTGAGTTTCTGCCGCTCGATAGAACCTACACAAATCTAGACAAGTCCAAATTGATGTCTACTTCCTACTTCAACGGGGGCATCGGAGCGGCTATCCCTCAGTAGGCTTCTAGGCA
>JAYUSR010000219.1:0-10427 GCA_043755575.1 Synechococcales cyanobacterium
TTTCCCTTCTAGGTTAATGCCCGATCGCCAGGCTTGCAAAGTAGTGGCAGAGGGATGTCCTTCGACCAAAGCGATATATGTTTTAGACACTTGATGTCGAGGATGGGTGAGCAAACAGGTTAGTTCACCGTCGTTGGTGAGCAACAGGGCACCAGTCGAATCAATATCCAAGCGGCCGACCGGATGAATACCCG
Source organism: Synechococcales cyanobacterium (assembly GCA_043755575.1). GTDB lineage: Bacteria > Cyanobacteriota > Cyanobacteriia > Cyanobacteriales > Chamaesiphonaceae > JAAFHZ01. The sequence goes on from JAYUSR010000219.1 coordinate 195, forward strand.
ATCCATATCTTAAATGCTGGGGTAATAGGTCAATCACTGTCGATCGACCTTGCGGATCGGTGCAGGTGGAGACTACTCCCGCTGGCTTATTGAGTAGTAAGTAGTAGCGTTGGGGTGGAGCCGCTAACAGTTTTCCAGACACCGTAATTTGATCGATCGCTGGATCAGCAGTATCACCGAGCTGTGCGAGCTGGCCATTGACCAGCACTCGACCATTGCGGATCATTTCTTCGGCCTGACGACGAGAAGCAATGCCCCACTGAGACATGATTTTTTGCAGCCGGACGGCCATAGCTATTCCGTTATTTGTATACTGCCCAAAATTCTAGCGAAAAGAGTGAAACATTGAAACTATCACGAAAAACTTAAGTAGCCAGCCGCAAATCGAAACAATCCGGTACTATGGATTACTGGTTATTCTCTGAAAGTGCAAAATTTGAGTAGCAAACCCCGTGGAATTATTAGTTCTGTGCTGTCATCGGCCTGTGCGGCGTGGTTACGCACTCAAGTCAGTGCCGTAGCTGAACTCCAAGTCGAAATTGTGGCTGGCGATCGACAAATGCTGGCGGGCGTAGTACCCAGCGTGGCTGTTGCTGCCCAAAAAATAGTGTATCGGGGAATTGCTGTTCAAAAAATAGAGCTATTAGCCGAACAAATAGCGATTAATCTGAAGCAAATAGTACGCGGTAAGCCCCTGCAATTGCTGCAACCAATTATGATTAACGCGAATGCCCTGATGACTAGTGAGGATTTACATAGTTCCTTGACCGCACCCTTTTTCAATAAGGCCATCACCGACCTAGTGAAGCAAATATTGGCCAGTACCGATCAAAATTGGTCAATTCAATGGCAATCAGCAGCCATCCAAGCCAACCAGGTGTGGTTGCAAGGACAAGTGCAACAGAGTCCCGATCAACAATTTCCTATTAGCATTCAAACTGGGATCGAATTGCTGAGTGGTCAGGTGCTGCGACTGGCTCCTTTGCTGGTTACTTGTGATTTAGAACTACCAGGCAGTGATCTCCAAAGCTACGAAATCGACCTGGGTGATCAGGTTAATTTAAAAGAATTGACATTACAAGAAGGCGAACTCCTCTGCCATGGGGAAATTCAGGTCAGCCCCTAAGTCCTACAATTAGGAAAAGTCGCCGCCTTCTCCCCATGCTTGTGAATCAGCCTAATTTATTGCCGCGTAAACTTGTCGATCGACTGATGGCTTCTAGTAGTGGCATCACCCTAGTTTTAGCCCTACTAATTGGCGTGGCCACAGGTGCCGGGGTCATCTTATTTCATTTTCTAATTGATCATGTCCACGATTGGGCTTTTGAAGATCTGACCAATTTAGGGGGCAACAAGTGGCTGTGGACAATTTCGATTCCAATGATTGGGGGCATCATAGTTGGTGCCATGCGCTGGTATTGGAAAGATTTTGGTCTAAATATGTCTTCCATGTTGGCAGCTACCCAGTCTGGGGCACCAATGAAACCCTGGCTGGGTCTAGTAAAAATGCTGGCTGCCGCCGTCTCGCTGGGGACGGGGGCTTCGCTAGGGCCAGAAGGTCCTAGTGTGGAAATTGGCGCTAATCTGGGCATTTTGATGGGGCAAACGCTGCGCGTATCCCAAGAACGGCAGCGGTTATTACTAGCAGCCGGAGCGGCGGCGGGGGTATCAGCAGGTTTTAACTCACCAATCGCTGGCGTGTTTTTTGCTCTAGAAGTAGTGCTAAATAGTACCACTGCCACAGCAGCGGTGAGTGTGGTGGTACTAGCAGCAGTTATTTCTTCGTTGGTTGCTCAAATAGGGTTGGGTTCCCAACCAGCTTTTAAACTGCCTATTTATGAAGTTCAGTCCGCCTGGGAGTTGCCCTTATACTTAGGCTTAGGAGTATTGGCCAGCTTGCTTTCCTACGCTTCCACCCAAACTATTCGCTGGTGTCGCCAGGTTTTTCAGGGAAAGGCTCCCTATTCTGCTTGGATGACCAAGCTACCACATTGGTCTACACCGATCTTAGGTGGTCTATTGGTCGGCATCACGGCTCTTAAGTTTCCACAAATTACCGGGATTGGTTACGAAACGATCGAAGCGATGCTCCAAGATGTGGGATTCTCGCTGACCTTACTAGTTTTGTTGGTGGCGGTGAAGCTGATCATGACTGGCATCAGTTTGGGTAGTGGCCTAGTCGGAGGCTTATTTGCCCCTTCCATGTTTCTGGGTGCCTCGCTGGGCACGGCCTATGTAAAAGGCTTGGTGATGTTGGTGCCACAATTAGACAGCATAATGGCTGCGCCCCCAGCCTATGCGATGGTGGGGATGGCCACGATGTTGGCGAGCAATGCCCGTGCCCCGTTGACGGCTATCTTGTTAATGTTTGAATTGACCCGCGACTATCGGATTGTTTTACCGCTGATGGCTTGCGTCGGTTTGAGTATTTGGTTGGTCGATCGAATGCAATCTGCAAACGAATCCAATAGCGGCCTAGAAAAAATGGGCTTAAATATTCAGCAAGATGAACAGGCGGTAATGTTACGTCAGTTGCTGGTGCGTGAAGCCATGCAACTAGAATGGCTAAACTTATCAGCAGTGGTGAGCATTTTCGAGGCCGCTACCACCCTAGTAGAGCGTCGGTATCGGAGCGCTCTCGTCCAAGATCCCACTGGTCAGTTGGTCGGAATTGTCACGTTGGATGATGTTAACCGGGCGATTGCTAACGGCCAAGCAGCTAACAATCAACAATTAAGTAGTATTTGCACTGCCGCCATTCTCTATGCCAATGCTGATGAATCGGTAGCGACAGCGATCGAACGAATGGGGGGACGAGGATTACATCAGTTGCCAGTAGTCGAGCCAGAACACCCTACCAAAATCATTGGGGTGCTGTGCCAGGAGAATATTTCCTTAGCTTGTAGTTTAGCTATTGCCAAGCACCATTTGGCTAATCGACAGTCTATTGCCAGCCAAACTTAGGACATTCTACTAATTACATACCGTTAATTCCTCGACTATATTTCTACTTATAGGAAGCGATTCAGATATGCCAAGTTAAATTAAAATATGCTAAGTCAGCAATCAGAAAGTCTCATCTATCTCAAAGTCACAAAGATAATTGCTGACAACCTGCATATCCATACAGACTCGGTGTACGAAGGATTTCAGTTTAATAAATTTATCGATCAACTAGCGACCTATCGGATTCAAAGATCTGGAAATCATCATCTTCTTTACTACTTGGAAGCTGTCAACATTTATTTTGACTTATCAGAAGAGTTTAAAATAGAATTCCCTATTTCTTTAATGAATAAAAACTTGATGACTGTTAGTGAATTAGTAACTTATATCAAAACCCAGTTGAGCTAGTTAATTCAGATTTCCAGAGCTTGATATTTAGTACCAGTAACTTATCATTACTTTATTTTAAAAAATATAATACGTAAAGATATTTTTCACCAGCGACACATTTCTCATCTTAACAACTGTAAAGAATCTCGTTAATTTGAATATTCAGGCGACAAAATAAAGGTACTACGCAACTCAGCCCTGATTAAGCTGATTGATTATGCCCACTTTCATAAAAACCAAGACTGAACCGGACACCCGCTCTAAAATATTATCAACGGCACAGCGCTTGTTTGCCTACCGGGGATACGATGGCACGACGACTAAAGAATTAGCCGAAAATGCTGGTATTGCTGAAGGTACTTTATTTAGGCACTTCACCAATAAAAAAGCAATCCTGGTCGAAGTGGCCACCCAAGGCTGGGTGGAGTTGCTGACTGATTTATTGACAGAACTGAGTGAAATGGCTAGCTATGAAGCAATCGCTCAGGTAATTTATAAGCGGATGCTTCATCTGGGTAAAAATTATGAAGTAATGCGGGTGTGCTTTATGGAAGTTCAATTCCATGATGATCTCCGCGAAAAAATCCAGCAAGAAGTGGTCGCAAAAATGACTGATGTGGCCGAAGCCTTTTTTCAGACGGCGATCGATCGAGGGGTGTACCGGCCTTTAAATCCCAAAATTGTGGCACAGGTTTTCCTCGGGATGTTTGTGATTGCTGGTTTTAGCCACGATACGATTATTAGCCCTAACTCTAATCCTAAAGAAATGCGAGAAATGGCTGAGGGTCTGGCCGACATCTTTTTGCATGGGGTATTAGCGAAGCCAGCTGTTTAGATTAACTATTAACAATCATCTTGGCTTGCTGCACCCAATTTTGCACTTGATCGATGCGGGGAGTGAGGTCCCGGCGCTGGAGAAGAGCAACATGTAGCCGCAAAACTAGTTGGTGTAATTGCTGCGGTGGCGTTTGACTGAGTTGTTCGATCGAAGCCACCCCGGCATGTAATAGCAATCCACAATACTTACAACCAACGGTGGGGATTTGAGCTAACTTCGCCAAAGCCAACAATTTGCGGCTTGGTCTGGTGCTGATAATGGCGGCTAGTTGGGGTTGATCGCTATTGATTGGCAGTAGCTCTGTTAAGGCCAGTAGTTTTTCGGTATCAATGATCCCCACAGCGGTAAGCTCGGCTGACGTTTTGGTGTCTACGCCTGGAAGTTCGGTAATTGGCCAGTAGGAGCGCATATTTTTGGTGTTGTGGCTATCTTATTCAGTGATCTGATGTCTTTAATTCTACCGACTTCCTGACTCAGGCGCAGCTCTCAGCGCTTTGACAACTGTTCTACGTATTGGAATGCGGGACAAAGCTATTTGCCTGTAGCTTTCGTCAAGTTTTTTGTTAATGAGATGGACGAGAATTAGGCACTTTAGTCTATAATCGAAGTCTTGAAAGATCTTAATTGATGTTGATACAGTTAACAGAATCTGATTCACAGATCCTTGAATGCTTTCCAGTCTTGGCTCAATTACGTCCGCACCTGAAACAAGAGAATTTTTTAGAGCAAGTTCAGCGTCAAAAGCAAGGTGGTTATCAGCTTGCTTTTTTAGAGCGAGATGGTCAAGTGATAGCTGTAGCAGGGTTTTGTATTTCTGAGTGTTTGGCGTGGGGACAGTTTTTATATAGTTGTTGATGAAGCTGCGCGGTCAGGGGGCTATGGACAAGATCTATTTAAATGGTTGATGGAATTTGCAAGGCACCATGATTGCAAGCAGCTACATCTAGATTCAGGAGTTCAGCGTTTTGATGCTCATCGGTTCTATTTGCGACAACGTATGAACATTGCAAGTCATCATTTTTCGCTAAATTTGTGATTATCGTGTATGTCGCTGCACAACAACGTTGGGTTGACTAGGTTATTGATGAGAAAAATGCTTTAAACTTTCCTTCAATAGAAATCATCTCGCATGAAATCAAAATAATTAGAGATGACGCAACCCATCGAGATCTTTCAATGCTTGCGACTGTTCTTGTAATTGAATTTCAAGACGTTGACACACCAGTTCGCATAAATCAAAAATTATTGGGTCGGTGATTTGATAGTAAACACTAACTCCCTGAGGCTGCCGTCTCACAATGCCTGCTTGGGTCAAAATTTTCAAGTGTTTGGAAATGTTTGCTTGCCCTAGGTTAGTTTCTTCAATGATTTCAGTCACATTTTTTCCCCCGTTCTTAAGAACACATAACACTTGTAGCCGGCTAAGTTCTGATAAAACCTTAAAATAGTCTGCAACTTGAGTAAGCGCGGAAATCGGGATTTGTGACATAGGAGTGGGAGTGAGCTAATTTTAATTCAGACTTGTCTTTTCTATTAGACTACTATATAGTAATATAATCAATAAATATAGACAAGAGCAAATAACAATGCTATTTCGTCAACTTTTTGACCGTGAAAGCAGTACCTACACGTATCTGATTGCCGATTATGCTTCTGCCGAGGCAATACTGGTCGATTCAGTCTTGGAGCAGGTTGAGCGCGATCTCAAGTTACTAAAAGAATTGGGCTTGACCTTGCGCTACTGTCTAGAGACCCATGTTCATGCAGATCATATTACGGGCGCAGCCCAACTGCGATCCAGGACGGGATGTTTGAGTGTGGTTCCTAATCAAGCGCAGATAGAATGTGCAGATCGGTTTATTCAAGACGGTGAAATGCTGCATGTTGGTGGTGTCAAATTGCAGGCGATCGCAACACCAGGACACACCGATAGTCATATGGCATATCTCGTTAGTGGAACGCACTTGCTGACCGGGGATGCGCTATTGATTCGAGGCTGTGGGCGCACGGATTTTCAGAGCGGGAATGCGGGAACGTTGTTTGACTCAGTGATTCAACGGGTGTTTACCCTGCCAGATGCCACATTGATTTATCCGACTCATGACTATCGCGGACAGACCGTTTCTTCTGTAGAGGAGGAAAAACGCTGGAATCCTCGATTTGTGGGGCGTAGCCGTGATGAATTTACGCAATTTATGAATGGACTAAATCTGCCCGATCCGCAAAAAATGATGGAAGCATTGCCCGCGAATGAACGATGTGGGCAAACACCAGCAATGTCTGCTAACGTCTATTCGATTTAAAGGACAACCATGGCGAATAATACTCGGATTCAAGAAATTGATGCTCAAACTTTGAAGCAATTACTGGAGGATAGTGCTGTTAAATTGGTGGATGTGCGCGAAACAGCAGAATATGCAGCTGAACGTATTCCTGGAGCGAAACTCCATCCACTGTCACAATTCAATCCCGATCGCCTTCAATCTACATCAGACCAAAAGTTAGTACTCTATTGTCAATCGGGCAATCGATCAGCAAAAGCAGCTCAACAATGTCTCGAAGCGGGCTTCGCTTCAGTGATCCATGTGCGCGGCGGTATTTCCAGTTGGAAAAATGCTGGCTATGACATCGAGAAGAGTCACAATGCCCCAATTAGTCTATTTCGACAGGTGCAAATCATTGCGGGTTCCTTGGTATTTTTAGGAACCATTTTAAGTGTGCTAGTCTCGCCCAATTTCTTGATTCTCAGTGGATTTGTCGGCGCTGGGCTTGTGTTTGCTGGAGTCACGAACACTTGTGCAATGGGATTTCTATTAGCCAAGTTACCCTACAACCAATGATCTGGGAATAAACTATGACTTGGATTCTTGGGCATTTTTTCGCAGTTTGCATCGGTATCAGTTTAGGGTTGCTAGGTGGTGGTGGCTCAGTGTTAGCATTGCCTGTGCTGGTTTACGTGATGGGGGTTGCACCGAAGCCAGCGATTGCCATGACCTTAATTATCGTGGGGAGTGTGAGTTTGTTGGGCAGCATTCCCCATGTGCGACGCGGCAATCTGAATCTTAAAGTAGCAGGAATTTTTGGATCGGCAACCATGCTAGGTACTTATTTGGGGGCCAAGATTGCCACACTTCCACCCATCACGAGTGCCTTCCAGATGATCTTATTTGGACTCTCAATGTTGGTCGCCGCTGGATTGATGATTTATCGTTCTATTAAGGCAAAATCTGAATCCAGTGAGGATGAGCTAGCATCGATCCATTACATTAAACCTGCTTGTAAATATTGCTGGCTATGGCTTATGACCGAAGGAATTGCTGTAGGCGTTTTGACTGGGTTAGTCGGTGTTGGCGGTGGATTTGCGATCGTTCCGGCTTTGGTGCTGTTGGGCAATATCCCAATGCGACAGGCGATCGGAACTTCTCTGTTGATTATTGCGTGTAATTCTGTTGCGGGTTTGGTTGGTTATTTAGGGCATATTTCTTTGGACTGGACTCTGACGGTTTCATTTACATTTTTAGCAGGATGCGGAACGGTGATTGGAGCATATCTTGCCCAATTTGTTGCAGCTAAACAACTTCAGAAAAGCTTTGGTTACTTTCTTCTAGCTGTTGCTACATTCGTGTTAGTACAAAATCGTGACATTTTATTACAGGGTCTCAATAAGTCGTCGGTGTTCCAGCAACCTAACAACGCCTATGCACACCGATCGATCTTTTGAACAACCTGGCTTTGGTTCATGCGGGAAGAGGTGAGGATCTGAGGATTACTTTGTATTGCAATAAGTAGTGTTGATGTAGGTGAGTTTGATTGTTTTACGATCGAGAATCGAGATGATTTTCAAAATTACTACAACATGAAATATATTCTTCTGGAATAATAGTGTTTAAAATAAAACTCAGCCTAAGCACCCAATTTAGAATGTTATGCAGACGAACGTCGGGCTAATAAACCTGTTTTCTAGGAGATAGACGGACATTTGTCCATCTAAGTACCTAATTTAGGTGTATTGGGCTGAATCAATCAGCCTAAGCCGTCGTTATGCGGCTTGACATACTGGCTAGGATCAAGTCTTGAAGCCGTTCATGGGTAGTCATTAATCTGCCACCCACTAGTACTAGGTAATTAGCGATCGCGTTGCCGAATATATTCAAGTGCAACGATGAGAGCATCCAGCATGACTTCATAGCTGCGCTCGGTCGAACGGCTTAAGGTCATTAGTTCTAGCTGTTCTCTGGCGATAAAACCATAAATTGCTGCATTGATCATCCGCACCGCATCAATTAAAGCATCGTCGCTTAGTTCGTAGAGTTGAAGCGATCGCTGGAACAAATGTAAAGCATTCTGGATGATTTCAACCTCTTCTGGATCGGTGGGTCGCAGTTGGTACTGCATCATCACGCCATAACGAGCAGGATAATGCTGGGCAAAGTTTCGAGTTGCCTGTGCGCCAACACGGAATAAATCATGGGAATCTGTGTCTCTAGTGATTTGGCTTTGGCAGTACGTTAAGTAGTTGCGCCAAATTTTCAAAGCGACAGCGCGACGCAGCCCCGTGTTGCCATCTAAATGTTTGTAGATGGCAGGTGGCTTAACCCCTAGCTCTCGTGCGACTCGATTGACTCCCAGTGCCGATTCCCCTTCTTGATCAAGGCAAGCGATCGCAGCTAGAACCACGTCCTTTGATGTCAAGGAATTTTCTTTGAGTGGACGACCCATGGATTTTTAGTTAACTAAATTAACTAAGTTGGCTAAAAGTGAATATAATTAACTTTATCAAATACTATCAGCGCGATGCTCATGACTTCTCTAACTTTTTTATCGGCTTGTCAGCTTGCCCAGTTGATACGTGATCGCGAATTTTCTGCGGCGGAGGTGCTAGATGCTCATCTAGAGCAAATCGCCAAGCACAACTCCAAGCTTAATGCGATTTGCACATTGGATGAAGACAATGCCCGCAGTAAAGCCAAGCAAGCAGATGAAGCATTACTTCGAGGAGAAAACTGGGGTGCTTTGCATGGCGTTCCCATCACCATCAAAGACGTATTTGAAACATCTGGGCTACGAACCACAGCAGGATCAACATCGCTGAAAGACTACATTCCACAACACGATGCGACTGCCGTGAGTCGCCTTCGTGCGGCTGGTGCGATCGTGCTTGGAAAAACGAATGTGAGCGATTTAGCAGGCGGGTATCAAGGACTCAATGATGTGTTTCCTCGCGTTAATAATCCATGGAACCTCGACTATACGCCTGGTGGTACTTCTAGCGGTGGCGCGGCAGCGATCGCCGCAGGTCTATCGGCGCTCGATCTCTGTTCTGATGTTGGCGGATCAATTCGTCAACCTGCTCACTTCTGCGGGATTTATGGCTTCAAGCCCACCGATCGACGAGTTCCAACGACGGGACACATACCGGAAGTGCCTGGTGCCCCTCGTGGGTTGCGTCAAATGCTAACGGTCGGTGGATTAGCTCGTTCGATAGAAGACTTAAGCCTCTGCCTACAATTGATTGCAGGGGCCGATCCAGCGCAGCCCGAAATCCCTCCCGTTCCGCTAGATCGCCCCACGAGTCAACCCCTTCAAACTCGTCGGATTGCTTGGGCGGACGAATGGTCGGTCTATCCTGTTGCCACAGAAATTAAATTAGCACTGCAATCAGCAACAACAAAACTGACTCAGGCAGGAGTTCCCCTTGAAAAGTATGTTCCCAATTTCGATTTTCTTGCCGCATGGAAAACCTTCTACAAGCTTGCAGCTTACAACCTGATCTACTCCCAATCTCTAACGGCGGCTGATATTTGGAAGAATTTAGCTTTTTTATTTCGTGATGGGACACAAGGTGATCGCAGCTTTCGCAAACTTGGTAGCGTTCCTGGTATTGGCTTACCCATCTCTTTGAACCCGACGCTAAAAGGCTATTTTGAAACACTAACCGAGCGCGATCGCTTAATCACTGAGATGGATGAAGCATTAACCCAATGGGATGCTTGGCTATATCCTGTTGCAATGACCTCTGCCTTTACCCATCGTGAGAGCGGTACAGCGATTCGAGTAGA
>JAYUSR010000220.1:0-10374 GCA_043755575.1 Synechococcales cyanobacterium
CAGGGCTGGAATGACTTGGTGACAGTGAGGACAGGTAATTTCTGCCCCAAATATTGGATATTGGAAGGCTAAGTTCATATGAAATAATCAGTCAGATGGCTAATAGTAAGAACCCAATTTACTCCTAAAATGTTTTCTTGATGCCATTATCCTACACCTATTAATTTTGTCTAGAGCAGGAGTTAGCACTTAATCATTATCTGCCACTTATAAAATCTAACATGCTATTTTTTACAATTTTTTGGGCATCTTGAGCATAGTCGAGGAATATAACTTCACCGACTCGTCCTCGGTTTGCTACAGGTTCTGGCTCTACCACCTTCATCAATTATTGATGTACAAGGGTAAAGGCGATAGCTCTGCTTTTTCTTTACGCACCAGGCTTTGATTTTATCGCAGCGTAGCCGGAGGCTACAGTCTCCAAAAGTTAAATATTTTTATAGTTGCCATAAAATGATTTTACAAAAATAGTTGTTATATTTACTCTGCAATTTAGTCAGGGTCAAAAAAATTCAGTTGATTTTGCTGCCTGGTCAGCAAATATCTCGATCGTCATTATCAGTATTTTAGGAGTAGAACAATGGACGATAGCAAACAGCAAATAGTTCACTATTTTATTGAAGAAGCCCAAGAACATTTGGATGTTGTAGAACAGGGTTTACTAGATTTGGGCGAAGTTATTAAAGATGCCGATCGAGTCAATGAAATGTTTCGGGCAGCGCACTCCGTCAAAGGCGGTGCCGCTATGCTGGGCTTTGAGAGTATCCAAAAAACTGCTCACGAGCTAGAAGATTGTTTTAAAGTAATGCGTGATCACTCAGTACCTGTCGATCAGCAATTAGAAACTATGTTTCTAAAAGGCTACGATACCTTGAAAGAGTTGGTCGGTGAGCTGGCCAATTCACCCACGCTGACCCTCCGCCCCGAAATTGTCGATCCCATTGTGCAGGGTTCCCGTGCCAACTTTGTTGAACTCAAAGAGTATCTGAATGACTTACTGAGCATGGCGACAGTTAGTCCTGATTCTATGCCAGCATTCCAGCCAGCAGTGGCTGTTGCTGCGGTTGTAAGTAGCGCTCCCACAGCTGTCATTGCTCCACCTATCAACATCACAGCAAAAGTTATGGAAAATCTCCGAGCGATGCTGGGAGCGTTTAAACAGGGTGAAGCTGCTGCTCCCCGCCACCAAATTTGTAGCTATAGCCAAAATTTATCGGCTTTTGGTCAAGATATAGCTAGCTGGCAAAATGTTGTGAGGATTGCCAATCAAGCCATCAACAATTCGGCCAACACTTATGAATCACTGGCTCCAGTCGTCATCAAAGACCTCAAACTAGCTGGCGATTTGTTGGCTGTTGGGCGAGGATCTGAAATATTTCCCAGTCCGACACTTCAGGAATTAGCTTTGGCCTCAGCGCCAGTCATCAAACCAGTCATGCCCGCTCCATCAGCGGCACCGGCTCAAATCTCGATTCCCTTGGATTCGCGGGCCGCTGCTCAAGCAATTCTTCGCAGCTTCAACCGTCAGCAAGTCACTGAATTGGTCGTATTGTTACACCGCGCTATTAATACTCCTAAGCAAAACTAGAGGAACTCGGTGGGACATCTTGCCACCGACCAGGCCCGACTGCTTGCAAAGCATCAGTGAGAGTTACGGCACCAGTGTAAAGGGCTTTGCCCACAATTACTCCTGTGACTCCATCCGGCTCGAGTACTAACAAGTTTAGTAAATCACGCAGACAGCCTACTCCTCCAGAAGCGATAACTGGAACGGTGGTGCTGGCTGCCACGGCTTTGAGCGCTTCTAGGTTGGGTCCGATCAATGTACCATCCCGCTGGATATCTGTATAAATAATCGCTGCTGCGCCCCAATCCGCCATTTGTTGTGCCAAGTCAGTGGCGGCAATTTTGGAAGTTTCTAGCCATCCTCTGGTAGCTATTTGGCCATCCCGCGCATCCATGCCGATTACAATTTGACCAGGATATTGCTGACAGAGTTGTTGCACCAATTGGGGCTGTTCGATCGCGATGGTGCCCACAATCGCGCGTGCTACTCCCAAATCTAGTAATGCCTTGATCGCGTCGCCATGCCGCAGGCCACCACCTACTTGGACGCTCATCTGGCTGACAGCTTTGACAATTTGGCTAATCATTGCCAAGTTCTCCGGCTGACCCGATTTAGCTCCGTCTAGATCGACTAGATGTAGTTTGGTCGCACCTTGTTCTTGCCATTTTTGAGCAACGGCTACCGGATTCTCATCGAAGATTTGAGACTGGTCATAGTCACCTTGATAGAGCCGAACACAGTTACCACCGAGGAGATCGATCGCTGGAAAAATATCCATAGCATCAGGGGAGAAATTACCTTGCTATTTTATGCCTAATGAGTCTGTGGATTTTTATTTTTGGAATCACCGCTAGCTTCTTTCAGTAAACGATTGATATGACGAGCACTCACCGCAATACCTAGTTCGGACTCCAGATGTTTCCGTAATAATTCACCGGTCCAGTGAGGAAAGTCATAGCCAAACTGCTGAGGAGCAGTAGCCGCAACCTCTATTAATCGCTGTAGATATTGATTGTTGACAGTTTTAGGTCTGCCGATCGGCTGCTCTTGCCAAAGATGAGATTGATTGGTTTTCAGCATCATCATCCAGTGTCTAGCCGTTAGTGGTGAGCAACCGATTAGGCGACAGATTTGAGTTTGAGTATGCCCCAGATCTGCTAACAGCATAATGTCAATCCGCTGTCGGTATTCTGGAGATAAGCTTTCCTCCAAGCTTTTTTCTAATAGTTGACGTTGGAGAGTATTTAGATACTGACTTGGTGGTGGGGTGGAAAGCTGCTGTTTGATTGTCATAAAAAACCTTTTGAATTGCCAAAGTCATTGCTTAAATTAAAATCTCATCTAGATAGAAAATCACATATCATCGAAGTCTTGATCTCTTAAGACTTCATTCCCCAGAGTAGCCACCTACTAAGAATTCTGACTCAATGACCAAGCATTAGAGATCCGCTAAATGTATGATCTTCATCAGTCAATTGAATGATTCATACTACAAAAAATATTTTCAGCTACTCTAAATAGTGTTTATACTGACGTAATTTATTTAATGTATCTGTAAAAATGATCAGTAAATGCTCATTAACAATAGCTAGCAATTCTTAAATTGAAAAATATTTCAAACATGATTTTCAGTGTAAGAAATAATTTGTTTTGTGCTTAATAAAGATTATGAGTAGTCAAATTTAGAAGATGGTAAGGATTTTTAAATAGTGCCAACTGCTGTTTTGAAATAACTCTTAGTCGTAATGATTACAGAGTCTGGAGCTAATAATTACTTATTACAAAAATTAAGTAATTTGCAATCACAACCGTTTATGACAAAGCTTTCTATGCCCAGACAAGACAATCAACAGTGATATTTGTACTTTCTTCTGTTGACTGTCTTATGTATGTTCGTAGTGGTAAGTATGAAGTGCGCTGGTGGCCGAAAAACTCATAACATTTGTTGGATAATGGTAGCAATTTTGGCCGCTGCTCCAGTTGTCCCCCGTGTTTGGGCTAAATCTGTTTGAATTTGTTCTAATTTTTCGGGATGCTCTAATAAGTCAACTACTAGTGTGGCTACTTCTGACACCGTGATTTTCCCCACTAACTCCGGTACAATTTCTCGACCAGCCCAAATATTCGGCCAAGCAAACTTGCGGCCATTGAGCTGCTGAAAAGTGATCCAGTTGATTAATTTACTAATGGGAGTACCAATTCCTGGTAATCGAGCCACCATTCCCGGTAATCCATCCCAACTGCGCATCGCATCTAGTTGGTAGGTAGGCAGTAATACAACCATGGGAATACCCAAAGCTGCTAGCTCTGCTGTATTAGCACCGATCGTCGTTAGACATAGAGTACATTGACTAAGGATGTTGTCGGCGGGAAATTCTTGATGCAAAGCAACGGTGAGACCCTGCGCGGTCTGGAGATAGGGTTGCTCGCTGGCAACTAAAGTTGCGGTAGTTCCCTGTACCATCTCGACCACCGGATTTTTGGATAAGTCGGCAAACTGAGCTAAGTATTCGATCGAGATAGCCGGAGCTACTGGAATAATGAATTCGGTATCTGGTCGGGCTTGTTTTACAGCCTCAGCAATCGCCAGACAAAATGGTAACCCCATTTGCAGTTTTTGGGCTTTAGAACCAGGTAATAAACCGATGAGCGTAGTTGAGCGAGGCGACGATGCTGGTAAGATTTGCCCGGTCTCTAGCATTAAATCACCGACCACTGTGGCTTTGTGTTGGTACTCGGCGGGAATTGTGGCTAATACCTGATCGTTCATGACTGCAAACCGATCGACATATTTTGGCCAGCGGGCGGCCAATTCTCCATAGATCAAAGTTTTAAAGCCTAGCCTTTTGCCAATCAAAACTGGAAACACCTGATCGCCGCCTAGAAAAATCACGATGCCCTGCTGCTGCCAATCCCAATCAGCGGCGGTCTTACCCCACAGCAAAAAATTCCAGAAATGCTCGGCAGATTGCGATCGATCAACACCGGGATAAGACAGCGCAATTTCGGCCTCTCGTCCACCAGCATTGGGACAGGGCGATAAAACCACCGAGATGCGAGCAGCTTCTGCGTCAAACTTAGCCCGCAAGGCTTGCACCACTGGACGCACCCAAGTGGCAATTTCACCGGGACCATTAGAAAGAATCAGAATATCTAGCATGGAGGCTGGATGTGATTAGAGATCGATCGGATACACCCAATCTTGGTATTTTTGGTGCTGGCCTTGAGTAATAGCCACTAGTTCCTGCTGGAGCTTTTGGGTAATTGGGCCGGGGGATTGCGGTACTGTATAGTTTTCGATGCGGCTGACCGGTGAAATCTTAGCCGCTGTTCCACACAAGAAAATTTCGTCGGCAATAAACAGCTCCGACTTATCGATCGGTCTTTCGACTACTTCAATACCCAGCTGCTTGGCCACGACCATGATGCTATCGCGGGTAATGCCCTCGAGAATGTCTTGATCGGCACCAGGGGTAAAGAGTTTACCATTACGCACCATGAAAATATTCATCCCAGTCGCCTCGGCGACTTTGCCTTGGGAATTTAATAAGATGGCCTCATCAAAACCCGAAGCATAGGCTTCGGTCTTAGCCAGGGAAGATGTGATGTATGCGCCGCTGATTTTGCCCCGTAGTGGCAAACTAATATCTTCCTGGCGATGCCAAGAACTCATTCGACAACTGACGCCACCGGGCTTGGCTAAATATTCGCCCAGCGCTAGACCATAGATAAAGAAATCTTGGGCAATATCGTGGAGGCGCGGAGCAATACCTAATCCCGATGAATAGATAAAAGGCCGAATATAGAAAGGCTTGCTGGGCTTATTTTGTCTCACAAACTCAGTAATATTGGCCTGAATCTTGTCCGCTGGCAGATCGTAATGCATATATCTAGCACTATTACTGAGCCGCTGACAGTGTCGATCGAGCCGAAACAAAATGGCTTTGTGGGGGTTGGCTTCATCTACATAACCACGTAGACCACCAAAGGCTCCCGTACCATAATGCAGTGCATGGGTGGCGATCGAAACGTTGGCTTCTTTAAAAGGTACAAATTTGCCTTCAAAATAGGCAATCGGTAAAAATTCTTCCATAGGTCTGTAGTGAAATAAAACAGTTTGCCATCCCAGAGGCTACATCTTAGCAGAAAAACCGAAGCGGTTTTGGCGTAAATAGCCGGGCGATCAAAACTATATTCACTTTGTTTCCACCAGTACAACAGCAGGCAATTGGCATTCAGCGATTGATTCCAGCTTGGCTCTTTGATGAAATGATTCAATAGACATCAGACTATTTGAAGCGGAATCCCACAAGATAAACTTAGAACATCCTAAGATATCCCCGATTCGTAATGTCTTTACTTGCGAGAGCAAGTGAATATTCTTATGATGACAGGCTGACAGATGGTAATTAGGAATTCTTTCTGATAGATGGTGAATATTGTGGTAGCCAATATCGGCAGCAAACCACTGAAAAATAGCTGGTAGCTCTAGATAACTACTACCTTCAATAGCGCCCTTTAAATAGTCCCACCCTGCTGTTTGATGCGCATAAGATCCTTCGAAATTATGCTGTACAAAAAAGACCAAAATAAAGATAGCTGCTGAGAAAGTTAGAGTAATGGAGTAAATACTTAAGAAAAATCCCGCTCCTAGCAAATGGCTAAAAAAGATCCAGCCGCCAATTACGCAGATATTATTGAAAAGTAAATCCCAAAACTCCGCTTTCGTATACCAATTTCGAGACCTATAAGAAGAGAAGATTTCTGAAAAACTCATCCCAGAATCTTTTTTTAAGCAAGTGAAAGCATGGCTAATTAAACCATACGTTCCCATCAGCAGAGCCAGTCTAGGCTTGATCGCTAGATAGAAAAATCCGCCCGGAATAGACATGAAGGGGTGTCGGAGTAATTCATAACGCTTTTGACTAGCGGGACTAAGTTTGGAGAATTCCGTAGTAGAATACAGCCCCGATGGTCCGCGATACTGCTCCCAATCACCATTGGTTTTATGATGATAAGCATGGCCTCGTGACCAGGGATATTGCGGAATGGCATTGATTACACCCAGTAGAAAACCAAAGATTCGGTTGACTTTTTTGGAACTGAAAAGTGAATAGTGTCCGCAATCGTGCATCAAAGAAAAACAACGTACTGAAAAGAGAGTCATTAGTACCATAATGGGTGGTAGCAACCAAAGAGAAATAGAAGCTGCTTTAACTGCTAAAAACCACAGTAATAAATAAGGAACAACCGTATTTAGGATTTGATAAGTTGCTTGGAAGTCGTTGCTCTTCATGTAGGGCTTGAGCACAAAGTCCGACTTTTTAATCACATTTTCCATTCAACAAAACACTCTGGTAAACAACTGTATTTGGATATGGTCTGGCTAGAGAGCGACTGTCGATCGATGACTGACAGCATTTCAGGTCATTAATTTACAAATTAATATTCCCCATTTTTTGCCCAAAGCAATTATTGGGCATAAATTCGTCCCATCGATCACACACTTGCTGATAGCATTCCGGCGGCGTAATTACTAAGTTCTGGAGCCACAGCACCTCTACTGACTGACCAGAATGCATTAGCAGCATCATCTCTCGCTGAGGTTGATATTGGGCAATAGTTGACACCAGCTGTGAACTCTCTGTAGCCGATATTTCTAAGGACTGGAGGCAGCCTGGGAGAGATTGACCGGGTACAAACTGAGTGGTGAATTTCCAGGAATGAAACCGGAGTTCGGTCTTCCGATCTGGTGGTTCAATCTGACATAAGAGTAAGCCCCAGCCTTGATGCTTGAATCCTGACCAAGCAAAATATCCGAGCACTGGGAAGTTGTCGCGAATAAATGCGGCTGGCCAATTCGTAAAATTTTTCAACTGTGGCTGGTCACGAGGAAACATATTGTGCCTCCTGAAGACAAACTTTTACTACTACCTGACTTTTGCTAATTCGGAGATATCCCAGGATTTGGATGGCAATAGACATCAGTATTTATCATCACTTCTTGCTGTAGGTCTGGTCGTTAGCTAGAAAAAATGCCTGCTGAACAAATGGTCAATTTCATAAAACTGTCATGATGATCGACAATAATCAAAAATTCCCGATATGCACGTGACAATATCGATCATTTAGTTAATTCAGTTCAATTAGCTTATTCTCAATAAGAATGTCGATCCAAATTTAGAGTTCCCCATTCTGGAAAGATTTTTGGGTGCCTGATCATGACATTGCCCACCAAGAAATCAACCAGCTGGATATTTTAGATCTCAAAAACTTTGCTTTAAACACAATCTGTACCTCGCAGATATGGAAGTGTAATTAAATTGGCTGATCGGCGGGCATTCTGACTTAGAGGTATGTACCTCATCACAGTTGCGGGACAGCGGCAGACTAACACTGCTCTTTCCCCATTACTTTTAACGGCTAAATCACGTTAAAACCGATCTGGCCATCAACAATAGCACAATTTTGGACTGCCTACTTAAAAATACAAGTTGCTACTCGATCGGCTTTACCAAAAATCATTTACAACAGTGCCTTTTTCATCTAGCTTATTAAAGCAAAAAGCTAAAACTCGACCATTCCAAGGTGGCTTCGGATTAGGCTTATAAACAACTATTTCTCCTGTACCTTTGGCTCTGGCCATATAGGTTTTGACTAAAGCCTTGCACTGCTCCCGAGAAACATTTGGATCATCGGTTTCAATCACGATGCGCGAGCCATTT
Organism: Synechococcales cyanobacterium; assembly: GCA_043755575.1. Lineage (GTDB taxonomy): Bacteria > Cyanobacteriota > Cyanobacteriia > Cyanobacteriales > Chamaesiphonaceae > JAAFHZ01. The sequence goes on from JAYUSR010000220.1 coordinate 8,293, forward strand.
ACCATTGGTTCGCTAATAACCCGGTGGCTGGGAGATCCCGATTTAGAATTAGTGGCAATGACTTTAGAAGGCGGTTTCAAGATTTGGGTAATAGCTGTTGACGGCTGAGGAGATTTTGGCCGTGGCGGAGCAATGGAAATCTGTGGCGTAATAGTTGTCCCAAGTCGAGAGGACTTGGCTGTAGTAAGAGAAGTAGTTGGTGGTTCTAATGAAGAGGGTAAAATTTGTGGTGAACCAGGGGAAGATGCTGATACTGGAGGACTGGGCATCCTCGCCAGAATGGCAGCCAGCGAAGAAGATGGTTGTGGGGTGGGGAAACCACTCTGAATTGCTGAAGGAACCAGCGGGGGTAAAGTGAAGGCGGGATCGCCACTCACGGTTACTGGTGGCGGGGACGAGCTACCACTAGCCATCATTGTCGGCTTCAGGGTGGAGCGAGGTGCTGTTTCTGCCGCAAAAGGATTACCGACTCGCTGATAAAGAGATAGATCTTTTTTGGAAATCCAGGGTGCCAGAAAAGCCGGAATTAATAGTAATAGACCCAATCGGGATAGGATATTCCAGATTGAGCCGTCAGCTTCCCATTTTCGAGTTATTTTGTATAGCGGTGGTAAACACAATATCCCCCACAAGATGAGCACCAGTACCAGCCCCATCGATCGATTAGCTTGAAACAGTGCTAAAGCTCCGACAAATAGTAGCGAGGACAATCCCCATCCTAGAAAGGTTAAGATATTACACATAAAAAATATTTTTGATGGTATTTTTAAACTGATCTATCATAAAAAATTTTAACTGGCAATTATTTAAGAACTTTTTCGATCTCTAAGCCAAAATTTTTCATAAATAAAGTTAACCACAACTGAGTCGATCGAACAACGCTCGGTTAGTCTGATGGCGTAGTTTTAGTGAATTTTTGGCATCAAATAACTGGGACAAAATTTTTAACTGTAGAGACTATTTCAGTCACGTTTACATCTAATTGCTCTCTGGTTGCCAAAACCTTGACTTGGCATTTACCAGCAGCCTGCTCTGTGGCACCTTGAATAATAGCGATCGATATCCCCATTTTTTCGGCTTTTTTGAGTTGGTCGCCGAGCTTACTTGCTTCAAAGTTGTTAACAGTGGCAATTCCGGCCTGACGCAACTGTTGAGAAATTTGCAGATAGCTGGGCATCAGCGACCTGTCGAGATTGAGCACCACCACCTGGGCAGGGGTGGGAGCCAGAGGCTGTACCAATTTTTCTTTGAGTAAATTTTTGATGAGGCGGGTGAGTCCGATCGAGATACCCACGCCGGGTAATTCCTCTCCAGTAAACAGTCCGACCAAATCGGCATAACGGCCACCCGAACAAATGCTGCCCAGGCTTTCGTAACCTAGCAGAGTTGTTTCATAAACAGTACCAGTGTAATAGCCTAAGCCTCTAGCGATCGATAGGTCAATACAAAACTGATCGATCGGCACTTGCAGATCGCGAACTCCTTGGATTACCTCTTGTAATTCCGTGATACCGGTGGCCAGTTCTTCGGTATTACTGAGTCCGGTGGCCATTGTAGTTAGTTTAGCAAGAATCTCGTCAGGACAGCCTTTAATTTGGGTAAAATCAATCACGGCCTGAGCTTGAGCGGCAGTAACTCCGATCTTTTCTAACTCGGCTTGGACTTTGGTAATGCCGATTTTATCCAGCTCATCCACAATATTGATGCAAGCTCTGGCTAACTCCGGTGCTATGCCCGTCGCCAGTAAAAACCCGGTTAGCACTTTGCGATTATTGATTCGGATCAGAAATTTGCCAATATTTAACTGGGTAAAGATCTCGGCAATGATCGCGGGCATTTGGGCATCGTAGAGCAAATCGAGCTTGCCTCTGCCCACCACGTCGATATCACACTGCCGAAACTGACGATAGCGACCAGCCTTCGCTCGTTCGCCCCGAAATACCATATCCATCTGGTAGCGGGCAAAGGGAAAGGTTAAGTCGTTCAGATGACGGGCAATATAAGCGGCTAGTGGTAGGGTTTGGTCAAACTTCAGACCTCGATCGATAGCCCCTTCGTCAATATTGGCCACTAATGGACTAA
>JAYUSR010000221.1:0-10345 GCA_043755575.1 Synechococcales cyanobacterium
CAATGCTGATGGCTGGAGCGCTCCTGTAGAGTTTGGTTATGAAGCAACTATGGTCAATACATCTGATCAAAGCAAGTATCAGTATGCTGCTGCCAGTAAATATGAAGAGCAAGCTGCTTTAACATTTGCTGCTAATCAAAGTCAATATCACCACAGTTCTGGAAAATCTACCAAAGATGCAACCCTAGCCATTAAGAAAAAGTCTTTAAATGCATCTGTTAACAAGCAGTCTGCTAGCCAAAGTGCTAGTGGCAGTAATGGTAGCGTTTCACTTAGTGCTAGCCTCAAAGCCAGTGCTAGCAATAATGAGACTGGTAGTGGCTCTACTGCATCCACTAGCAAAGAAACTAAAACTGCTTATCACTATAGTGGCCCTGCTACTGGCTTGAAATTTCTTCCTGCTATCGTCAAGTAGTAAATAATACGCATAGTTGATGCCACTGTCTAGATTTAGACTAGTGGCATCAGCTCTTTATTAAACCAAATTTAACCAAAAACAACAAACATTCATTCCTAGTTCGATTCAGTTTGAATTGGATTCGTGGGATGGACATTTTGTCTTGGCTGAATCACTAAACTTATGGAAATATTTATATGTATTTGCGATTATTAGATTCCCTTAAAAATGCACATAAGTTGGTCTACTACTTCGTCGCAATTACTAGTTATTCTTTATTTGTTTGTAGTGGTGTCCAAGCATATGAGCAAGCAACCAAGACTAATCAAGATTTATTTGACTTTGATGACATATCTTCCACCCAACTAATAAAGTTGGCAGCAATCGATCGAGAAGATAAACAAAATATCAGCGTAGAAGAAAATGATCTTGACCGTCCTACCAAAATTGCGCAAGTAGCAATACCGATCCCTTCTATTCCTAATTTCCCAAGTGCTATATCGCCGCAAAGCACCGAGATTAGACCGCTAAGTTCCAATCTAGGATCCATATTAATACCAGCTCCCAATAGTACACCAGCCGTTCCTTTAAAATCTGCACCTATTTCACCCCAGCAAGAATCATCTCAAGACCCCCGTTATCTGATCACGCCACAGGAACTAGCACCGCAAGAAGTCGATCCGTTTTCGACCCAGTTTGTGCTGAATGGCGATCGGATCTCCCACTTAAGTACAACCAACGTCAAATCTGGTTATGAGTCGGGAAATTTTCGGACGAGTGATCTCAATTTTAATATTTACAAACTGTTTCAAGCTAAGAATATTCAAAGTGTCACTGCTGATCGGGTATTACGGGTCAACACCCAATTAGAAGTAGGTGGAGCGCGTAGTATTAGTAAAAACCACGATATTGCTGTTTCCGTATCGCAGCCCCAAACATTACTGGGTGTACGTCAACAAATTAGTTTAGATGCCAACTGTTTAGATAATTCTGGGCGAGTTTGTACCTATCTACCAGGGCTGACAATTGACGACAGTGTAATCGATCAACGCAAATTGCAGCCATTCAACGTTAAAGTGACCTCCCAATTCGGTGATGTGATTTCCCCCGCATCGGTAACGGCGATCAGAAAACCAGGATTTCAAGGTGGCGCTAATGGCAAGAATGAACCAAGTTATGGACTAGATTTATATTTTCCAGCAGTAGGGATTGTCAAAACAGAAGGTGCCCCACCTCCCATTTTGACTGGGGGACGGCGAGAAGACCTCAGCACCGAGATTGCCATAAACCATACCCGGTTAAACCAAGATTTTGCGACTAACGGTGTGGAATCAACTTTGGGTCGCACCATCAAATCTGTCAACTATATTAATGGCGATCGCAATCAGCTAGTGAATTTTGCGGTACAAGCCCTCGGCCAAGTCTTGCCCGAATTTCAGCCTCACATTGACCCTGGTCAACCGGGTGCCCAAATTGTAGTTAATCCCAATCTTTTTCGAGCAGCTAATGCGCTCCGTATTCCCGATCAGAGCCTGACTGTTTATCAAGGGGGAACCGGTTCAGCAGCTAGTCGGGGCGATGACCCAAGAATTCCACCGGGGGCTAGTCATCAGGCTTTGTGGGTGGGTTTATCTCCAGTCATTGAGCGAAAATTTGAACGAGACTATTACTATAAAACTCTCCGCGCACCGATTATCGTGAATAGCGGTGGCGGTGAGGGTGGGAACGTTCCTGTTGATATTAATCTCAATGGGGTGAATTTTACGTCTGGTGCATTACAAAATGCCTATGCTCAAGGTTATGTTACCGTTTATAATCGGGATGTTGATCGATACGATGTGGAAACCATTCGTCAACGCACTGACTATTACCCACACATCAGTTTTACCGGGACTAATCTGACTGAAAATACTTTGTGGCGGTATTTTGCCGGTACAATTTTCAATGTGGGTCTACAACCCCAAACGACCCAAGATATCAAAGCCTATATCGGGACTGATTACTCGATCGTTAATCCTTACGGTTTTAGTTTTAGCGCGGGTGGGATAGGTTATCTTAATCCTGATCCTGAACATCACACTCAACTATTTGTTAATGCTACTCAGGCGATTCCTCTTGGCTCCAATCGCCAGGACAATCTGGTGATTGGAGCCAATGCTAACTATGTTGCTGACGGCTTAACGACTATCCAGTCTCTGCCGGTACGATCAGCTCAAAGTTCTGTCAATGTGGGTGTAACTGCTAATTTTGGTAATGTTTCCGTGGGCGGTACGCAGTTTGTGGGTAATTTGCTACCGGATGCTGTTGAAAGTAAAACACTGTTTAATGTTGGCTGGAAAATCAACGATCGTCTAAACCTGGGGGCTTTTTATACGGCCTTTGACCAGAGTATATCGACATCTCCTTTTGGTGCTAGTCTGAGCTTTGTCGTCGATCCGGAATCAAATTCTAAAATTTATATGAGCTGGAATGCGGCAGAAATAGATTTTCGTCGGACACTGGGTGCGAAGGCAAATATCTTCCGTGATAATACTTTTAGTATTTCTTTTCGCCACCAATTCTAGTTCAAGAATATCTACATTTTATAATATATATTGCCCTACCCTATCCATTCGTGGTGTGGTATTTAACTGATCATCTAAGAATTTATTTATTCAAGTAATCTTAACTGATAGATAAAAACCATTATTAGATCCGTAAAATGTGCTCATCTAGGATTTTTGCTTGTTTAAGCTACAAGAATTTTAGGGGCTGGACTAGAGATATTGCTTATTATTAGTATGAAAATCGTATTAACTTACAATTTCTTGTTTTCTATCTATCTTAGTACTGTTGCTGACAAAATATCCGTCTTATTACTTAAGAAATATTTTTCTATTGCCAGCCCTAAAGCTAGCCTGTAATATTAGGAATGTGGAAAGAGTAAATCGCTTCTAACTAAGTTTATCAGCAAGTAGTTACACCTTAAAGATTTGCAGCCTGGCGTAATAAATTGCCAAATTAAACTCAGTGAATAGATTCAAATACTCCACCAAAACATCGGTCGAATTCACCAATCAAACTTAATAGAATGGCTAGTCTAGAAATAGGATAAAGCCATTACTTTAAGAGTCTGTTTGATGGACGAGCTAGAGCTAAAGCACTTTTCTCTAGAACACACAATTACTTACTAAAAACTAGGAACATAAAAATTATGTCTTTCTCTACTAAAATTGCCTTGATCGTTGTTGCTGCTGGTGCTATCTTCAGTCCAATTGCTGCCTTAGCTGATACTGGCTCTACTGCTGCTGCTGTATCAATCAAATTCAACAGGCACTCCGATACTCAAGGTCAGTTCTCCATTACTCCTGGTGGCAATGCTAATGGTGGTGGTACTGGCATCAGTGAACTTTCGGCGGCTGTCGCTACCGGCGAAACCTCAGCCAAGGCTAACTCTTCTAGCAGCAAAAATGGCACTACAGCTAATGCGGATGGTTTTAGTACTCCCGTAACCTTTGGTTATGCAGCTACAGCAATGCATACAGCTAACCAAGATGCTCATGAATACACTACTGCTAGCACATATCAGCAAGAAGCTGCTATCGCATTTGCAGCTAATCAAAATCAATATAAGTCTGGTTCTACACAGTCTTCCAAAGATGTGACTATTGAAAAGTACAAAAAATCTTTGAATGCTTCTCTATCTAATCAATCTTCTAAAGAAAATGCTAGTGGTAACAGCAGCAATGTTTCACTCAATGTTAGTGGTAAAGCTAGTGCCACCCAAAATGCTACTGGTAAAGGCTCTAGCAGCGCCACTGTAAATTCTGCTAACACTGCTTATACTTACACTGGTTCTTCTGCTGGTCTAAAGTTCTTACCCGGTTTAGTAAAGTAATTATTAGGCAAATGGCTAACGCTATCTATCATTGATAAGTTAAGACTAGCCAATTCTTAAGCTGTAAAGAGTCCTCTGTATTTGTACAGGGGATTCTTTGCGGCTGATGCAAAAGACATGAATTCAGCAATATGACAAATTCCAGTCATCATCCCAGTACCGAAGCAGCGAAGACCTGACAAGACCAGAACTAGAATGGGTAGCTCAAGAATGCAGCGTGTGGCTGTATTTATCCATTACCAAAAACAATAATGCTTTAGAGAAAACTGCTACTCATTAAAGATATGAGCTAGTGAAAATAAGTCACTGTCACCAAAAATGGGTATCCTAGGGACAGGACTAAATCAGTTCTATCTCAATTGGCAAAGATCGAGATCTTGGATAGATTTCAATACCAGCTGGGTACTTAGTTTATTCTTAAGCCCACTGATTGTATGAGGTTGTAACATCATTTGGCTGTAAATTGGATGAGCATCTTCCGTAAACAAGTCAATTCCCCTAATCCAGAAAATAGCAGTGCCGATCGATCGCCCCCTGCTGATCGGAATTGGTGGAAAATTGGCGGTATTGCGACGGCGGGTGTGCTGGGAGTCGGGGCAATCAGCTTTTTAGGACTCAGCACCTGGGTTGCCCAAAATTTATCCTCCACAATCGCTAAGGAACTGAGTAAATCTCTTGACCGAGATGTTAGCCTAGGCCAGCTTCAAAATATCGGTCTCAACGAAATTAATTTTGGAGCCTCCAGCCTAGCTTCTAATCGAACCAGTGCCAGTAAAGTTGCCATTAAAGGTGTCAACATCCGTTTTGACCCCCTCGCAGTTCTGTGGCAGCGCACACTAAAGCCAGATATCACTATTCTGGAGCCAGATTTATATTTAGAACAAGATGCCCAGGGCAACTGGTTAAAAATTCCTCCTCAACCACCTGACAAACCAGGCGTAATTAAAACCGAGATTCAGGCTGTCCATGTTCTGAAAGCCCGGGGCACAATAGTGCCATTTAGTACTAAAAAACCGATCAGTTTTCAAAACACCGATTTGAGCACTAATTTTCAAAATAAAGATGGCAAAATTCAGGTGGTCAACTTTAATGGCACCGGCCAAATTGATAGCTCGGAGGGTAGTAAAAATAATCAAAAATCCACAATTGCCATCAAGGGCAATAGCTCTTTAGTTACTCAAGCTACGCATGTAGAAATTAATGGTCAAGCGCTTAATGTTGCTCAAGCACGGGGCTTAATGAAAATTCCGGCAGTGGATTTTCAGCGCGGCTTAGTAGATGGTAATATCAGCATCGATCTCCAGCCGCAAAAGCCACTAGTGGTGCAAGGGACAATTCAAGTTCACCAGGCTACTTTTCAAGTTAATCAGGTGCCGCAATTGTTTCAACAGGCTAGTGGCACGGTCAAGATTCTACCCCAAGCCGTACAGCTCCAAAACGTAACTACACTTTACGGTCAGTTACCGGGGAAGATTGCTGGCACCATCGATTTTCAACAGGGCTACGATCTCCAAGCCCAAATCGCCCCAGTACCAGTGGCGCTGGCGGCTCAAGCACTGAAAGTTCGATCGCCAGTTCCGATCGCTGGTCAGGTGATGGCCAACTTAGCTTTGAGAGGTAAGCTCACCGAACCAGTTCTTGCTGGTCAGGTACAAACTGCCGGAGCGGCACAGATCGATCGATTACAGTTTAAGCAAGTTGCTAGTAATTTCATCATTCGAGACAAGCAGTGCTTACTCAGTGATATTTCGGCCTTGCCCAATTTGGGCGGTGCCATCACCGGCAATGGTCAAATCACCCTTACCAAGCAGCCCCAACTCCGCTTTAATATCCAAGGAAATCATTTACCAGCCAATGTCTTAGCTAAAACCTATGGCCAGCAGCTGCCAATCGCCATGGGTCTCACCAGTGTCACTGGTCAAGTTCTTGGTAGTGTCGATCGACTAACCACCGACCTCCAAATTAATGCGCCGCAAGCAGCCTATCCCGGTAGCGCCAATCTGCGCATCTCGCCTCAGGGTGATGTCCAAATTCAACAGGCACGGATCAAGATTGCTGGTCAGGAAATCGTGGGCGCGGGGAATGTCGATCGAGATCGCTGGCGGATGAATGTCCAGATCCCCAAGTTCAATAGTCAGAAATTGGCAGATCTAGCACCAGCAGCCCCAGGCCCAGCGCCGAAACTACCAGCATTCTTAGTGGGGCAAGTCAGCGGCCAGATGCTGATCAGTGGCTTCACCAAAGGAAACAGCGATAGCCTGCAAGGCCAAGGTCAACTTCAGCTCCAAACTAAAGCCGGGATCATCCAAGCTACTAATTTCCGTCTCGGACAAGGCCAGTGGCAGAGCGATATCCAAACCAATGAGCTGCTACTAGCGAAGATCGATCCGAAATTACCTGGTAAACTCAGCGGTAAATTGCGGGTAACGGGAAATTTGAATAAGACTAGCCCCGAGACAGTGCAAGCGATCGGGAATGGATTGATCGTGCTGGGTCAAGGAAAAATTACTGGCCAAAATCTCCAGCTTGCCCAGGGCAAATGGCAAGGCGAATTTAGTTCCGACAGGTTCGATCTAGGCCAGGTTAATCCCCGAACCCAAGGTAAGCTAAGTGGGCGATTCAACCTCAATGGTGATATTCAAAAGCTGACTCTCAAAGCTATTCAAGGACAGGGTAACGGCGTTCTCTATTTGCCAGTTGGTCAGGTGGTGGCTAGTAATGTCAAACTGCGCGGTGGAAAATGGCAAGGCGAATTTACTCCTGAAAATTTAGAAGTTAGCCAATTTACTCCCAACGTGCGCGGTAAATTGAGTGGTAAGTTCAATCTGGCTGGTGACTTACAAAAAATGAATGCCGCTAACTTGCGAGCTACTGGCAGCGGTCAGCTGCAAAATGCTGGTGGTGGCCAACTAGTCGCCAAGCAGTTTCAGCTCCAGGCTGGTCGTTGGCAAAGCGATTTATCGCTAGCGGCTTTACGATTGGGTAGTATTGATGCCGATTTGCCGAAACCTTGGTCAGCGGCCACGGTTACTGGTAATTTTCAAGTTAGTGGACAGATCGATCGCTTGACACCCGATAGTCTGAATTTGGCAGGTAATGGCCGCTTAAACTTAGGCAAAGGCGTTATGACGGCTCAGGGTCTGAGAGTCAATGGTGGTAGATGGCAGGGCTTATTTGGATTGAGTTCGATCGAACTCCAGCAGTTGCCCCTGAATCTCTCTGACAATTTATCTTCAGCTCAAATGGATGGCCAATTTCAGTTAGCTGGTCAACTACAACAACCCAGCATCGAAGCAGCACAAGGCAGTGCTCGCTTCCGGCTACCTAGTGGTGAGATTGTTGCTAAAAACCTCCAACTAACTGGTGATCAGTGGCATGGTGAATTTCAAACCAAGGCCGTATCTCTCGCCCAGCTGCCATTACCATTGCCATCCGGTTGGAAAAGTGCCAAACTGACCAGCGATTTCGAATTAAGTGGCAACTTAAAATCCTTTGATACCAAGCAGTTAACTGGCTCTGGCTTTGGTCAGCTAGAGTTGGGTACCGGTCGTATTCAGCTAACTGCCGGGCAGATAGCTAACGGAGCTTGGCAAGGGCAATTTAGTGCCGAGCAGCTAGACCTACCTACTGTAGCTAAATTGTTGCCCAATGATATGTTGAGTCAACAGCTACAAGCCGGGAAACTCAATGCCACTGGTCAGATAGCTGGCAATTTTGAATCTTTTAATCCGGCCAACTTGCAGGTGAATAGTCAAGTTAGTTTGACTGGTCTCAGCCTAGCGAAATTGAACCTGGAGCCAAACTTAACTGGTCAAATCCAAACTATACCTGGACAGGGACTAAATTTGCTCTTAGCTGGTCAGCGCGATCGCCTAGAACTGAATTTGGGTGAAAATAATCAGCCCCTCCGATTCGCCGCTCGCCTAGCTGATGCCGTTGCTCAAGGTCAAATAGTTGGCAATGACTTGCAAGTCACCACCCAAAATATTCCAGTGGGCTTACTAATTAGCTTTTTGCCCCCCATGCCCCAAATTGACAACTATCGATTGGGTGGTTTGATCGGTGGTAGCATGAGCGTCAATTTAGCTAGTGGAGCCGTTACTGGCAAAAATATTGTGGTTGATCAGCCCCGCATTGGTAATGTAGTTGGCGATCAACTACAAAGTAGTAACTTGAAATATGTTAACGGGCTGTTGGAAGTTGATGGTGGAGAGTTTCGGCGCGGCAGCAATCAATATCTCATCACGGCGCGGGTATCCACAGCTAGCAAGCAGCCCGAATATCAAGTAACAGTTCAAGTACCCCATGGTCAGTTAGCTGATGTGAGTAACCTCTTTCAAATCTCTTCCATCAGCGATCTGATCAATCCTTTTAGCGATCGAGATTATGGCCACGCCAGTGATTTACAACCCCAATCAGCTGGCTCAGAATTGACTAGTTTGCAAGAGCAGATCGATCGGCTATCGGAAATCAAGCGCTTGCAAGTGGCTCAATCAGAACTGCAACAGGACAACCCACTACCAGATTTGCGTAAATTAGACGGAGATTTTACTGGTACGATTGTCGTTAGCGATACACCGCAAGCTGGCTCTTATGCCAGCTTTAATATCAAGGGTGATCGTTGGATTGTCGATCAATACCAACTTGCTAAAGTAAACATGCAAGGAAAATGGCAGAATGGGGCATTGAGTTTAGCCGCTTTAGATTTACTATCTACCAATGCCAAGATCAAAGTGAAAGGGGATTTTGGGATCGATCGACAGGCTGCTCAAATCGAAGTCGAAAAATTTCCGATCGAGCGGCTCTCCACCGCTTTCCAACTACCAGTAGAAATTTCTGGGGATATAAATCTGAAAGCACAGCTAAGTGGTAGCTGGTTCGATCCACAACTATCTGGCACAGCTTCAATCGTTGATGGCAAGTTCAATCAATCCGATGTACCGGTCATTAATACCGATTTTTCCTATGCTAAATCTCGACTCCAGTTTGATAGCAATGGTGTAGTAGCCAATAACACTACAAATACCAATAATATTGCTAATAGTAGTGAATCACCGATTAAGATTTCTGGAAGTATTCCCTATCAACTACCTTTTGCTTCGGTAGCACCAATTAACAATGAAGTTTCTCTTAATCTTCATCTCCAAGATCAAGGCATGAAAATGCTAGATGTCTTGACCCAGCAGCAAGCACTGTGGATAGGCGGTAGTGGTCAGGTTGACTTAGCAGCTAGAGGTAAACTCAATCAGCAAAATCTTACCTGGAAGAGTGCCAACGGATCAGCCAACTTGCAAGATGCCGTGATCAAATTCGACTCGCTTTCAGATAACGTCACCGCCCTCAATAGCAATATCATATTTGATTTCGATCGAGTGCAAGTAGATAAACTAAACGGTAAGTACGGCAATACTCCAGTGACAGCCGTAGGCAGTATTCCCATTGACAACTTGCTATCCTTCAACCAACCAGCAACTTGCCTAGACAAGTCAGCCAATATTCCAATTCCATCAGCAGAACAGCCTTTAGCGGTGTCCTTTGAGAATGTGCAGGTCAACCTCAAAGACAAATATGAGGGAGGAGTCAGTGGTTGCGTGGTTTTGGGACAAGGTAGTGTTACCAAGCCTATCGTTGGGGGAAATATCAAACTAGCTAGGGGCAAAGTAATCTTGCCCAGCCAGAATGAGAATAGTGATGGTGACTCCCAAAATACAGCTACAACTAATTCATCCAACACCACTACATCAAACGAGAATAACCCGGTGCAGTTCCAAGATTTGAAGGTGGTTTTAGGTGAAGAAGTAGCTCTTGAACAATTTGGCTTACTTAGCTTGCTGGCCAATGGCGAACTGAATCTTAATGGCACGATCGATCGACCGATACCCACCGGTAAGTTAAATTTACCTCGGGGTCAGTTTAATTTATTTACGAATAAGTTTAGGCTAACGGGCGACAATAATGTTGCAAAATTCAATGGTAGTACTGATGCCAATGTTAATCTCAATCTATCGACGAAAGTGTTAGAGACCTCGCGCTTGCCGGTAACAGTAGGCAATGAACGCCGCGAGGTCAGT
>JAYUSR010000222.1:0-3364 GCA_043755575.1 Synechococcales cyanobacterium
AGTTTGTCCAAATCCGCCGTAATTTTCTGAGTATTTTGGAAAGTTAACCGCGCCGAATCGAGAGTTTGTTGAAGATTCACCAAAGATTTGGGGTTGTTAAAGCTAGCCGAAATATCGCGCAGATTAGCGGCTGTTTTGTTGGCATTACTCAGAACTCCCTCCAAATCTTTCACTAAAGATTCAGAATTTACCTTGGCCACGGTGCCATTGAGTTTGTCGATCGTCGGATTGAGTTTGTTAACCGTCTGGCGCAAATCCACACTCAGAGCATTAAAGTTCGTCAGAGTTTTACCAAAGGTTTGACGATTTTCGCTGACCAAGGCATCTACCGACTTAGCTAATTTGCCGTATTCGCCCACGGTCACAGTCAAATTATCGGCGGTTTTGTTCACCTTAGTGGCCGTGGTGCCAAACTGCTCGGCGGTGTTGCCAATTTTGGCAACTGCACCGTCAACGTTTTTGACTGTCCCATTCAAAGATTTAGTCAAACTGTTGGCACTAAGCGAAATGGAACCTAATTCCTTTTTCAAGGAATCTGGTAAATCCCCAAACCTTCTACTCAGCAGCGAGATATCCGCAGCTGCCTGACTAGCATTTTTGAGGGTGAGCTTAATGCCATCAGTGATTTCTGGTGATTCATATCTATTGACCAGCGCTGTTGCTCGTTTCAGTAACTCATTGAAACTAGAACCTACCGTGCCAGGAATTTGGCCGTCATTACAGATAATGACTTTGGCATCACAGTTCCGATCAAGTGCTTTGGCCAGATTTTGAGGCAGATTCACCGCCCCGCGCGGAGTGATTTCGACTACTGGTTCTCCAATCAGGCCAGTTTGATTAGCTTCGGCGACTACGTTGCGAGGAATCTTCAAGTCTGGATCGGTAATCTCCAGGGTGACTTTCATTACATTATCACCGGGTTCAATGGCCGCAATTTTGCCGACGCGCACCCCTCGGTAGCGCACTGGCCCACCCTGTTGGATACCACCAGCATCAGCAAAGCTGGCTACAATATTATATTTTTGGCTTCCTGGCCCTAGCCCCTTAAGCCACATGCTGGCGGCCACAAAAATTCCTACTCCAGCTAGAAGCATGAGTCCGACTGAACCTTCTCTAACAGCTCGTGACTGCATTAACTACCTCACCTCGATCGAGGCTAAAACTTGTATCGGCTGCAAACATTGTATCTATATCTTTTATTTTAGCCTGATTGCCAGTTTGATAAAACATCGACCATTTAACCCAGCCATTTAGCCAATTACTCGAATCGGACCTTCGGTACTGGCACTGAAAAATTGTCGGACTACTGGATCGTTGGTTTTATCAATATCTTTAGTGCGTCCAGTCCATTGCACTTTGCCCTGGTACAAAAAAATGATCCGATCGGTCGTCCGCCGAATAGTGCTGTCTTGATGAGTCACCATCACGTGGGTTTGACAGCCGCCTTCCACCTGCTGAAGATTCCGAACCAGGTCTTCGATGACAGTGGAAGCGATCGGATCGAGACCGGCGGTTGGTTCGTCGTAGAGCAAGACTTCGGGGTTGTCTTCTGGTCGATCGGGATTAGACATAATGGCTCGGGCAAAACTGACCCGTTTCTTCATGCCCCCCGATAGTTGATCGGGATAGCGATCGGCCACCCCATGCATTCCCACTAGATCTAGCTTGGCTTCAACCAGCTTTCGTACTTGGCGGCGGGAAAGGCGACTTTGTTGCAGCATCCGAAACCCAACGTTTTCCTCTACTGTCAAGGAGTCAAACAGTGCAGCCTGTTGAAACACCATGCCAATGTAGATCGGATCATTGCTATCCTCAATCATGCCCCGGCGTTTTTGACCTTGGATATAGACAGATCCTTCGTCGGGAGCCAATAGACCGGCAATTACCCGTAATACAGTCGATTTACCGGTACCGGAGGGACCAATGATACCCAGCCCTTCGCCCTTGTAAATATCAATATCGACACCATCAAGGATGACATTATCCCCAAATTTTTTGGAGATGCCCCGAAGTTGGATGAGCGGTTCACGCATGATGGTTAGGTGAGAATTGATTATATAGAATTTATAGTAAACTGGGATTGAGCCAGCGATTTACCTCGCGTTTCAGCTGATGTAAATCTTTATAAACTTCTTGCTTCAACCATTGTCCGATCGCATCAAAAGGTGTAAACATTGAACCAGCTTGCCATTGGACATCTTGTCCTAAAGGAGTTAAATGATTGCCGCTGAGGTTTTGGAGCGTAGTCATGCCGGGAAACAAGGGCTTCAGAGTACGTTCTAAAGTGTAAGACTGATCGATGTTGTCATCCCGAAATTTAATAATCAGGTTGCGACGGACATTGTAATATTTATCCACCAAATCTAAGGTCTGCTCGGGACTAGGCGTAAACTCCACGCCAAATTCGCTGGGCATTTGATTGAGCAGTGGTACCGCATCTTTGGCCGAAAAATTATTGAAGGAGATGAAAATATTACCGGCTCTTTGAACATCGTACTGACTACAGATCAGTAAATGCACTTTGCAACCCATACTGTGGCCAACACCGTAGATTGGCAGTGATTGCAGTTGCAATCGATCGATCACCCGTTCCAAACTGCGGTAAACCTGATCGGTGATTTCATAATGGTCAAAGGTATTGAAAAAGGGGGTGGCGATGATGCCATAGCCCTGTTCGGCCAGATCTTCTAATAGAAATCGATAAGTTATCTGGGGGGCAGTAGCCACAAAGGCACCTCCCAAAAAGTGAACTATTGCGCGCGGTCGATCGGGTAGATAAACCCAATTTCCGGCTATCTCTCGCCATTTCATCAGCATATGCAAAATATCCAGCTCTAAAAATAACCGTAAAAATTGTCAAAGTCGTTGCTGGCGGGGGGCTGGCGATCAGCATATTCGTTGGGTTCTCGATCGTCACTCCAAGCCCACCAAACTTTGCCACAGTTGCAATGATAAAACTCTTGCCACTTGCGCCGTCGGCTTTCGATTGTGACTGGGGCACGGCGATTCACCCACACTCGGTCGGCATCTTTTTCACTGGCTGCACACTGGGGACAAGCAAAAGTGTGGGCATGAGTGGCTTCTCCCGTCCAAGCCGGGGGAGTCGGGCTAAATGCGTCATCCATGAAGATATCTAGAAATTAGCTGAAATCACGATCCATTGTATTGTGCAAATCCTGGGTCTGGGAAGAAAAACAAAGTCATACCAATTTAAATGGTATTGATGACAGATAGAGCATCTAAAATAAATGGATATCCAGTAATACCAGCAATAATTTCAGGAGTTAATTCAGCCAATAGTTGACCTAACTTGATTTGAAGTTGTTCCAGAGTTTTGAAAGAAGCCCAGCGGAGGTCAGCTTTG
>JAYUSR010000223.1:0-3324 GCA_043755575.1 Synechococcales cyanobacterium
ATATTTTAGCGATTGTTGCCCCAGCTTACTTAGTGCCTGTGCAGGTATCAAATCAGGCCGATGACTTCAGCTATGAGGAGGCCGCTCCAGCCACGCTACAAGCTGCTCTCACTGATACGCAGTTCACGATCAACAGGACAACCAACAAGTTAACGTTTGCGACTTCGCAGGCGGGCAAGGCTGTTAGTTATCGATTGGTTAGCCTGTTGTCGATCGCCAACACGATCGGCAAAGAAGAAGGGGTTCGGCGGCTTGACAACGTTAGCTTTAGTGCGATCGGCTATGGCAACGGGGGCACGGAGCACAGTAAGGTGATCGTGCCTGAAATGAGCCGGATTTCGGTGCCAACGCTCTCTATGTCTGGCTCTCAGACCTCTTTAGAGCTGGAATACCGACTAGTGCAGACAGACCAGAGCGCGGGGCTGCCGTTTATCTTGCGGAAGCTTCACTAATGCGCTGGCTTGAACTTGGTACTTTGGCTGAGATCGTTGATCGATCGGGCCTCGTTAGGAAGACTGCGGGGTGTTCGATCGTTGGCCGCAGGCAGTTTCAATCACGGATGCAGCGGCTATCTGAGATCGTGGCTGAATATGCTGATGTTCAGCAGCCATGGTACGACCTGTATTCTGACAACGCCGAACTGCGGCACACGATCGACGCAATCTTGCAGCTAAACTCTCTCCGAGCCGATTGGTTTACTCCTAGCCAGCTCGAAGGGCTGCTCTTTAGGAGCAAGTCAGCCGACGGAGAAGAACAGGCTGGGTGGCTGGTGGTGATAAATTCCGAAGTGCTAACTTCTGCGGGTGAGCAGAATAGTAACCCTCAGACGCTAGAGGAGTGTATTGCTTGCTTATCCTCGGAGGTGGAAGCGGCGCTATTGATCGCCACGGAGCTGCCTGCTGGGGTGGCGTTTGCCATCAACAAAGCCCAAGGCGAAAATAATCGATCGCCAGGGGAAAAGGAAGAAGCTGAGAGAGCTGCCCGATTGGCCGATCTGCGGAAGAACATTGACATAGCCGAGCTGCTGAAAAATGGCTGATTTAGCCCTTAAATTATTGATTGGTGCTGAAGGCGGCGCTAGCACTGTGGCTCAATTAGCTGCGGTGCAGAAGTCGATCGAGCAAACAGCAGCACAATCACCGGGCATTACGCGGCTAGCCAATACCTTGGGCAGTAGCTACTCAGAGGCCAAGAGATTTGCTGATGGTTTAGGAATGACTGCTGAGCAAGCTACTCAGGCAATTAGCAGCCTTCGATCGCTTAATCAGGTAGGGGCGGATTCTTACACCAAATTTGCCACTCTCTCAGCTCAGGGCAAGATTACCGCCGAACAATTTGCGGCATTGGATAAGGCGGCGATCGCTAATAAGGGCAGCCAGAGCCAGCTATCTGAAGGGCTAGGTATGGTGGCATTCAAATTTAATAATGTGATTCAGGCATTGCAGACGCTTCGATCGGCAGCGCAGCCTGTATATGATGCCCTGATAGCCAGCAACGAGAAATTAAACGCTCAACTTCTCAGCAGCCAGACCAATTTGGCCAGCAGTAGCCGGGTATTCCAAGGTGGTGCAGAAATTACCGACCCAACAGCCAGGATTAAGGCTACAGAATCACAGCTTCGATCGGCACTAAAACAGATCGAAGCTGACACCCAATCATTGGTGGGTGTGACTTCCGAGCAAGTTAACCAACTTTTCCAAATCACGCTTACTAATGCCGCCACCTTAAACAATCAAAGCAAGCAATTTCCCGATGCGATCACCGCTGCAACAAGCCTAACAAAGGGCTGGGCGGCCTCCCTCAAGGTGGTGGGTATCCCGCTGAACCAAGCGAACCAAGAAATCAACAGCATTTTGAAAGGGCAGATCACCCAAGATTCGCTGCTGGCTAAAAATCTAAACATCACTAACGATCAACTTACTAACTGGGAGGCTCAAGGCCGATTAGTTGATGAGTTGAACAAACGCCTAGAAACCTTTGTAGCTGGCAATGCGTTGGCGGCGCGATCGATCGAGGGCATTGGCAGTAACATCCTAGATCTTGGCCAACGAATAGGCCGGGAATCTGGCCAGCCACTGCTAGAACCAATCATCAAGGCTCTCGACCAAGTAGAAAAGTACCTCAAAAAGAACGAGACAGCCATTACCAACTTTTTCCGGGGGTTGTCGGAATCGGCTGCCGGTGGCCTGGGGGCGCTTGATCGGTTTGAGCCAATATTTAGGGCGATCGAGGATTCGGCCACGAAATTGGCTCCGATCATCTCCACATTATTTAAGGCAGCGATCGACGGCACTATATTGGTAGCCCAAGTAGTGCAAGAGCAGTTGAAGCCAGCGATCCAAACACTTAGTCTCACCTTGGAAGGGCTGGGTAAAATCAACGATGCTATTAATTACCAGGGCAATGCTGACGCGATCGGGGCTTTAGAGCAGTATGGTGAACAGCTTCTAAAACTGCAAGATGCGATCGGGCAAAATGGTATCGAGCTGCGGAAGTTGCAAAAAATAGAAGATGCCGGAATCCCATTGTCCGAGGAACAAATTAAGCAGCGCAGAATGCTTTTGACTGCCAGTAAAATATTGGGTGATCAGGCCAAAGAAGAGGCCGCAGAAATTAGCAAGGTGCAAGCCAATAATCCGGCCATCATTGAGCAGCGGAATAATTTAGTGAAAGCCGCCGAAGCTCAGGCTGCTGCGAGCGAAAAGAATGCGGGCGGCATCAAATTAGAGGCCAAATCACTCGAAGATTTAGGCGCGACTCAGGAGTTATATGCTAAACGGGTTAAGCAGGCAAGAGACTTAATTAACAAACAGGGGAATGGCGATCCTGCCCAATTCAAGCAAGCATTGGCAGATAGTATAAAGCTGGCTGAATCGGGGGTAAAGGCCAAATACACTAATATTGAAGCTGCTCGATCGGAGCTGGAAGCTATCAATGGTAGTACTAAGGCTGAGCTGGAAATCAGGACTCAGGCTAAAGACGCGATCGAATCCCTTTACAATTCCAGAATCGGCAAGATCAAAGAATTGATTGAAACTGGGCAACAAAGCAACGAAGGGGCAATTGATGAGCTGGCTAAGATCCGGAATGACGGCGGACTTGAGGCGGCTACCCGGAAAAAAGCCGCCGATGAAATTGTCAGTATCACCAAAAACAGAATTGCCGCCGAAACCGCCGCGATCGCCGCTGGCATTGCCGAAGTTGCTCAGCTCAAGGCTAATGAAAGGCTAGGGGAGCAGCAGGCTGATTTAGAGACTACTCGCCTAAAGCTAGCTGAAATATCCAAGCAGCAAGAGAGCCAGCAGGCCGCGATCGACAATGCCC
>JAYUSR010000224.1:0-3320 GCA_043755575.1 Synechococcales cyanobacterium
TTAACATTGGAATTACCAGGGTCTACTAATACGAGTCTTTGGAGGACTGACCAGCAGTGGTGTTACCGTTGGTTGATTTGTTACTGGTATGACCACTAATGACTGCACTTGTGGCAGCGGCGCTGGTTGAACTACTAATCCCTTTTGATTTGGCAGTGGTAGTGATTTTTCACTATCTGGCAATCGAGCTGAATTACTGGTTATTAATCGTGGCGGCGGTAGTTCTTCCTCTCCGGTTACTGTTCTTCCTGCTTGATCCCCGCTAACTGGAATCTGAATTTGGACAGGTGCATTTACAAATATTTTGATTTTAGTATTCACATCGATCACGTTTATCCTAGATCGCTGTTGTATTCTTTCTGCTGTCTGCTGTGCCCGCTGTTGGGCATTCGTAGCTAATGGTGTAAATGCGCCATTTATAATGCCACCTATGGTATTTGGGTTGCCATTATTAGTTTGGGTTGTTGTCCCGAGGAGTCCAGTATTGGTGGTAGTTTGACTCCCGCTTTGTAAGATTGCCCTGCCCGCACCTGCTGCTGCACCCCAGATGGAACTAGCAATGTCGGCTCTGGTTAATTCGTCACCCCCAGTACTAACCTCTTTTGTCATTAACAAGCCATTGTCCGCACCTGCTAGAGATATAGCGGCCTCTGGAATCTGAATTTCAACTCCTTTAATATCAGCATTTTTACTAATTGCTGCCACCGAGCCATTGTCTCGGACGCTAACATCAAAGTTTATGATGGTTCCCACCGGGAAACTGTAGCCGCTTGCTAGCTCGATCGCTTCATCAAGCGCAATCGATAAAGTAGAACTACTTTGCTCCTTCCCGCCCCCTGCAATATAAGGGGCTACTGTGTGACCCTTAGCACTTGCCCCTGCCGGTAGTAACAGAGTCGGTGACAAAGCCCCCTCATATTTGCTCCGCTGTTGCTTGCTGTCCTTACTGGAATCTTTTATTCCATTTCCAGGAGAGATCCCGAGACCACCAACTGGTGAAGGTGTTACTGAAGAGTCGCCGCCATAAATACCAGCAGCCGATGCTTGTTCCCAACTTATAGGAGCCGCCGGGGTTAGGTTTGTTGCTACTGCTACCGGTGGGTTTGTCGGTCTTGCTATTGGTGGTACTGGTGGAATCGGCTTCACTGCTAATGGTAAAGATACTACTGGTCTTGCTTCTGGTTTTGGTGCTACAGGCGGGTTTGTCGGTTGGTATTTGATCGGGTTTACATTTCCCTTCGACACTAGAGGCAACGATGCTACCGTTTTTGCTTCTGGCTTGGCTATCTTCTGGTCGCCAATTTTACGGGTCTGATCTTGATCTTGATTGGATGGGGGATTAGTGATCGGTATGGGTTTTGGTGGGGAGTAGACTACTGAGGCCGGTTTTGGTGCTACTGGCAAGTTTGCTGTTACTGGAGCAGTGACCGGACTGGAGCTAGTCTTAACTACAACTGGTACTGGTGCCACTTTAGAATCTGCCGCTTTAGGGTCATTTTTTTGTAAGCTGCTTGACGTTTCTTCCAACTTTTTATTTTTATTAGAATCAGGAATATTAATTCCTGCACCAGCTTCTGATGCTGATTGCTGCGCGGCTGCTTCCCATCCATCATTTTGGGCGGTAGGTCGCTGGTCGCTGGTTTCTGGCGTTGTGGCTACATTCTCTTTGGGGGGCTTGTTGACATTTATTAGGCTAAATCCTAAAAATCCTAAAAGTGCGACAACAGAGCCGCCACCCAGTAGCACAAAAGCCTTGAAGACAGAATTATGGTGGGCTGGTTTCATTACAGCGACGGCAATTGAAGTGGCGGGACTAAATGGTTCACTGCTTGGTTCATCTTTCGACCAAAGTGTATCCATATCTTTCATAGACCAGGTTTTATTTTCTAACATTATTTTGCTCCTGTTGATGGTTTTGTAGATGGTTCAATTGTTAGAGCCTTGGCAGTAAGATCCTTGAACGACTGCACCTGTAGTCCTGCCGCACTTGTTGCAGCATATGCTTTAGCCATCGCCATATCTTTGTAATCTTTTTGGGCGATTGATAAAGAAACTGGTTGGATTTCACCAATAGTGAGGACTATGTATATATCAGTCAGCCTCTCCTCACCTGATTCAGCGACAGAAATTTGAGTCCCTTTCACATAAATCTTCCAAAGATTTTTACCAACTGGCTCAGGGGGTGAGGCACCGCCTACTGCTGCCTTAAAGTAGCTGGATTCTCTTGCAGAGATGTTTTTTTCTGAAATAACTTGAGAAATACTTTTCCTGTATGGGACGGCTAATTGCGGACGCATCGCCATGGTTGCTGTATACAAAGCAGTAGGAATTCGCCTACCTCCCGAAGCTGGTAGGCCGGGGTCGGGGATCTTTTCTCCTTTTTCGCCATCAATGTACCATCGATAATCGTACAAGCCCCCTACAAACCAAGTTGCAAAATTCTGAATATGCTGAGCCTTTTCAGCAGGATCTGTTATTTGATGTATGGCTAGACGATTGCCGTCTGGCTCAACAACATAAGATTGCATCACCTCTGATTTCATTTTGTTAATAGATATCGTATTGGAGAATGATGCAAGCGCTGACAATGCCGAAAAAGCCGTCGCAGTAATAGTCATCATGAAAATTAGTGACTTCTGCTTTGAACTTTTAGGCGCAACTGTTATGATCGGTGTAGCGATTGCTTTTGGTTCATCTACTGGTGAAAAAGAATTGAGCATCACTAGACCTTATTTATGATTAAAAACTCTGGTAGAAGCATCAGCCTTACCTTCGACCATTTTCCCTGCGGCATCTGGGTAGAATCTCCGTCGTGCGACGGCTTGTAGCCGCTCGATTTCGTTCGCTCCAAAGGCTGAATTTATCTCACTTCTCAATCGATCTGTCCGGGCTATTTGCCCTTTTTGAATTTCGATCGAGTTTTGATTTTGTTGGGCAGCAGCCAAATCTAAGGTGGCCTTAGTCAATTGCTGGGCTGTAGTGACGTTTGCAGCAGATAGCTTATTAGCTTTGTCCGCAGCTTCTAAACTGGAATCTGAGGCCGTTTTGTTGTCAGCAGTTGTTTGCTGAATTTGGTCAGCGTTGTCTTGAAAGAATTTTAAACTCTTAGCAGTTGATACTGTATTGGCTTCGTGAGACACCTCCGACCTGTCTTGATTATGGTCAGCTATTGCGTCTCCTGCTGTCTTGCGATCTGTGGTCAAAACATCTTTAACTATTTGAGAGACATCATTAAACACGGTATTAAAGTTAATGTCTCCATCTTTACCAATGTAACTGGCAATCTTTTCCGGAGAAAGGCCAAATAAGCTTATATTCTG
>JAYUSR010000225.1:0-32331 GCA_043755575.1 Synechococcales cyanobacterium
CTCTTGCGAAATTCTGTGGAGCCAAGATAAATCAGCAGAAATATCCGCAGCTATCCCAGTTCTAGCTGCCGTCTAAGTCCGTTTAAATAAATTATGTTAAGCTCTCTGCTGACAGCAGAAGGCTTTTTAATTGCTGGGATCATTTCTGAATCAACCACTTCAGCGACTTTAATACTTGGAGTGGAGAGAGCTGGCTGTGGGAATGGTGATCGATCGAATGCCAAGAATAAAAAATCATCATGATAGA
Organism: Synechococcales cyanobacterium; assembly: GCA_043755575.1. Taxonomy (GTDB): domain Bacteria; phylum Cyanobacteriota; class Cyanobacteriia; order Cyanobacteriales; family Chamaesiphonaceae; genus JAAFHZ01. Next base: position 248 of record JAYUSR010000225.1, read on the forward strand.
ATGAAAAAATTCGGCCTCCTTAAATATCACCTTAAGATAAGGATAGAACTATGAGCGAAATGAAAGAAGAAGTACAAAAGGTTGTAGAAACCGTTACCGCAGAAGTTCCAGCCAATCTGGGTCTAAATACGAGTACCACTGGTACTCTATCTAAACTATCTGGCGACGATATGAATATGCCGGACGTAGTTAAGCAGGCCATGGGTGTAGTCAATGAACTCCCCGGCTATGTAAAAGAATTTTATGCCAACAATAAAAGCGCTGTTACTGTTGTTGGGGTAGTTTTAGGCAGCATCGTAGGCTTGAAACTAACCCTGGCAATTTTGTCTGCTATTAACGAGATTCCTCTCTTAGCACCTACTTTTGAAATGGTAGGAATTGGATACACTGCTTGGTTTGTGTATCGTTATTTGCTCAAAGCTTCCACTCGGGAAGAATTAGGTAGCGAATTTGACGGCTTCAAATCCGGAATTTTTGGTAAAAAAGGCTAGAAGTTAGCAGATTGAATTAGTAAAAAAAGCCTAGGCAGCAAATATCTACTGTCTAGGCTTTTTGGCAGGTGGTTTTTCAGGCCGGAACCCATCAACACAATCGGTCGTCCAGAAAACAGACTTGTTAATTTTTTTGCTAAATCCCATGCACCATCGCACTTCTCACATTTTCTTGGCTGCTACCGCTTTGGCAATTTCTATTCCCGCTCTATCCGTGATGGCGGCCAATCAATCTAGTGCCAAGCAAGAAATTCAAAGTACTTACAATAAAATTGCTTCGGCGATCATCCGCAAAGATGTTAAAAGTGCCACCAGCTACTTTACCAGCGACTACATCGGCATCGATGACAAAGGTACCCAGCGCACAGCTGGAGAAATGCGCCAGTACTACAGCTCAATTATGCCTGCTCCCGTTAAGGTGGTAAAAAATCAAATTGCCATTCAAGACTTTAGCGCCGATAGTACTAATGCCAACGTTTTGATTAAACAAAGAGCCGATTTAACTTTTGGGAAAAGCAAGATTGTTAGCCAAAATACCTATAAAGACTTGTGGGTAAAGACCCCTCAGGGCTGGCGCTTAAAACAAAGCCAAAACACTAATAGCACGACTACGATTAACGGCAAACCAGTTTCTAGATAAAAATCTAGCTAAATAAATAAATCCACACTGGGAGCATCATTAAAAAGATCCCAGTGCTATTGATAATACTGCTAGCCACTAGGTCTCGATCGAGATCGTATTCTTCCGACAAAATCAAGGCGGCAAAAGCAGAGGGCACACCCGCCATCACCACTAACGCCAGTCGTGCTGGTTGAGGGATATCCAAAGTCAGCAGAACTAGTCCCAGAATTCCGGGCATCACGATTGTTTTGAGCACTGCTGGTAATAGCGCCAGCTTTAGGCTCTGCCAGCCTTCTATCTGGCTGAGCCGAATTCCCATCAATACAAAAGCCGCTGCAATTACGACCCATACCGATCCCTGCAAACCAGTTTCGATGGCTGTTGGCAAAGACCATGAACGGGTAGAAAATCCTAGCAAAAATCCCCACAGCGAAGGAACCGTCACTAAATCTTTGAGTAATTCCCACCAGGGCCTGCTGCTGCCAACTTGCCGACCATAAAAGCTAGATACCAAAACCCCCAAACCATAAGTACCAAAAACGTTTTGGGTGACGCTATAAAATACCGCCCACACCAGATGCTCAGAACTAACTAAAAATGGCACCACCGATAGACCAATAAAACCAGTATTACCCAGCATTGAACACAGTAACCAACTACCTTGCAATTCTGGACGCTCTAGCTGGGGTAGAGCGTTGGATCGGCAGCCAAAATAGAGGCTAATACCTCCTAAAGCTAATCCTAGTAAAATCGAACTGGCGGCAATTACTGGCGCGAGCTTGGTGCTTTCTAGATCACCAATTTGCCGTGCCAAAGCAAAAATTTCGCAGGGTACGCCCACCCAATATAAACCTCGCCCCAAAAAATGGGGGAATTCTTTGGGGAGAAATCTGACCAGCCAGAAGCCGATTCCAGTCCAAAATAGCAGCGGCGTATAAGCTTGGAATAGACTTTCGATCATTACTGCATGACAGTCATATTCTTAATTAACCACTGACCACCTTTGTTCAATAATTCATACTTAATCCGGATAGTCTCCTTGTAAGACTCGTTAGCATTGCGCTGACCTGTTCGATCGAAGTAATCAGCAGTTTCTGCGACAGTGGCATTTATTATTCTAGAACCGGGCTGCTTCAGATCAGCCGCCTGCAATTGCACCTGATTCACTCGATGTTGATATTTCCAGTAGGAGCCATCAGCCTTGGCATCTTGAGCGCGTCCTTGGGCTTTGGTTAGAGCTGGTTCAGCTAGCACTCGTTCTAAAGAACGAACATCATATTGTTTGGAGAGTGAATTAGCCTTGACTTTTAGCCAAGCTTCGATTAACTCTTGGGCAGTATTGGGAGCTAATAGAGTTGCTAACTGGGGTGACGGTTTCACCGGCAAGGCTATCGATGAAGCTGGAGGTACGATCGCCACCGCTGACTTGCGGGGACTGGTCGCCACTGAATTCTGTCCTTGCCATTTGGTAGAGTTGACCAACAATAAGATAGTGATGGACAGGCCGATCAAACCAATAATACTGCCCGTAATCAACCACAGCAAAAAGCGTAGGTCATGGCGTCTTCGCCGGTTATTAGTCATCATTCTAGGACGACGGGTTAAGTTTTTGTCTTTGCCCTTAATCGCCGTTAATTTACCACCAGTTGCATCATCAAACTGATCCAGTAGTGGGTTGTGGTTGGTACCATCTAGCTCCACGACGTTGGGGGGCAGGGAGTCACGCTTTTTGAAAGGCCGTTCAAAAGGGACAACATTTCCAGATGGGGATTTACCCCAAGTAATTTCTGGCTCTGAATAACCGATTCGCTCGGCTTGGGGGAAGTCTCCCATCGTTTCACTAGCTTTAATTGGTTCGGTCATTCCGATCGAAGAAATGATTGGCACTGTACTGGCTTCAGCATTTTGGCGTTTAGTGAACCCAGTCGTAGCGGGCACTTGACTGAAGACCGTTTGGGCATCAATCATTTCAGGCATTGCTACCGGTTCGGTCTGAGGCAAATCATCTAGATAGACCTGTACCTGCTTGTCATCAAAATACTTGCTTAGAGAAGCTTGCTGCTGGTTCAGATCCAAAAAGTGGGGATAAACCTGAGATTGAAACCACAGTTCACTATAGCGACATAGTCCTTGAATTAGATCGTTGTCGGTGGGGGAGTTTTTGCGGATGTATCCCAAGGATTCTTGATCACAGCTGCGACTGAGAGCGCTGTTGGCCTCCGCCTGTTGTCCGAGCAGGAGATGACAGAGGGCTTGTTCAATAAAAACATCTTGGAGACGGCTGAGGTTTTGGAGCAGCAGCTGATGAGCGCGGTAAATTAATTCGGGCATCCGATAGTGAAAACCGCGTGCCACCATCGCATAGACCAACAGATAAGTAAAAACTGGATCGCCTAAGCGAATGGCTGGCCCCTCAAACAGGCTCTGTTGTTCGGTAGTGGTCAGATATTGACGAATCTGATCGATGTAGGCAATAAAACCATCTTGGGTCATGCCGTAAGTCATGTATCCTTGTCTACCGCTACAGCCTTCGACTAGTTCTTGCAGCAGACTGATCACCTGTTGGCGTGTTGCGGCATCATCATCATTACTATTCTTCGTTAGGAGGGATAAAATGTACTGTGGTCGAAACTTATGTAGTTCTTTCTGGATTTCGGCCTGGACAGTGGGAAAAACATTCTGTTGCCGCAGTAACTTGATACCTGTTTCTAGAGCAGTACAACCATTTTCTGGCTCGTTCTGCCGCCACCGTTCTCGTCCTAGTTCTAAAAGGGCTAAGGCCGCTGTTAAGTTTAAGGCTGTTCTGGTTTCTTCTAGGTCAGCAATATTGGTGATTTTGGAGAGTGCCTGATCACTCCCAATCAGTGGCCAAGATATCGATAGCACTTGCTCATATTCGCCTAATTCCGAGAGAATCAAAAACCCGCCGAGTACTCGATCGTTGTCTAAATCTAGATTGCCTAAGGGATTTTCACCGGGGATAAAGTGTAGATTATCAGCCATCTGCGTGGCATCATACTGGGAACGTTCTGACGGATGCGCCAAAACTTCGTAGGCATCTTTTAACAGTTTTCGCCGAGACTCAATCGCTAGCGCCGTATATTCATGACGCAATTGTTGTAAGTTACGATCTGCATAAGCCTGCTGAATTTGCCCCATGGTCGCGACGGTGGGGACACTGAGAATTTGATAGTAATCAAGTGGAATACGCACAACTCACCCACAACAACATGCGAAGTTTGACCTAGATATTAACGCGCTGGCGTTACATCAAACATAAATTATTGAATATGGTGTCAATTTTAGCAATGAAATGATTAGTTCTTCCGCCATTTTAACCACACCAGCAACGCCAAAAAGCCATAAAATAATATCCATAAGAGATATTTAACATGTTCTAAAGATATATACAGAGTGTGCAATGGTTCAAGATAGAGTTTTACCAGCCTTCCAACCCCAACAGGGTGAAATAACCACCGCAGAAGGACTAATACTGTATCGGGATATGGTGCTGGGGCGCACGTTTGAAGACAAGTGTGCCGAAATGTACTACCGGGGCAAGATGTTTGGCTTTGTGCACCTTTATAACGGTCAAGAAGCCATTTCTTCGGGGGTCATTAAAGCGATGCGCCCCGGTCAAGACTATGTTTCTAGTACCTATCGAGATCATGTACACGCCCTTAGTGCCGGGGTGCCAGCACGGGAAGTAATGGCCGAGCTATTTGGCAAAGAGACAGGCTGTAGTAGAGGCCGGGGTGGTTCTATGCATATGTTCTCAGCGGAACACCGCTTGTTGGGGGGCTATGCCTTTATCGCTGAAGGCATTCCGGTTGCCACTGGCGCAGCTTTTGCCAGCAAATATCGCCGGGAAGCATTAAATGACCCTGGCCATGATCTAGTGTCCGCTAGCTTTTTTGGAGATGGAACTGCCAATAATGGTCAATTCTTTGAATGCTTGAATATGGCGGCGCTGTGGAAGCTGCCAGCTATTTTTGTGGTGGAAAATAACAAGTGGGCGATCGGCATGTCCCATGAACGGGCGACTTCGATCCCAGAGATTTACACCAAGGGTGCCGCTTTTGGGATGCCGGGGATCGAAGTTGATGGAATGGATGTGCGGGCTGTTTATCGGGTGGCTAAAGAAGCGGTGCGGCGGGCACGGGCGGGCGAAGGTCCAACCTTGATCGAAGCTTTGACCTATCGTTTTCGTGGCCACTCGCTGGCTGATCCGGATGAGTTGCGTTCCCAGGAAGAAAAAGATTTTTGGTTCGCTCGCGATCCGATCAAAATGTTTGCTAAATACTTGATCGAGCACGAGCTGTCTTCCCAGAAGGAACTTAAGGAAATTGACAAGGAAATTCAAGCCATTGTCGACGATTCGGTGGAGTTTGCGGAAAGCAGCCCTGAACCGAATCCAGAAGACCTGTATCGTGATGTTTTTGCGGATTAGTAATGATGGACTGGACTGCCGCGTTGCCAGTGTTTGCGATTGCTCTACGGGAAGGTACCGAGGCGGCCTTGGTGGTGGGGATTGTGTTGGCTTGTCTGACGAAGGCGGGTCAAAAGTCTCTCTACCGCTGGGTTTATGCAGGCGTGGCCGCAGGAATCGCTCTGAGTGCAGCTGGTGGCTGGCTGCTGAATTTTTTGACGGCTTATTTGGCGCGGATTGATCGATCAGACACTTTGGTCTGGCAAGAGCTGTGGAAGGGTGGTACCAGTTTAGTGACGATTGGCATGTTGAGCTGGATGCTGATTTGGATGACTACTCAAGCGCGGGGTCTAAGAGCGCAGGTGGTCGGAGAAGTCGATCGAGCTTTAGAGCAAGCATCGGGCTGGCCAATTTTAGGGTTGGTATCGATCGCTATTTTGAGAGAGGGCTTGGAGACAGCTTTGTTTACAGTTTCTCAGGCCGATCCTGGTTGGAGTACGGTAGGTGGAGTGGTTGGTGGTTTACTGACAGCAGCACTACTGGCGCTGTTGTTATTTCGCTGGGGAATTAAAATTAATCTCCGCCAATTTTTTCAGGTGATGGGCGTAATTTTGCTGTTAATTGTGGCCGGGCTGGTAGTTTCAACGCTGCAACATTTGGATTTGGCGGCGGGTTATTGGTCGCAGTTGCATCCGGCACAGAGTATTTGTCGATCGGCTGATCCGGCAGTGTGCAATTTGGGACAGCAGGTGTGGGATTTGCATGAATTTTTATCCGATCGAGGCGTGCCGGGGGTATTTCTAAAAGTGTTGTTGGGTTATCGCGATCGAATTTACACTTTGCAACTTTTGGCTTATGTGGTTTTTATGGCGATGGTGGGCGGTTTGTATTTTCAGAGCTTGCATCCGGGGAAGTTCGATCGGCACCAAAATCAATCTCATTAAAATTCGCTAGCCAAACAAACTGTAATTCTTTGGATTTCTTTGCAATGTTATGACAACTCCCTTTGATTCCCCCTGGAAAGAAATCCTCGAATCCTATTTTCCTCAGTTTATGGCCTTCTTTTTCCCTTTGCCGTGGTGGTACAGGCTCACTTAGCAGCTCAAGCTACCAAGGGCAAGGAAAGTCAGCAGCGTCGCCGAAGACGGAAGTTTGTATTGACGACGATGTTGTATGAACAGCGAGATAGCCGCCAGGAAATTATCGACCTGTTTCGGTTTATTGATTGGGTGCTTACGCTGCCGTCAGAGCTGGAAGAAGCTTTTAGAAATGATTTAGCTATCTACGAAGGAGATCAAAATATGCCTTACATCACCAGTATTGAAAGAATGAGCGAAGCCAGAGGTAAAGCTGAATTGGCCATTCGACAGCTGAATCGTCGGGTTGGTCAGGTTTTTGAGGAGATTGTGGTGAGAATTGGGAAGTTGCCGATCAATCAATTTAGAGCAACTCGGTGAGGATCTATTGGGTTTTAGCACTAGTCAGGACTTAGCCGATTGGTTCCAGCGTTCTGCCGATTCTTAAGCTTCTTTGAATTTATCGACTAGGAATTTAGATGGTTTCGTCCTGAAATATGGTTAAAACCACGGTATCTATCGTAGCAGCACCTAAATCTAGAGTTTGCCATCTCGTTATTCCGGATCAGGATCAATCCCTAGTCAAATACTTGGCCAAATTAGGCGGCAATGGTCGGGTGTGAATCAGCTGACCGCCAGCTAAGTACTCTAATTCAGCTGGAGTCGATCGCCTGCCCAACAATTCATTTCGATGAGGATGTCGTTCAAACTTGTTGAGCACCTCCCGATGCCGATGGGCTTGAGCCGCAGAGAACTCTAACATGGCCTGATGTTCTGGGAGGGCGGTGGCCACTAGCTCATCGGCCAAGCTGACCACCAGCTCTTGATTTCTCGCCCAATTCTGTTCAGCATGAGACAGGGGCAAAAAGAAAAAAGTCTTTTCCCCGGGGGTAGCGAGAGCGGCGTAGTGGCCAATCTCAATCCCTTCGATCGTCAGGGCACAGGCTTGCTCGTCTTGGGCAAAGGCTAGCGCTGAACCCTGATAAATCACCCGGGAGAACTGATCTAAGACAATGATCAGAGCCAGCCGCGATCGCGGTTCCTGAGACCAATCAGCGAGTTCGCCTCGAATCGCCCGTTCTAATAGCGGCGCAAAATGTTCCATAATTTCCCGATTACCGCCACCCCGAAACCACTACTGCCAGCGTCGAACTAGTGCCTCTGGATCACCACTGGGTAGAGGGGGAAACCAGAACTGTAGAACATCCTCAAATTCTGTAGCTTTCATTTAGTACCTACCTGAAATTAGGTGTAGTTATTTTGGGGCTGTTCCGGGCAGCGATTGCAGTAGCCGCCCATAATGTTCGAGATAAAATTCTGGAGGTTTGGCGATCGATCTAACCGAAGCCCGCTGAGCCATCACGGCTTGCCATTGCTGCAGGCGCTTTAGTCCGGCGGGTAATTGAAAACCCCAAAAGTGTTCTAACACACAAATTTGCTCGAACCAAGGATAAAAGGTCAAGTCCACTAAACTCAGCTCGCTGCCTAACCAATAAGAACCACGATGCGCTAGTTGGTGCCATCCTTCTCGCTCCATAAATAGCAAATGCTCAGCTAGCTCGGCCAAGGCTGGGGATGGTGCCGTCGCGCCATACAACAGGCGACCAGTAGTAGCAAATAGCCGCGTATCTGCAAAGTTAATCCAAATCCGAGCTTGCGCTCGCTGCAATGGATCTACGGGTAATAGTGGTGGATTGGGAAAAACTTCATTCAGATATTCATTAATGATCGCCGATTCCCCCAGGTACTGGTCACCATGTGTCAGAACGGGTACTTTGCCGTAAGGAGAAATTTCCAGAAAGTCAGCAGGTTTATTTTTCAGATCGATTTCGATCGCTTCAAATGACAGGCCTTTTTCGAGAAGGGTCAGCCTTGATCGATGGGCAAAGGGACAAAGCACCGCGCTGTAAATTTTGATGTTATTCATGACAGAATTCCTTGAGGAGCAAATAGTGAATGATTTTTGAATCTGGTGAGGGCAACCATCAATATTGATAGTTGCCCTGAGTTGTTCTGATCGTTAGCTGGCAGTGGCTGACTCGGCTAGGAGCGCTTGGGCGGTTTGCATTAATGCCTGCGGTTCCATAAAAGCCAGATATTTATCAACAATTTCTGGGGGTAAAAACTCGATAAGCAATTGATTTTCGATCCAGAACTCAATGACATCGAAGTAAGCTTCGCCCCGCTGACAATAGGCCATCCGCCAACTTTCTCGATCGGCAATGGCTTGTAGTTGAGTCATACTCACCGGCACCGAAATAGCGGTGTGGTTGGCACTGTATTCGGCAGCTGCCGCATATGGTTGTAGTTGAACGGCTACCTCGGCTTTTTCGCCCGGAAAAAAGGCGGTGCCAAACGGATGCAGTTCAATCATTGTTCCTGGTGAATCTAGAGCCAGAGCTACATAGCTATGGGGATGACCAGGAAAGGGAACGGATTGTCCTTGTAATATCTCAGCCAGTACTTGGCTAACGTGTAGTGGATTATGCACCGCGACCGAGATGTGATGAATCATAAGACCCCATTATTTTTCAATTTGTTTTTGATGAATCTAGGCTGCTGCTGGCATAGGGATTAAACCCAGCTGCTGCATCATAGCCAAGTCGTCTCGCACCACCCAATGCTCAGCTACCTGACTGTCTTGGATGCGCAGAATGTGAATCTGGCGCTGACAGATCGACTTACCAGTGGGCGGCATCTCCAGAAATCCGGGGAACTGGCCTTGATGAGTGGCGGTGAGGGTACAGCGCATCACGACTTTATTTTCTTCGGCAATTAGATCTTCGATCGCATGATGATGATCGGGAAATGCTGTAGTCAGAATTTTAATGAATTGCTTCATCGACTCCGGATCTCGTGATGCCGCTGGGGTAGGATCATGATTGAAAAACTTTGGATGGACTAATTCATCGATCGCCTCGATGTTGCGCTGATTAAAAACTTCTTCGTAAAAGCGACGAATAATGGCTTTATTGGCTGCTGTAGACATGTTATTTCTCCTGAATAATGTAGTTAAACTGGACTTGAATTTTTAGGGTGTTTTTGAGCTAATTAGTTGAGGGTTGGCTCTCCGGCATCAGCTAGATAGCAAAGCGCCCGAAATCTTAACGTGACTAACTCTTCGTACAGCGGATTAAGCTGACACAGTGGCGGAATATGAATTAGATGGTGACCAAAAATGTTCAGGTCACGCTCGAAGGGACATTGAGCAGGGATCAGCTGGCAAACCTGGTGAGCAAAATGCTGGTTATCAACGGGTAGGTGATCGATCCATTGCCGCAGGGGTTGCCATAGGTGGATAGTAATGCGGCAGCAGGCTATATTGATAGACATAATTTAAGAATCTCCAACGTTTAGAAAATTGAGATGTTTGCGGTGGCGGCCTTGCTTGTAATAGCGATTGGCCAAGGTGAAGATCTTTTGTAGTTACTTATCACCTGTCTTTAGCATAGGTTGCTACTCTCGAAGAGTCAGCCAGAAAAGATCAGGAACAGTCTGTTCTTGGTAGTCAGAAAAGATCGGATCTACTTGGATCTATGATGTTGATGATCGATCGAGATGGTGCTCAGCCGGCGCGGGGTCGAGCTGGCAGGACTAATAACTTAAAAAGAAGCACAAGATAGCTCATCGGCGCGCAGCACCGACTGCTGCTGAAAAGCACTGGTGTAGGCTTGGCGAATCTGCTCGATCTGCTGGCTGCTAGTCGTTGCCACCGGGTAAAGTAAGATCAAGAGCTGGGTGCGCTCTGCCAAAATCACACCACGGGCATTTTTGAATTGGCCTTGACCAGTCAGCAAGGTAAAGCCATCTGGAAATCTGGGCGTGATCTCTCGATCGAGAAATTGCTGAAATTCAGCATTATTAACTGTCGTACCATTGGGCTTTCTTAAGCCCAAGAACAATTCAGTGCGCATCATTGGTTCACTCCCTGCTGCCTCACAGGTTTTTTGAGGATTGGCTAGATTAGCTATGGGCAATTGTTTAGCTAAAGTGCTGCCAGAATGATTTTGGTTGGTCAGGAGCGTAGCGATGCTCATGATCACTAGTCCGGCTCCTAGCAAGCTTTGCATCAAGTAATTTCTCCAGACAATTTTGATCATAGTGTTGCCCTCAAGCATTAAATCTATTTTCCCAAAACCGCCGCATTAACTTACCCTGGTGTTTCAGCTCGCGCAAGCGGCGGCAGTCGTTCTCTAAAGTGGTATGTTCCTCGATTTCACCAGCTGCTGTAATCAAAATATGGTCGTCCACCATTTGATAACGATAGATAGCCGGTAGACTATCGGCAGCAACACTTTTGTCAGTAAAAATTAAACCGGGTTGCATGGCATCCACACACCAATTCATTTGTCCAGTTTCTGCTTTGGTTTGGTATTCCCAAGCCATTCTGACCCCAAAATCTGGCTTGGCCAGCGGCTGGATCTGCTGAAAAGTATCTAGTTCTGGCTCATCTAAAAAACTAAGAGTAACCTTGGTCAGTTTCGATAACCACAGTCCTTGCGATCGATCCCAAAATTGATAAAGGCGATCGTGGTTAGCTGATGGTTGAAAAGAGTATCTAAAAGGATTTTTCATCATTCTTCTACCTAGTCTGCGGCCTGCTCTAAGGTTGGATCGTAGAGCACTACGTTTTCCTGCTCGCTAGCATCATTGCGCGCCACAATGGCATAGGCTGGTGCCGAGTCACTCAAATTACGCGGCTGGTGAGGGACGTTGGGCGGAATGAAAATAAAATCTCCTACTTCATTGACGATCGATTGGCTAAGTCCTTGACCATACAGAGTTTCTACCTGGCCTTGCAGGAGATAGATGGCCGTTTCATAGCTATGGTGGTAATGGGGGGTGGCTGCTCCCCCCGGTGGAATCATTACCAGATTCATCGAAATACCTTGAGCGCCAGCTGTGCTAGCCGAAATTCCGATAAAATAGGGCAACTGCTGCCGGGTTTGCGTAGCCCGCTCGGGACGAATGGTCACAATCTCGGTGGGCGGACGATCAGCGTTATCCAAAATATCTGGATGAACTGAAAATCTTTCGTCTGGCAATGTCATAAATTCTTTTCCTGAATTATTTATTTTGAATGCACAGCATGAGTCTTAGCTGTTGGGCAGTGCTCACCAGCCAAAAAGTCTTTTTTTAAAAATCAAGCTGATTAGCAGTCCCAGATAAACAAAGAGTCATGTAATTCTGAGCCTGACCAGCAACTTTGACCGCAGGCGATCGACGGCTGACAATCGCGATCGTTTGGAGTGGAGCCGTTTTAGTCGCTACTGGTAAACTAATCGCCGGAATCAGCAGAGTCAGGGTTTCCACTGTGTGTAAGGCTTGGCGGTTACCACCTAAATTAACTGTAACCATCTGACCCAGTTGCGTTTGTTCGGTTACAATCTCCTCAGCACTAAAGTTGAGGGTCTGACCTTGGCGGGTGAGCGCAAAGCGCGGTGTTCCGTTAAAGCTAGTGGTTTCGTAAGAAATACCTGCGTCATAGCCACTGAGTAAAAATTGATTGGGTTGGACGGGCTGTGATTGCGCGGATGTCATGGTTTGGCCTCTGGTTAAGTTAAAAGGATTGGAAAAATCATGGTGCATATTTAAGCTGTGAAAAAATATCGTGCTGTGAGCATTGATCTTGATATCTTGAGAATATCTGACCATCATGGAACCGGCAGCCAGAAAAGATCGGAGAAAGTCTGGTGTTGGCGATCGGAAAAGATCGGAAATATCTAGACTAGAATGGGGATAAAGTCTTTCATGGCCTTCTCCTATGACAGCAGATGAAGCCCTAGCATTACTTGATACGCTGCTTCAAGAACAAAGTCTTCGCGATATTCAAGAGCAAGTGTTTCGTCACTCCTGGGAAGGGCATACCTATCCCAATATGGCTGAGCGCATCGGCTATGATACTGGATACATTCGTGATGTCGGCTCCGAACTTTGGCGACAACTGACCCAGATTTTAGGCGAGCCTGTCACTAAAAATAATTTACAGGCAGTGTTGCGGAGGCAGATTAACCGTGAACCGGAATTAGTTGATGCAGAAGATCGGGCAGCGTCTCCAGGAAAAGATTTATCGATCGCACCAGTTCTTCCGTTGCTCAGCAATCAACATCACTATGGGGAGATTGATGTTGCCGCTTTTCAAGGGCGCGCCACAGAACTCCAGCAATTAGAAAATTGGACTACTAATTGTCGGATTATTTCAATAGTGGGGATGGGCGGGATCGGCAAAACATCCCTAGCTACCAAACTCACCCACAAGTTAGCCGCAAATGCGCAGTGTTCAGTGTTAAGTTCTGATTTAAGTTCAGAACAAGCATCGTCCATTCCCCCTCGCTTTGATTACGTTATCTGGCAATCGCTCCGCAACGCCCCACCGCTGAACAAAGTGCTATTTCATCTTATTGCCATTCTTTCTAGTCAACAGCAGACTGGGCTGGCAGGTACCTTAGATGCTCAGATCTCGCAGCTAATGGAATATTTGCAGACTGCGCGCTGTCTAATCATTTTGGATAATTTTGAATCTATTCTCGCTGACCAATTTGTTACCAATTCACTATCTAGTTCATCCCCAGGCGACTATCGCGAGGGTTATGCCGGTTATAGTGAACTACTCCGCCGGATCGGCACCGAACTGCATCATAGTTGCTTACTATTAACCAGTCGGGAGAAACCTAAAACTTTAATCCCCCTGGAAGGGGAGTCCACAGCCGTGCGTGCTCTGGATTTATCTGGCTTAAGTACCCCAGAAGTGCAAGCGATTAGTATGGCTAATGGTTGTCATGTGACTACGCCGAGTGATTGGGAACAGCTACAGCAGTATTACTCCGGTAACCCGTTAGCAATTAAAATCGCGGCAACTACTATCCGGGATCTATTCGACGGCAGCATTACCGCATTTTTAGAACAGGGGGTGATCTTATTTGATGGGATCAATGCTCTACTAGCTCAGCAATTCGATCGCCTTTCTTCCATGGAGAAGCAAGTGCTGTACTGGCTAGCAATTCAGCGCGAAGCGATGTCGATCGCCGAATTGCTGGCGAATTTCCTGCCGAGTGGTTGGCGGTCGCAAGTGTTGGGTGCTCTACAATCCCTCACCCGTCGCAGTCTGATTGAGAAAGGATCGGGGAGCTTTACTTTGCAACCAGTAGTGATGGAGTATGTGACCACTGTACTGATTGAAAAGGTTTGCGAGGAGATTATTACTCTAAATTTAGAAATTTTTAATAGCCATGCGCTAATCCAGGCACAAGCCCAAGACTATCTCCGGGCTAGTCAAGAACGCATGATTTTGGCTCCCCTCGCTGAACAACTACTCGGCAGACTGCGATCGAGAGCAGAAACCAAGGAACAACTCGATCGGCTGCTAGTCAAGCTGCGCAATGAATTTACCGATACCAGCAGCTACGGAGGTGGTAATCTGATCAATCTGCTCCGGCAACTACAAATTGATTTGAGTGGCTACAATTTTTCTGATCTATGTATTTGGCAAGCTGATCTGCTGGGCGTAAACTTACACAATACTAATTTTGCTAACGCCGATTTGGCCAAGTCTGTTTTCACCGAAACCTTCGGCAGCATTCACTCCGTAGCTTTTAGCCCCAATGGTCAATGTCTGGCGAGCGGCGATTTCAATGGCGATATTCGGTTGTGGAATGCGCGCACTCATCAACTTCAGTTGATCTTAAAAGGTCACACCAATTGGGTGCAAGCGGTTGCCTATAGCCCACATAATCAGCTGTTGGCTAGCGGTAGTTTTGACGGCACCGTGCGGCTGTGGAATGTTCATACCGGTGTTTGTCTCCAAACTCTCACTGGCCATACCCAAGGGGTCTACTCGGTAGCCTTTAGCCCAGATGGAAAAATGCTGGCTAGTGGTAGCGATGATTGCACCATCAGGCTATGGGATGTCAACACCGGAGAATATCTGAATAGCTGGCAGTATCAAGATGACACCAAACCTCACGATGTTAAATCTTTAGCTTTTAGCCCAGATGGTCAAATGCTAGCGAGTGGTGGTTCAGAGCAAACTATTCAGCTCTGGCGGATTCATGATGGCCACCAGGGTCACTGCTGGCAAACTTTGGTAGGTCATCAAGGTTGGGTTTGGTCGGTGGCCTTCAGCCCCGATGGCAGAATGCTGGCTAGCGGTAGTGATGATCACACTATTAAAATCTGGGATGTGTCTACTGGTGATTGCTTAAAAACTCTAGTAGGGCACCACAATGAAGTGCGATCGATCGCCTTTAGTCATGATAGTGGTCTGCTGATCAGTGGCAGCAAAGACCGCACGATCCGGGTGTGGAATATTTCGACTGGCCGCTGTGTCCAAACGTTGCTTGGCCATGAGAATTGGATTTGGGCAATGGCTTTTGATCCAATTCATCACGTCATTGCCAGCGGCGGTGATGACCGCACCATTAGGCTGTGGAGTTTAGATACTGGCCAGTGTTTGCGGGTTTTACAGGGTTACGTCAATACTCTCTTTTCGATCGCCTTGGTGCCCAGCCCGTACCCGCTGCTGGCCGGTGGTTACTTTGACAAGATCGTGCGACTCTGGAATATTCAGGATGGTCAATATATCAGTTTTAGAGGTCATACTGATGCCATTAGAGCAGTGGCGGCGAGTCCAGATGGTCAACTCTTGGCTGGTGGTGGTGGTATGGCTGATCCGACCATCAAGCTTTGGACTGTCCAAAATGGCCAGTGCCGCCGCAATTTATTTGGCCATACCAACGAAATCTGGTCAGTAGCTTTTAGTGCCGATGGTCACCGGCTGGCCAGTGGCAGCAGCGATCACACCATTAGACTGTGGGATGTTTACAGCGGTGAATGTTTACAAATCTTGACGGAGCATTGCCATTGGGTGATGTCCGTAGCCTTTAGTTCCCAGCCAGATATTTTGGCTAGTGCTGGCTTCGATCGAATGATTAAGTTTTGGCATGTGCAAACCGGGGCTTGTCTGCAAACTTGGCAGGCAGATCAGCTGGCGATTTGTTCGATCGCCTTTAGCCCTGGGGGTGATCTGTTAGCTAGCGGGAGTGTTGATCGATCGATTGGGCTGTGGGATGTGGCTACCGGTGACTGTTTCCAGCTGTTGTGTGGTCATACTCAATTTGTCTGGTCGGTGGCTTTTAGCCCAGATGGCCAAATATTAGCGAGTGGCAGTTTTGATCGCACCGTCAGACTGTGGGATATTCACACTGGGGAATGTTTGAAGGTGTTAGAGGGACACGAGAACAGTGTTTTTGCGGTGGCTTTTGTGCCGGGCAACAGTCTTGCCGATCAGCAGTTGCTGGCCAGCTCTGGTGCTGATGCCACTGTTAGACTATGGGATATCGAAACAGGGGAATGTGTGAAAATACTTAGGTCGCCCAGGCCCTATGAAGGGATGAATATTTGGGCAGTACAGGGTTTGACCAATGCCCAACAGGAGAATTTGAAAGCTTTGGGGGCGATCGAGGAGGATATTTAGCTTGGCAGTGGTTGAAAAGCTTAGTGGTGAAGAAAACAATGCCGATCGATCAATTAGAGCAACTCGGTGAAGATCTGTTGAATTTTAGCACCAGCCAGGATTTAGCCGATTGGTTCCAACATTCTGCTGACTCTTAAGTTTTTTTGAATTTATCGACTAGGGATTCGTATAGTTTTGTCCTGAAACATGGGTATTCTACTGTAGCAGCACCTAAATCTAAAGCTTGCTATCCCGTTAACCCTTCGATAGACATCTTGACCATTATGAAATTGAGCGTTTTAGCATTATCTTGTTTTGTTGCTTTGAGCAGTATTAGTTTGCCTGCTTTTAGTCAAGTCGCTGATATGAGCCGCTTTCCAGTACTCCGAACTAATGATTGGAGAACGCCAGATGTGAATGTTCCGTGGTCTCAGCCAGTCGTTGTTAAAGATGAGTTTGAGGGTAACTATTTAGCTGTCTTTGATAAAAACTACCGTGACAATATTTGGACAGGGGATAAGAGTGGTGTTATTAGCAATTGGTCGCGGAAGTACTTGAGAATTTATTCTTACTACAGTCCTCCGTGTAGAGGACTATTTTGTACCAGGCAGGTATTGATTCATGAAACGAGTAATATCACCATAAAAGCTGGCACCCAAATATTCCGTCTCGAAGGATAGGACGGTAATTTTAATTTAACAGAAGAAATTGCTTATGCCCTTAAAAATGCGCCTCCGGGACAAACGAAAATTAAACTATTGTTCAAAGGCAGTGGCCAAGAAGTCATTAACGATATCGGGAAAGAAACTGTCAGTGCATGGAAAACAGTTTATCAAGATGCACAAAGAGCGAATGCTAGCGTTCCAGTCAAAGAATCCGGTGATAGTGTACAAAAAATCCTTACTAAATAGTTGTTGAGCTGGTATTAGACTTTGTTAATACCAGCTTTTCAATTTGAGGGTTGAGCGAAGCTGTCAGCACAGGGTTGCCTTTGGCCGTAACCCGATTTACGGTAAAATCCTAATCTCAGCAATTTTTAGAGTAAAAAAATGAGTAAAAACTACCGCATCACCCTGTTACCTGGCGACGGCATTGGCCCAGAAATCATGGCAGTAGCGGTAGATGTTCTCAAAGCTGTCGGTCAACTGGAAAATATTCAATTCACTTTTCAAGCAGCCTTGATTGGCGGTGCGGCGATCGATCAAACTGGAGAACCCTTACCCGCTGCTACCCTCGCTGCCTGTAAAAACAGCGATGCTGTCCTGCTAGCTGCCATTGGTGGTTACAAGTGGGATAACTTACCCCGCGCCCAGCGTCCCGAAACCGGCTTGCTCGGTTTGCGATCTGGTTTAGAATTATTCGCCAACTTGCGGCCAGCCGCCATTATTCCTCAATTAATTGATGCCTCCTCTCTCAAAAAAGAAATAGTCGAAGGGGTAGATATTATGGTGGTGCGAGAACTTACTGGTGGCATTTATTTTGGCCAGCCTCGGGGCGTATTTACCAGTGAAACCGGCGAGCAACGGGGGGTCAATACGATGGCCTACACCGTCAGTGAGATCGATCGAATTGCTCGGGTTGCTTTTACCACTGCTCAAAAACGGCAGAAAAAACTCTGCTCCGTTGACAAGGCTAATGTCCTAGAAGTTTCGCAACTGTGGCGCGATCGCGTAACAGCTCTCGCCTTCGAATATCCCGATGTAGAACTAACGCATTTGTATGTAGATAATGCTGCTATGCAGCTAGTTCGTGCTCCCAAACAATTTGATACGATTGTGACTAGCAACTTATTTGGCGATATCCTCTCCGATATTGCCGCTATGCTTACTGGCAGTATTGGTATGTTACCTTCAGCCAGCTTGGGAGCAAGCGGATTAGGCGTATTTGAACCAGTTCATGGTTCCGCACCAGACATTGCTGGGCAGAATAAAGCTAACCCCCTTGCTCAAGTTCTCAGCGCCGCCATGCTGCTGAAGTATGGCTTGAACGAAACTTCGGCGGCTCAAAGGATTGAGTCGGCGGTACTTCAAGTGTTGGGTCAGGGCTATCGCACTGGCGATATCATGTCCCCAGGTATGACTTTGGTCGGCTGTACTGAAATTGGCAAAATGCTGATGCAAGCATTGGCTACCTAAACCTTTCTATTCCTTAATTTCTTAAATCTCATGTACACACCATCTGTGCGATCTCACTATACTGCTTTGCAAGATCCTGCTGTGATCAATGCCGCGCGGGACTTATACGAAACTTATCTAGACATTCATCAAAGCCGTTCCAAAGAGCCAGTAGGCGTGGTTGTGCATCAGTACTCTGGTCGGAGCCAGCTTTCCTTCCGGCCAGCGCAAGTTTTGCTGCCCGAAGAATGTTTTGTGCCACTTCAGCATTTTGCTGCTAACTAGCAATGGCTGACCAACTTATTGCTGGCACCATTTTCTTTTTGGGAGCCTCGATCGGTAGTTTTTTAAATGTGGTTATTTATCGGTTGCCTGCTGGTTTGTCTTTGCTGTGGCCGCCCTCGCGCTGCCCCAAATGTGGACACCAGCTGGGTATTACCGAGAATGTGCCCATTTTGGGCTGGTTAATGCTGCGGGGGCGCTGTCGCCATTGCCACACCAAAATTTCGGCTCGTTATCCTTTAGTCGAGACCTTGACGGCGATCACCTTTGTTTTTACTTATAGTCAATTTGGCCTCACTACCCAGACCTTGGCCTACTGTCTGCTGCTGGCTTGGCTGATTGCTTTATCTCTGATCGATCTGGACACGATGACCTTGCCCAATTCTTTAACTAGCTCTGGGCTAGTGTTAGGCTTGATTTTTCAAACCTATTGGGGTTATCAAGTTACCCACAGTCCGGTGGGTGCTGTGCACTATCTGGTCGGATCGATCGGCGGCATGGTGCTAGGAATTTGGCTGTACGACACCATTCAAATTTTGGGTAGTCTACTACTGGGTCAGCTGGCGCAGGGCGGCGGTGATGCCAAACTAATGGGTTTGTTAGGAGCCTGGTTGGGCTGGCAAAACGTGTTGTTGACCGGGGCGATCGCCTCGGGATCTGGCTCGGTGATTATTGGCGGTGCGATGGCCTTGGGTTTATGGCGGCGCGACCAAAAATTTCCGCTGGGACCCTTTTTGGGATTGGGCGGAGTGATTAGCTTATTTGCAAGCGATCGATTGATTACCACTTATCAAAAATTGATGCTCAGCATGAGTCCCAGTACCAATGCGCTGATGGCGGGATTTATGTTGATAGTTTTAATTCTTTATCTGGTGTACATCAGACGCTCCAAACGACGGGTCAAGAGCGACGGCTTGGATGATTGATTTCAGCCATCACCCAAGTTACATAGGTGCCGATCGGACTCCATAGTAAATAGGGTAACAGCAACAATGTTGCCCAGCCGGAGCTAGGGTAAACCAAAATGGCTAAAATTAGGCCCAGACCAAAACCCATTCCTCCTACCCATACACCTAACTTCAGGCTTTTAAACCAAGCCATCACCGGGTTGTAGGCCATAATTGCCACTTCAGTAAGGGCGTACAGCAACATCAAAGACCAGGTTCTACTGGTGTGCGGGGCTGCGACCCAGGCGATATTGGCCGACCAAGCCCCGCAAATAAAAATAGTTGTCCAAATAAAAGGAATCGCTCGCTCAAAAGTTAGCCAGCGGGGACGCTGTTGGCGGTTAAACCAGCGAATCCCCTCGGCGGTATTGAGTTTTAAGGTGGCCACGGCAATGAGCGTAGCGATAGTGCCAATAATAAGCCAAGAGGGAAACATGAGAAACCAAGTCAATGTTGATATAGTATATCTGGGCAGGCGAGACGTTTGTTGATCAGAAGAACGTGAAATATTGATGTTGTTTTGGTCTAGGGAAATTTCCTCAAATATGAAAAGGCACTGCCAATAGAGGTAGCAAGGCGAGGAGCAGCCAAGCCCAAGACCAAAAAGTAGGATTTTCGATTAAATCCGTAGTTGTTAAGAGTGCTTCAATCCTTCGATCGAGACGATTTGCTGAAGTCATTTGACTAAAAGCCGCACACAGGTTTTCAGGAAAAATGGAGGTATATTGAACGATGAATAGCAATGCTTCTGCAACTAATAAGGGATTGGTGCGCGTGGATGCCCAGTGATCGGCTCGAATTTCGCGTAAGATCAGCAACTCTTGCCATAGCAATTCTGTGTGTGGAAGCCTCACCGTAATCTGACGAATCCAATCCAACCAGAAAAAATAGAAAGTATCATGATAGCGATCGTGCGCCTGTTCGTGAGCGATTACTGCCGAACAGTGTTCGGCATCTAACATAGTTAAGAGTCCCTGACTAACAACTATTTCGGGTCGCCAAAAGCCGATTTGGGCACTGTAGGGTGTGTCTAACTCTATGATGCGGATAGGAGTTCCATCTAAATCGGCCAGCGGATAAGTGCGAACTTGGTACAGAATTTGCCAAGCATCCCCGGTCATTTTGAGTAGCCACAGCCCCGAGAATCCCAAAAAACAGATTGATAAAAAGTAGCTGCCCCAACCTTCCCATACCCCTACCATTTGTCCCTGGGGACCCATCCAAATCACGGCGATCGCGGTAGTAAATAATAGTAAAGGTGGTAGTAAAAATAATGTGATGGTGTAGTACCAACGAGCACGCCAGGTATCGAAAGACATCTGACTCCAGGCGTAACGTAAACTCCAAGCTAGACCTAAAATACTGATCAACATGGTCAGGTGCATTATTGTTCCTCTTGGGCTTGTCGAATAGCTTGCAGTCTTTGGGCAATGGCAGAGAGTTGTTCCAAACTAGCGCGATCGAGATTGTCAGCAAAAGCGGCAATGACATCTGGATTGCCCACGGCTAGAAATTGGTTCAAATGCTCATAGGCTTGTAGTGCTTGTGCTTCGGTTGCCGAAATTCTTGCTTGCCAAAGATAACTGCGTTCTTGTTTATCGCAGGTGAGCCAGCCCTTTTGAGTCAGCCGCTTGAGAATGGTAGCAACGGAAGCATAAGCCAATTCGCGATCTGGATCGGTCAATATTCGATCGCGAATATCTTTGACAGTGACTGTCCCTAATTCCCAGACAATTTTGATTATTTCTCGCTCTAAAGAGCCTAGCGAGAGCTTTTTGGGGCGGTGATCGGGAAGCGGAACCATTATTTTTCAGTGCGATCTTTCCCTTAGATTACCCTAATAATTTCTTTGCTACAGCCTCTTTTTTCGATGATCCCGAAGAAACTCTTTAGAAATTGCAAGTTCGACGCTCTGTCATTGGCTAATATTCCATTCAGTTGTTACTTTAGGTAAAGTTGTGAAAAAACTTATAGATTCTTAATCAGATCGCAGCGAGTTCTATCTACCAGTTTTGTTTATGACCTTGATCCAAGATCGCAATAACTTAGTTTTTATTCCTAGCCCAGCCAAACCTAATTTAGAGTTACTGCCGATCGATCGACCTGATAGCGCTTCCCGAATTTGGCTTTATTCCGGTATTTTCTGGATGTCAGTGACGATGCTAATTGGAGTCGTAGAGGCCATCAAACTGTTCTATCCCGAATTTTTGCAGGGCGTGCCAGCGCTAGCCTATGGTCGGCTTCGCCCCGTGCACATCAATATTGGTTTATTTGGCTTTATGAGCATGGGCTACTTGGGAGCCACTTTTTACATGGTGCCGCGTCTGACCCAAACCCCATTGTTCTCAGAACGTTTGGGTTCACTTACTGCCTGGTTTTGGAATTTCAATCTACTGGCAGGCTGTCTGGGAATTTTAATGGGCTTTAGTAAAGGCAAGGAGTACACCGAAATTCCTTTCCCGTTTGATATGGTGATTGGGCTGTTGGTGTTAGCGATTGCTGGCAACCTATTTTCTACGATTAGCTTACGGCAAGAGCGGCGAGTTTATGTATCGCTATGGTACATCCTGCTAGCGATTATTCCTTTTCCGATCTATTACACCCTAGGCAATGCTTCCAAGTTTAGTGGCATCGAAGATGCCATTATCAATTGGTTCTATAGTCACAACTTATTCGGGATTTGGTTGACTACTCTGGGTCTAGCCACCCTTTACTACATTGTTCCTAAGCAGGTGAATAAGCCGCTGTACAGTCATATCATCTCATTTGTGGGGTTTTGGACATTGGCGGCGTTTTATCCCTGGAATGGTGGACACCATGTGATTTGGGGACCGGTTCCAATGTGGGTAATGACAGCCTCAGTGACAGCTTCGATTGCCATGTTTATTCCGACCTGTGCAACCATGATTAATTTTGGCGGTACTGCTTGGGGCACGGGAGAGATTCTGAAGCGCGATATCGGCTATCGCTTCAGTCTGTTAGCTTATGCTTGTTACGTCGGTGCATCCCTATGGGGAACTGTTTTAGCAGTGATGTCACTGAATGCCAAACTTCACTTTACCAATATGACGATTGCCCATGTCCATCTGGGGTTTTTGGGCTTTGGGGTACCTGGTTTAATTGCCTTCACTTACTTTTATCTGGAGCGATCTCTAAAGCTCAAGTACTCCCAATCTTTGGCAGAATGGCATTTCTGGCTGACTATGATCGGAATTTTTGGCTATGTTGTTTCCATGGGAATTAGTGGCTGGATGGAAGGATCTGCTTGGGAAGCAGGTGGCTCGCCGCAAAGCACGATGCTCGACAAATATCCCTATCATGTTGCTCGCGCCGTGAGTGGCTTGGTAGTCTTGCTAGGGCAGTTCCTGTTTGTAGGGAATGTTTATAAAACTGTAAATTATCCGATCGATCTACCAGCAACTTCCAGCGATTCTCTCGTAAAATCTAGCATCACATCATGAGATACATCAGCATTTTTCCGATCGTTGTCATTTTATCTTTCCTATTTGGATCGGCCTTCACCGGGCTGGTGATTGCTCCTGAAGTTGCTTCCGATATTGTTCGCTCTCCCAGCATTGGATTAGTTTTTTACTCGCCGACAGAGGCCAAAGGTCGCAAAATCTACGCCCGTGAAGGCTGCGTCTACTGCCATTCTCAGCAAGTACGAAATGTTAAAGCCGATGAAAATCTAGTTGCAGCATTTGGGGTTTCTAAAGCTGGAGATTACTATTATGACTTGCCGCACATGCTCGGGACATCCCGTCAAGGACCAGATCTTTCGAATGAGGGACGAGTTTGGCGACGAGATATTGGCGCACCGGCACGAGATTATTTAATTGGGCATTTCATCAATCCTCGTCAATACAATCCCAATTCGATCATGCCCGCTTTCAACTACCTCTCACCACAGGAATTGTCGGACTTGACAGACTATATTCAATCATTGGGGGCATGGAAAGACAATGTGAAAGTAGCAGAGGCATCATTATGAATGCAGCTGTTAGATTGTATCTGGGTACCGCAGAATCTCATACTCAGCATCCCCAGATGGGTAGTTGGTTTGGGATTGGCGATGGCACGGTGATTATGTGGTCGTTAGTTTGGGTGCTATTACCGATTGGGATTCTGGCGTTACTGTCATTAATTTGGGCGGCTAAAAATGGTCAGTTTAAAGATGCTCAAGAAATTGCTGAACGCCAGCTAAAAATTGAAGATTAAAATACATCTCTAACTTCTTAAAGAAGTCCAAATGTCAGAAAAATAAGGAGTATGGTTTGATGAAAGTTTTAGTTGCTGCCGATATTTCGCCCACTGCCGTTCAAATTTGTGAATTCTTGCAAAACTATCTAAAGCCTTGGGCTGAAGAGCTGCCAGAAGTGACTATTTTGCATGTTTACGAACCAGAACTAGACTACACCGAAGAAGCTCCCACCTCAAATTGGCAGGCTGTACCTACCAGTGAAAAAGAATTACGCCACATCTTCCAACCGTTAGCCGCCATCTGTAAACTGCAATATGTGGTGGTGAATGAGGCTTTAGGCGATAGTATCCTTAAACATGCAACGAAAGTCGATCTCGTGGTAATGGGGCGACGACGACGCGGACAAATGCTAGAAATGATGACCGGGAGTTTGAGTCAGTTTGTCTTACATCGTGCTCTTTGTCCGGTGTTGATTGTGCCAGAACCGACTACCCGCCAATTAGCATACAAAATGCTTCAAACAGAAGCTGCCCAGCCTATTGTGATGTCAACCGAGTCTCTGGCACGGCTTAGAGTACTAATTGGGGTGGCTCAAGCCGATGGTGAAATTGGCTCTTCGGAACGATTGTGGCTAGAGTCGAATATACAGCAGGAGCATTTCCCGGCGGGAATCGTGTGGGAAACGCTGTTGAAAGAACCTGTCGATTTGCTTCAAGAACTGGCCCAAATTGACGATCCAGCCCAGCAAGAATTGACTTACTATGCGGCTTATCTGCTGGCGCATACTGATACGGAATATCATTTGGCAGAACAACAGGTGATCGATCTAATCGCTACCACCTTTAATTTCACAGCGACAAAAGTCGAACAGTTACGTGGGTTGGTAGACCGAGTTGCCAACTTCCAAAATATTGGTAAGGGAGAACCAATTACTGATCCCAAACAGCGAGTGATCATCATTGAGGAGAAAATTCTCTATTATGCGATGGCCACAGCAGTTTTGGGGTCAGATCCGTCACCATTGCTGGGTTCTTACACTCAGTCGGCGGCTTTGGGTCTACAGATGATTTTGATTGCTGAAATTGCTGATATTTGGGGTGCGGCAGAATTCGATGTCAAGCCATTTTTTGAGGAAATGGTGGGGAGCTTAGGATTAGTCAGCGCTTGGTTGATGGCGTTAGACCTGACGAAGCTAGTGCCCAAAGTGGGTAGTAGTTTGGGCGCTGCGGATGCATTCACTGCGACTTGGGCGATGGGTCAAACAACCGCTATTTACTTTGAAGCGGCTTATTCTCAACCAGAAGTGACTTTAGATTCAATGGCTCTTCGACAATTATTTAGGCAAAATCGCAAATCTGCTGAAGCTATCTACGACTGCAATGAGCTAACAATTGAGTCTCAGAAACAAGAACATGCGCCTCAAATCAAGGCACTCACAGAAGCAGTGAAAACTGGGAAAATCCCCACCGAAAAATATCAAAAACGTCTTCAACAGCTTTTACTAACGGTTCAGCATCCTCAACTGATGCTTTCATGAGTCTAGCCAATGGACAAGACTTCATTGGCTTAACTGCTGATCTGAGCCAGTGGAACGTCTGTCCCAAGCTAGCGTTTATAATAAAACTTGGTTTTTCTAATGCTGCTCAGCCCTAAACTTATGACAGAAGCCAATAAATTGCCGAAAAAAGCCCCGCCAGCGACCCCAGCTGAAACGATGAATGCCATGACTGAAACAGAAGCTGCACCAGCTGAAGCCATTACTGAGGCTCCAGAAACGGCAGAACCCATTCCGGTGGCTAAGGCCAAGAAAGAGAAAGCTCCCGCGATTGAAGACAAGCCTTTCGCCGACTTCGTTCAGCAACATCTAGTCCCGGCGCTCCAAACTGGCCTAACAGATCAGGGCTGGACGGATCTCAACTTGCAATTCGCCAAAGGTTCGGTATCCATTTCGGGATTAGCGGGCATCCCGGACTGCTGGCAAATTATTGGTCAAGGACAAGCCGGAAAACGGCAGTTTAACCTGTACTTTTTTGATGAAAATATCCAGGGTCAGCGGGGCTTTTCCTGCACTTCTAACAGTGGCCTGACGAGTTCGATCGAATCATTTTTGATCGACGAGCGCAAAATGACTTTGGATTTATTAATGTTTGGTTTGATGAAGCGCCTAAATGCTCAGCAATGGCTATCACCCAGCCAGCCGCTGTTTCTTAGCAACTCTTAACACAAACGCCTAGCCGATCCTAGTTGGTCTTGGTAGACTAACTAAATAAGTTAAAAGCTATAGCCATCAATACGTAGATTAAAAATTACTATGGTAGACTCCCTCAGAAAACCCGCAGTTGACGAACTCCGATCGGGAGTCAAGATCCCTGCCAAAGAAACTATTCTCACACCTCGGTTTTATACTACCGACTTTGATGAGCTAGCCAAAATGGACATCTCCATCAACGAAGAGGAGATGCAAGCGATCATTGCCGAGATGGAAGTGGATTACAACCGCCATCACTTCGTGCGCGGTGAACAGTTTAATCAGTCTTTTGACCATATTGATGGTGAAACTCGCCAGTTATTTATGGAGTTCTTAGAACGCTCCTGCACTGCCGAATTTTCTGGCTTTTTGCTCTACAAAGAACTCGGTCGGCGGCTCAAGAACAAAAATCCGCTGTTGGCAAAAGCTTTTAACCTTATGTCACGGGACGAAGCTCGTCATGCTGGTTTCTTGAACAAAGCGTTGGCCGATTTCGACTTGTCTATGGATTTGGGATTTTTGACCCAAAATCATACCTACACATTTTTTAAGCCTAAGTTTATTTTCTATGCCACTTTCCTCTCTGAGAGAATTGGCTACTGGCGCTATATCAAGATCTTCCGGCATTTGGAGGCTCACCCTGAAAATCAGCTCTATC
Organism: Synechococcales cyanobacterium; assembly: GCA_043755575.1. Taxonomy (GTDB): domain Bacteria; phylum Cyanobacteriota; class Cyanobacteriia; order Cyanobacteriales; family Chamaesiphonaceae; genus JAAFHZ01. The sequence continues at coordinate 26,767 of JAYUSR010000225.1, forward strand.
CGATCTTTAACCTGTTTGAAAACTGGTGCCAGGATGAGAATCGGCATGGTGATATTTTTGATGCACTGATGAAATCCCAGCCCCATATTCTGAACGATTGGAAAGCCAAACTGTGGTGCCGCTTTTTCTTGCTATCGGTCTTTGCGACCATGTACCTGAACGATCATCAGCGCACTAAGTTCTATGAAGCTCTGGGTATGAACACCCGCGACTTTAACCTAGATGTAATTCGGCAGACCAACCGCACTGCTGGTCGGATTTTCCCAGTCACTTTGGATGTCGATCAACCGAAGTTCGTCAAGTTGATGGACAAGTCAGTGGTCAGCTATCTAAGAATTGTGAACGCTCCTGCATCCAATACGCCCAAGTTCCTCACAACTATTCAGCGTTTGCCCCACATTTTGTCGATCGGCTGGAATATGTTGCAGCTATATGTGATGAAGCCGATCGACACCGATCATCTAGAAGGCTCAGTTCGCTAAACTACTGAAATTTCCACATTGTGGGTCTTAATAGACCCATTTTTTATTTTGAAAAAATGTAGAATTCATACTAGGTTCATTAAGCTCCAATACAATAAGCCTCTAAGCTTCTAACTTGCTCCAATCTACTCTTACCGGCGGTGTTCACATGGTGAATTCAATACAACCCAGTAACCTCTCTGCCCTCAAAACCGAAATTGCCCATTTTCGGGAAGAGCTAAACATGCGCGACCAATTGGTGCAGCAACTCTCCCAAGAATTATTTCGGATTGTCAAAAGTGATCATCCCTCCCCAATGGCCATCGTGGGCGGCGATCATCGGGGTGAAATTCGGGTGTTGCGAGAACAGCTGCAAGGGGTAGAAACCCAAGTTCATTATTACCAAAATAAGCTGCAAAATCGGGATCAGGAAATTCAGCAACTGCGCTGCACGGTGCGGGAACTCAGCGCCCGCAGTCGGATGTTAGAGCAAGTAGTTCAAGAATTACCTCGGATATACTCCCAAAAGTTTGCAGAACGGCTAGCTCCTATTCGGGAAAAAATCGCCAATCTACATCGTGATAACCAACGCCTGCAATCAGAATTACAGCAAGTTTCCGCCACCCCCCGCCGAGAATTACAACTACCAGATCTTTCTAAAGTAATTAGCAGTATGTCTACCTTTGGTCCGGTTTAAAATGCCAGCAGTCTTGATCACCGATTCCGACAATTTAGGACAGGCCATGCGATCGGCAATCCAGGCTGTCGATCCAGCTACTGTCTGTATCGTTGCTGAAAGTGTTGCTGCCATTGCCCCAGACTCATTGCTCTGCCCTTTAACTTTAGATATTTCCCCGGACTTGGAATTTTGGGGACAGGATGTTTTTGCCGCTTGCCGCCAAGTAGAAAAAATGCGGCAGTGGGTATTAGCTGAGACCAGCTACCCATCAGGAGTTGGTGATTATTGGCTACCCATTGTGAATACCGGCAAAGGTCGTCTCTATGCCGAAACAATCGCTAAATCAACCACCGCAGCGGACATTTATCATCAGCCCTTGCATCTTAATGACTATCAGCGGCAGTCTTTGTATCAGTTGGGAGCTAGTTTGTTGGCACAGCTGCAAGCGCCGCCCGCTGTCTATTTATTGGCCTTTGGTTATGTGGGTTCAGCGTTGGTGTTCGATCGATTACTACCCTTCCCCGCAGAACCAGCCCTGGCCAGCATCAACGTGCAGCAACCAGACTTATTTACTTGTCACTGGCGCTGTTTAACCAATCAACCCATTCTCGATTTGCTTATTTCTGGCCAGTCTCCTTTCCAGGAATTGAGTTAACTATGTCTCCTCTTTACACTGTTGTATTAATTATCCCCACTGGTATTGGTGCCAGCATGGGTGGCTACGCCGGAGATGCCCTGCCGATCGCTAAAGCCCTCGCCGCTAGTTGCGATCGATTGATTACCCATCCCAATGTGATGAATGGGGCACAGATGTATTGGCCGTTGCCCAATGCCTTATATGTGGAAGGCTATGCTCTCGATCAGTTTGCCGCTGGAGCCTGGGGCTTACAGCCAGTAGTACAAAACCGAGTGGGTTTGGTATTTGACCAGGCGATCGAACCAGAATTGTTACAGCGCCATTTGCAAGCAGCCGATGCCGCCCGTGCCACCTTGGGCTTGAGTTTAACTGATTATATTTTGACCGATGAGCCGCTGGGGGTCGAGCTGCAAACCGCCGGTTCTGGAGCCTCATGGGGAACGATCGCCCGTCCAGATAGTTTACTACGCGCCACGGAGAAATTAATTAAACAGCAAGGCGCGCAAGCGATCGCCGTTGTGGCCAGATTTCCCGACGATCCGGGCGCGACTGTACTGCAAGACTATCGCCACGGCATCGGTGTTGACCCCTTAGCTGGGGTAGAAGCGGTTATTTCGCACTTAATCGTGCGCCAATTCCAGATCCCCTGCGCCCATGCCCCCGCCCTATCCCCGCTGACCGTAGACCCGGAAATTTCCCCGCGATCGGCTGCTGAGGAATTGGGTTACACTTTCTTGCCCTGCGTCTTGGTGGGCTTGAGCAAAGCCCCGCAGTTTACAACGAATCATAAAGAGCAACCGAACAGCATTTGGACATCTAGCGTAGATGCTGTGGTCATTCCAGCCAGCGCTTGTGGCGGCAGTGGCTTACTGAAATGGGCGGCGGGATCAGCTAAGATAATCACAGTAGCTGAAAATCAGACCCGGATGAGCGTCCATCCAGAGGATTTGGGCATCACCATCATTCCAGTCCGTTCTTATCTAGAAGCAATTGGAATTGTAACTGTCGATCGAGCAGGTATGAGTTTAGATAGTTTTTCGGCTCAAGTTCAACCTTTGCAAAAGCTAGTGTAGTTTTAGATATTTTCATGAGCAAATCCCCAGCCCCCGAAGTGGAATCCCCAAATCGCTTTGAAATCTTGGGTGCAATGGGTTTAACCGCCGTCTTGCTACTAATTTTTGCTAAGTTATGGTTGTATTTTGGCCAGATGACTTTGCTGCCAATGTCTTTTAGTTGGGTAGATCTGGGCATTGCCGTTGCTTTAGGGCTAATAATTACCGGCTTGAGTAATATCGTCTATCGGTTGTGGCCAGCCTATCGTACCAGTGCTGATTTCTATCTAGCTTTTGTGATGAAACCTTTAGCTTGGCCAGATCTGCTCTGGTTGGGGCTGTTACCTGGTATCAGTGAAGAGCTGCTGTTTCGAGGCGTGATGCTACCCAGCATGGGTTACAACCTGGGCGGAGTGGTGATTGCGGCTGTATGCTTTGGCTTATTGCATATGAGCGGCACCCGCCAATGGCCTTACGCACTCTGGGCGGGGGTAGTGGGCACGGCCTTGGGTTACGCTTTGCTGGTTACAGGCAATATGTTGGTGCCGATCGGAGCGCATGTTTGCTGCAATCTTTGCTCCGGAGCAATTTGGAAGTGGCAAAATCAATAAAATTTCATTTTGTGGCTTGTACCTATGAGTTACATGCTCAGGCCATTCTAGATATATTGAATGAGACGATCAAGAATTCTACGGCGCTTTACGACTATCAGCCCCGACCTATCGAAAGCATGGTCACTTGGTTTCAAACCAAAATAGATGGTAATTTTCCGGTAATTGGGGCGGTAAATGAGGCGGGTCAGCTGTTGGGTTTTGCTAGCTATGGCAGCTTTCGAGCTTGGCCAGCTTATAAGTATTCGATCGAACATGCTGTTTATGTTCATTCCAATCATCGCCGTCAGGGTGTGGGGCTAGCCTTGATGCAGCAACTGATGGTAGCAGCTAGCAAGCAGCAATATCATGTAATGGTTGGTGGCATCGACATGACCAATCAGGGGAGCATTGCGCTACATACTCAGCTAGGATTTACCCATGCTGGTACTATCCAACAGGCTGGTTTTAAGTTTGGCCGCTGGCTAGATTTAGGTTTTTACCAGCTGGTGTTGGTTACTCCAGAATGTCCGATCGATGGTTAGCTAATCACACCGCAGACTAAACAGGATAAATTAATGATAGAAGCTCGTGTGGCCGATCTCAGTGATCCAATTCAAGCCCAAGCCGTAGTGCAAATGCTGCACGAATACGCCCTCGACCCTACTGGTGGTGGTCAAGGTCTGTCGGACCATGCTCAGGCTAATTTGACCAAGGAATTAGCCAAGAGAAAAACGGCACATGTCATATTGGCATTTGCAGAAGAAGTTCCTGCGGGACTGGTCATCTGCCTAGAAGGATTTTCGACCTTTGCTTGCCAGCCTTTGCTGAATATTCATGATGTGATCGTTACTCAATCCCAACGTGGTAAGGGGATCTCTAAACTAATGTTCCAAAAAGCGGAGTCGATCGCCATTAGTTTGGGCTGTTGCAAGCTCACTTTGGAGGTTCTAGAAAATAATCATGTTGCTCAAGCAGCGTATCGAGCTTGTGGATTCCATAACTACGAACTCAACCCACAACTCGGCAAAGCCTTATTTTGGGAGAAAAAGCTGTAAAAACAATCAACCCAGCTCAATTTCCTGAGCTGGGTTTCTCTAAAAGCTGGCGAGGAGCATCTTTGCTCTGCAACTATTCACCACCCAACTGCATCCACAAATAAGCAAACCCTAAACCTGTCAAAGTAGCAAGCTGTTCATTATCGGCAGCACCGCCATGACCACCTTCAATATTCTCAAAATATAGTACCTGATGACCTTGCTCTTGCATTTTCGCCACCATCTTGCGGGCATGAGCCGGATGTACTCGATCGTCTTTGGTGGAAGTATTGAAAAACACCAGCGGATACTTCACCCCCTTTTTCACATTGTGATAGGGGCTATAGCGACTCAGGTAATCCCATTCGGTGGGCTGATCTGGATCGCTATACTCTGCCATCCAAGAGTTACCAGCCAACAGTTGATGGTAACGAGCCATATCTAATAGTGGTACTTGACAGACTACGGCGTTAAATAACTCTGGTCGCTGGACAAAAGTTGCCCCCACTAATAGTCCCCCGTTGCTGCCGCCCATAATCCCTAGCCGTCGAGGAGTGGTGATTTTGCGGGTGATTAAATCTTCGGCGATTGCGATAAAATCATCGTAGCTTTTTTGTTTATTAGCTTTGATAGCGGCCTGATGCCAGGCTGGTCCATACTCTCCACCACCACGAATATTGGCGACCACCACTACTCCTCCCTTGCTCAGCCAATTATTTCCCCAAGAACCGCTATACCAGGGTTGCATACTCACCTGATAACCACCATAGCCATAGAGTAAGGTCGGATTAGAGCCATCGGTTTGGAATCCGGGGGGTGAAACCACAAAGTAAGGAACCTTGGTTCCGTCTTTGCTAATCGCAAAAAACTGTTCGACCTTCATGCCCTGACTATCAAATCGCTGAGGGAGCTGCTTTAGTAACTGCCGATCGTCGCTACCCGCTCGACCAAGCATCAGACTATCGGGTGTCAGAAAATCTTTGTAGTTGACAATGTATTGGTCAGCCAGCGGGTCATTAGGCAAAGTAGGATCAAAAAGTCCATCAATGTAAATGGTGCCATTTTGAGGGATGTCGATCGATCGCCCTAACTTAGCTCTCGGCGGATTA
>JAYUSR010000226.1:0-32289 GCA_043755575.1 Synechococcales cyanobacterium
CCTTCAGCCTGGATAAATGGGGCGCGGATGATGTGGCAGCCGACAGGTTCAAACGCTTCAATCGGGGCATTCCCCCCAAGGGTAAAGGCGATTTTGCCTTTATTTCCCACATCGTCGAAACCATGAGCCTAGAGCGCGGCAGAGTGGCGGTAGTGGTGCCCCACGGGGTGTTATTTCGGGGCAGTAGCGAGGGAAAGATTCGCCAACAATTAATCGCCGAAAATCTGTTAGATGCGGTAATTGGTTTACCGAGCAATCTCTTCTTCGGGACAAATATTCCAGCCGCTATATTAATTTTCAAGCGAAATAAAATTTATAGTAATGTATTGTTTATTGATGCAAGCAAGGAATTTGGAGATATTAAAGCTCAAGCTATTCTACGAAAGCAAGATATAGATAAAATTAATTTTGTCTATCAAAATCGAACAGATGTAGACAAATATGCTTGCCTTGTTTCTATAGAAGAAATTAAAGAGAATAGCTATAATTTAAATCTACCTCGTTATGTGAACACATTTGAAGAAGCTGAGGAAATTGACATTGAGCAAATTCAATTAGATATTAAAAACCTTAAAAAAGACTTATCAATCGTTGGAGAGAAGCTAGAAGACGGCTTGAAAAAACTAGGATTTAATTGTTGATGATGAGTAATTATTTAGTTCATTCTTGGGAGAAAATCTTTGGAAAGCCACCTATTGGGTGGTCGTATAAATCAATAAGCTCGTTATTGGCTGAGAGAAATGAGTTCCATTCCAATGATGGAGTTTATCCTCTATTTAGCTTAACTATAGAAAATGGAATTACACCAAAAACAGATAGATATAATCGAGAATTCTTACTTTCTGATGCTGAGTCAAACCAATACAAGATAGTACGACCGAATGATATTGCTTATAATCCTATGAATCTCAGATTTGGAGCACTCGCAGTTTCAAAATATCAGTTTTCAGTTATGGTATCACCTTACTATAATATCCTTGAGGTTGATCGATTAAAAGCAGATGCACGATTCCTGTCAAATCTACTTTTATCTGATAGGCTGATGTATCTTTACGAGAAAATTGCATCTGGTTCTCTAAATGAAAAAAAACGTGTGCATTTTTCGGACTTTCGTAATCTTTTGATTCCTTTACCCCCACTTTTAGAACAACATAAGATTTCAGAAATGCTTGGGGTTTGGGATGAGTCGATCGATCTGCTGGAGAAATTGATTGGGAAGACTCGATCGCGCAAGCAGGGGCTGATGCAGCAGTTATTGACTGGTAAGAAACGTTTTAAGGAGTTTGAGGGTAGCGAGTGGAAGACAGTTCGGCTAAGAGATATCAGTACAATTAATTATGGTAAGTCTCCTAAGAATATTTTTTGTGATGATGGCGAATTTCCAGTCTATGGAACTGGAGGCATTACAGGTTATACATCAACACATATTTATAACGGAGAAAGTGTAATTATTGGACGAAAAGGAACTATAGATAAAGTAAGATATATCACTGGAAAATTTTGGGCTATTGATACGACTTATTACTTGGAATGTAAAGAGATAGCGAAAGTAAAATGGGTTTATTATTTTCTAAGCTCTGCCAATCTTGCAGAACTAAATGAGGCTTCAGGTGTCCCAAGTTTAAATAGAGATACTTTGTATGCGATAAAGTTTAAAATTCCATCACTTCCAGAACAGGAAAAGATTGCTGCTGTACTCTCTGCTGCCGATGAGGAAATATCAACGCTAGAAAAACAACTGGCTGCTTACAAGCAACAGAAACTAGGATTGATGCAACAGTTACTCACCGGACGCATCAGGATTTAGAGGATTTTCAAGATTGACAGGATTAGGGTATTGATGGGTAACGTAATCTTAATAGCCTTCGCATCCTTCAAATAACCTAATCCTGTTAATCTTGAAAATCCTAAAATCCTGATTGGCATTTAGAGGATTTTAGGATGGACAGGATTATGTTGCTTATGGGATGCGGGGATGGTTTGGATTTGGAGGATTTAGGTTGCTTGTGAGGATGCGAAAATGCTCAAAATACCCGTTCCTCACCAATAGCCCAATCCTGAAAATCCTCAAATCCTAAAAATCCTGATTCTCATGGTGGGTGTGGGGGAACACTAAAAGTATCAGCATGGGAAAATAGGCTATGGAACTCAACGATATCACCTATAAAGTCAATGGCTGTGCGATGAAAGTCCACAGTAAAATGGGGAATGGCTTTCAAGAAGTCATCTATCAGCGGTGTCTAGTCATAGAATTCGACAAAGCAAACTTAAATTTTGGTAGAGAGGTAGAACAAAACATTTATTATGAAGGAATACAGGTAGGCACGCGCCGCGCTGATTTCGTAGTAGAGGATCGTGTAATTGTCGAGATAAAAGCCGTCATTAGATTAGAAGATGTCCATCTAGCCCAAGCAAAAAATTATGTGGTGATGTATAATTTTCCAATCGGTTTATTGATAAATTTTGGATCTACCAGTTTGGAGTTTAAAAAATTATTTAATAATAACGATCGATATAAATGTAAAGCTTTAATAGAATAATACATCCTCCAAATACTAATTCTCAATGTCCGATGCAAATACTTCATTAAAACCCAAGACAATACAAACAGCTTTCTCGATTTTGCTCCAATACTTTTCCTCTAACGTGCCCAACTTATGATCGATTCTACGATTGTCCACTACTCTCATTTGTTCGAGATGAATTCCTCTGTTTTCATCTAGCCCATTAATCACAGTTGCTTCAATATTGACGACAAAAGGGTAATTCTTTGAACCTCTTAATAATAGAGCTACCATCGTCGTTTCTGAGTGAGTGTTTCCGACATCATTTTGCAAAATCACACACGGTCGTTTTTTGGTTGTTTCATTGCCTACCGTTGGATCTAAATTCACCCACCAGATTTCTCCTCTCTGGTATCGCAACTCGCCTTTAGGCATCGATACCATCTCCTACCGTAACATCCCACAACTCAGTCTCAGCTTGATATTCTGGATCTGCTGCGAGTTCTGTATATGCAGCTTCCAGTTCTTTCAAAAATTGTCTCTTTTTCTCTTTGGCTAATATTTCGTTGATAAATTGGCTGCGATTCTGGCTCGATCTATCTACAAATTCTAACACTTCTTCATCTAGGGTGATGCTCACTTTCGCGCTCATAGCTAAATCTTACTGCTTAGTAGGATAGTAATATCCTAACATACCAGTGACGGCACAGGCAATAGTTGAGCTAAAATAGAGTAGGCACGATCGCGATGCTAGAACTTCAGTCTTAAACAAGTAAAAATCGATTCTCCAAGGAGAGGCTACGCCAACGAGAGGTTTAAAATGAATACAAATCTAGTCGAACAAAGATTAATTGAAAAAATTCGTCAACTTTCATCTATGAGAATTGTCGAAATTGAAGACTTTATTGATTTTTTATATCAACGAGAAAACCAAGAGCAACTATCGATCGATCTAACAGCACCTACGACCAATGAAATGATAGCATTAGCTCATAGCGGCAAATCTTTTGATTTCTTAAATGACGAACCTGATTTATATACTATTAATGACGGAGAAGCAGTTTAATGAATAAGGGAGATATCGTATTAGTTCCATTTCCCTTTACAGATCTTAGCCAAACTAAGCTACGCCCAGCAATTGTTTTGTGGGCAGATTCTATCGGCAATGATGTTACTCTTTGTTTTATCTCATCTCAACGGATAGATACTTTATCTGTCGGTGAATTTTTATTGGATGCTGTCGATCCAGACTTTGCCAGTACTGGTTTAAAAACATCATCCAAAGTTAGAGTAACTCGCATTGTAACTGTCGAGCGTAAATTAATTGTCAGACGTTTAGGCAAATTAGGTATTAACCAGATTCAAGTCTTAAATTCATCGATCCTTCAGGCGTTTCAGCTTTCCTAAAAATAACGATATGAACCCATCCCCGATCGATCTGCGCGAAGTTATTTCTTCTCAAATTCCGGCTTTGGCTCTGCTCCAGAATATGGGCTATACCTACATCACGCCAGCCGAAGCACTCGCATATCGTCAGGGGAAACGCACCAAAATAGTCCTAGAAGATGTCCTCACCGCCCAACTCCACAAACTCAACAGCATCACCAACCGTGGCCAAATCCACGCCTTCAGCGAAGCCAACATCCAAAAAGCCGTAGTTGCCATCAGCCAATTTCCCTACGATGCTCTCTACACCACCAGCACCGCTCTGTACGACCTGATCACGCTCGGCAAAAGCCTCGAACAAACCATCGATGGCGACAAAAAAAGCCACACTCTGCAATATATCGACTGGCAGAACCCCGCCAACAACGTCTATCACGTCAGCGACGAATTTGAAATCGAACGGCGCAACAGCACCCAAACCCGTCGCCCCGACATCGTACTATTCGTCAACGGCATCCCATTAGTGGCGATCGAATGCAAGCGCCCCGACCTGAAAGATGCGATCGATCAAGCCATCAGCCAACAACTCCGCAACCATCGTCCTGCTGAAATCCCGCACTTTTTCTGTCTCACCCAAATATTGTTAGCGATCGCCCAAAACTCTGCCCAATATGCCACCACCGGCACCGACAAAAAATTTTGGGCAGTTTGGAAAGAACCAGATCCAATTACTTTTGATGCCGAACTCCACGCCTTAATCAATATTGCTCCTGCCCATGCCCAAACCACCAAACTATTATCCTGGCGGGCACCAGCCGAACAAGCCCAAATCCGGCAACTTTGGACAGCCGGGGAACGCCAAGTTTCTGCCCAAGATCGTATTCTTTATAGCTTATTGACACCCGATCGATTGTTAGATCTGATTTTTGGCTACATTGTTTTTGATAACGGCACCAAGAAAATCGCTCGTTATCAGCAATACTTCGCTGTTAAAGCCACCCTCGATCGAGTTCGGCAAATTCGGGGCGATTCCTCCCGGCAAGGCGGCATGATTTGGCACACCACTGGCAGTGGCAAATCTTTGACCATGGTCATGCTGGCCAAGGCTTTAGCTTTAGAAAAGAAAACTATCCTTAACCCTAAAATCATTCTGGTCAACGATCGCATCGATTTAGATCAACAACTCAAAGACACCTTCAAAAGCTGTGGTGCCCAAGTTACGCAAGCCAAAAGTGGCCAAGATTTACTGGAATTGGTGAACAACCCTAAAGCCGAAATTATCACCACCATCATTGATAAATTTGATACTGTCGCCCGCGAAAAAGGCCAAAACTCCAGCGCCGATATTTTTGTGTTGGTGGATGAATCCCACCGTTCTCAATATGGCCAGACCCATGCCAAAATGCGCAATGTCTTTCCCAATGGCTGCTACATCGGCTTTACCGGTACTCCATTACTGAAAAAAGAAAAAAGTACTGCTGCTAAATTTGGGGGCTTAATCCATAGCTATACCATGCCCAACGCCGTTAGCGACAAAGCCGTAGTGCCCATTCTCTATGAAGGTCGGGAAAGTGAATTCAAAAATACCGAAGCAGTTGATAAATGGTTCGATCGCATCACTGCTGACTTAAATGAACAACAAAAAGCCGACCTGAAGGGCAAATTCAAAAGCTCTGAGCCGCTTTATGAAGCCGAAGACCGCATGGAAGAAGTAGCCTACGATATCAGTGAGCATTTCGCCAAACACTTTAAAGGCACGGCTTTTAAAGGCCAATTTGCCACCTCCAGTAAAAGAGCCGCCATTAAGTACCAAAAGCTGTTAGATAAATGGGGCAAAGTTCGCTCTGCGGTAATTATTTCCGCGCCCGACACCCGCGAAGATAACGATAGTGTCGATGAGGCTGATATTTCTGAAGTGCAGCGTTTCTGGAAAGATATGATGACTCGCTACGGTTCAGCCAAGAAATATCAGGAAGAACTAGTCAATAAATTTAAAGACGAAGATGGCGAAGATGCACCAGAAATATTAATTGTGGTCGATAAGCTGCTGACCGGCTTCGATGCGCCTCGCAACGCCGTTTTGTATTTAGACAAACGGCTGAAAGAGCACAACATTTTGCAAGCGATCGCCCGCGTCAACCGAGTCTTCGCTGGCAAAGATTATGGACTAGTGATTGACTACCGGGGCATCTTTGGCGACATGACCGATGCGATGAAACTCTATGATGCCTTAGAACAAGAAGGATTCGATCGAGAAGATATTGTTGGAGCTTTAGTAGACGTACAAATAGAAATCGCCAAACTCCCCACCCATCATGCTGCTGTCTGGGATGTATTTAAGGGAGTCAGCAACCTCCAAGATACTGAAAGCCTGCAACAGTGGCTATACCCTCCAGATCGCCGCGATGACTTTTACGAAAGCTTACGGGACTTCGCCAAAACCCTGAAACTCTCCCTCAGCAACTCCAAATTTCAAGCCGACACCCCGGAATCCACCAAGGATCGCTATCGCCAAGACCTCAAATATTTTCTCAATCTGCGGGAAGCCGTCAAAATCCGCTACGCCGAAACCATCGACTACTCCCGCTATGCCGACCAAATCAGAACCATGGTCGTCCGAGAAATTGGTGCCTCCGAATTTACGACCATCATTGAACCGATCGATATTTTTGATGTCGATCGCTCTGATACTGAAATCGCCGAAATTGCTGGCACTGCGGCTCAAGCCGATGCGATCGCTGCTAGGGTGAAAAAAGTAGCGATCGAAAAAATGGAAGAAGATCCAATCCTCTATCTGCGTCTTAGCCAACTCATCCAAACCGCGATCGAAGCCCACCGCGCCAAACGACTCAGCGATCTGGAATATCTTCAGCAAATGCGCCAACATTTAGACACCGCCCGTACTCGTGGCGCTGAGGCCCTCCCTGCTGCACTGCGCCACCGCGAGCAAGCCCGCGCCTTTTACAATGTGCTGCAAGACAAGCTAGCCATCGACCAACCAGAGGTATTAGTTACCCTAGCAGTGGGCATTGAAGACATTATCACCCAACAAAAAGTGCGCGACTGGCAACATAACCAAGGCATCCAAAATCGGATCTTGAATTCGATCGATGATCTGGTTCACGATCTGAAAAAAAATCACAGCCTTTTCATTCCCTGGGGAGATTTAGACGAAATGATCAAAAAAATCATCAGCATCGCCCAGCATCATGAAACCAACTGACCTTCACAGCGCGCCCTACGGTAGTCAGAACATTTTATTTGCTCTGGAATATTCTCAGCGACAGACTTTGGCGATCGAAGTCCATCCCGATAGCAGCGTTGTCGTCATTGCTCCCCAGGGTGCTACTCTGCCAGCTATTGCCAAAAAAGTCAGCAACCGTGCTGTCTGGATTGCCAAACAACAGCGTCAATTTGATCGCTATGCCCCACCGTTACCAGCTATTGAATGTGTTTCTGGCAAAAGCTATCGTTACCTCGGTCGTCAATATCGTCTCAAATTAATTGCCAGTGACATGGAGCAGGTACGACTATGGCAAGGTCGATTGGAAGTCAGTACCCACACACCTCAAGATCAGCAACAGGTGGAGGTTTCGATCAGCCAATGGTATCGCGCTCGAGCGCTGAAAATTTTTCAAGAACGCTATGATCATTGCCTTCAACTGGTTTTTCCTCATGGTATCGAGCATCATCACGGGTTTGAATTACGGAGCATGGCTAAGCGTTGGGGTAGTTGCACTCCCAGCAAGAAAATCTTTCTCAATCCTCTGCTGGTCAGTGCTCCCAAAGATTGTATCGACTACGTGGTTGTCCATGAACTTTGTCATTTGCGTATTCATAACCACTCTCCCAGCTTTTATCAGTTACTAACAACCATTCTTCCTGACTGGAAAATCCGTAGAGATTATCTTAATCAGCGCATTGAACTCCGTGCTTAACTTAGATTCGAGCAGCAGCACAAGATACAATAAATACGATAAAAGCTGTATTGTTTGCCCTGTGGTGCCGTGGATCTCTCCCCCAAAACCGAATATGCTCTGCTAGCGCTGATGGAGTTAGCCAAACGCTTTAAGAATGGTGAGCCACTCCAAACTCGTCAGATCGCCGAGCAACAACAAATTCCCGATCGATACCTCGAACAACTCATGGCGATCCTGCGCCAGCAGGGCTTAGTGAAAAGCCAACGGGGAGCCAAAGGTGGCTATCTGTTAGGGCGAGAACCTTGGCAAATTAGTTTATTGGATGTGATTGTGGCGATGGAGGGCAAAGCCAGCATCTCAAATGGCCATAATCGATCGATCGAAAGCTTAGTACTAGACGAGATCTGGCAGAAAGCCAGACAGGAAGCCTACCAAATTTTTCAAGACTGTACTTTGCAGGATCTATGCGATCAGCGGGATGCTCGGGCGCAAAGTAGTATCACTTATTACATCTAAGCCGATCTCTAGATAGCACGGTAACATTGCCGCCATCAATTTTAGCTGTTGTGAGTAGTCCCGGATTTTGATAAAATTTAGCTAATTCCATCGGAAAACCGTAGATTCAATTAGGAAGACAGATAATGGGCATTGCAGTCGAGAGCGTATCCAAGCGGTTTGGAAATTTCCAGGCCGTCGATCAGGTGAGTTTAGAAATCGAATCTGGTTCACTGGTAGCGCTGCTTGGTCCCTCGGGTTCGGGTAAATCTACTTTGCTCCGTCTCATTGCCGGTTTAGAACTCCCCGATGAAGGCCGGATCTGGCTGACTGGTACTGATGCTACCCATCAATCGGTTCAAGAGCGGAACATTGGTTTTGTCTTTCAGCATTATGCTTTATTCAAACACATGACCATCCGCCAAAATATTGCCTTTGGTTTAGATATTCGCAAAAAGAACCCCAGTACCACCAAAAAAAGAGTTAATGAACTACTCGAACTAGTGCAATTAAGTGGCTTAGGCGATCGCTATCCCAGTCAGCTGTCTGGCGGTCAGCGTCAGCGAGTGGCTTTGGCCAGAGCCTTGGCGGTAGAACCAAATGTATTGTTACTAGATGAACCTTTTGGAGCCTTAGATGCCAAAGTGCGTAAAGATTTACGGGCATGGCTGCGCCGTCTTCATGATGAAGTGCACGTCACAACTGTCTTTGTGACTCACGACCAAGAAGAGGCGATGGAAGTTTCCGATAAAGTCGTGGTGATGAATAAAGGCAAAATTGAGCAATCCGGTACACCAGCCCAAATTTATGATCATCCGGCTACGGCTTTTGTGATGAGTTTTATTGGTCCGGTAAATGTGTTGGCTAGTGGTTCGGATATTTTTCAGAGTAATGGTTTTGAGTCTAATAACGCCCAAATGTTTTTGCGGCCTCAGGATATTGTAATTGAGATAGCAGCCAATGGAACTAATGTCCCAGCCCGAGTGGAGCGGATTATCCACTTGGGCTGGGAAGTTCAAGCTGAGCTATCTTTGGCGGATGGCCAAATCATGATGGCGCATCTGACTCGGGAACGGTTTGATGCTTTGCAATTACAACCACAACAGCATGTTTTTGTGCAGCCAAAAGAAGCTAAATCATTTCCGTTCCCATTAGATTACGCGATCTAATTGCCTACTAGCTAGAGCTGATTTGAGTTAGGAGCGGAGGACAAGGGCGCTGGCTCCGTTTCTGGAACTAAAATCCAAGGAATCACCCGTTTAACGACGATCGGCTGCTGTTGCTGTTCAGTTTTAGAATCTTCTTTAGTTCGCTCAGCCTTGTTTTGCTTTAACGATGCCGATCGGGCTACTCCCAAAGATTCTACCGTAAACACCTGCGGTGGCGAAGCATCCGGTGGATAAATCAAATCAATTTCGACTTGGCGGCGAGTACCTGGCGGTAATTTAACCCGTACTAACGCTTGACCCTGTTCGCCACGCCTTTGCACAATATGAGTTTGCTTGGTCTCGGTGCGCCCAGCATCATTGGGATAACGAATTTGGACAGTGCCTCGGAAAAAAATTGGCGCATCAGCAGGCACTGGAGACAGAAAGCGCAAACCACCAAATAGAACGTCATCTTTGAAAGGAGTTTGCATTTTGATTACGACATTGCGCTCTTCTTGAGAACTATTTAGTAAGGGCATAGTTAACCGATAGTGAGTACCATAGTTACCATGTCCCCGGTAGGCCGTATCCGGATAACGTTTCAACATGGCAGCACTCTGAATTTGCCCCGTTCCTAAAGTGCCCCCATCGAGCGTACTAATGACAAAAGATACCGCCTGGCCACCTTCTGGAATAGATAAGTCATTGCTATCTGGCTGATCAGTGATCTTAGCTTCCCAACGCGAACCTTGGGAAACCCCCGCTACCCTGCCGTAGGTTACACCTTTGCCAGGCTTGATCGCAATCGGATTAGTAGGTAACTGATCGCGAGGGGTGGCCAATTTACTAGTCTTGATAGCCGCTTGCCATTCTTCTAACTTGGGCGATCGATAGACCGGCAGCAATTTGGCTGGCTTCACCGTGGCAGCTGGCTTTTCTAAACTGGGCAGCTGACTAGGTTGATGTCCGATCGCTAAAACTCCTAGTGGTGGAGATTGTAGTTTATCGAGCAAGGCCAGACTGGCAATCTGGACTTTGCCACTGCTTTGCAAGCGCATTAAAGTTGATTTCGCACTGCGATTAGGGATCGATCGACTAAAAATAACTCTACTTTGACCAGGCGGAATAGTAATTTCCTTGGTTAGTTTGGCATCAGTAAGACCGCGTTTCATGTCGTTGGCGATGCGCGAACCAGGTCCAGAAAAAGTCCGACCATCAGAGTTATTGACGTAGGCGGCCAAATTAACAAAGGGAGCATCGGCGTTAACATAGCTGAGGGCTTGTAAGATCTTGAGCTTAATCGGTTTCTGGCCAGGATTAAAAGCTAAAATGCCCACATTCATCAGGCGATTGACAGTATTGGCATCTAAGACCGGACGAGAGATATGGTGCGAGAAAATATCAAATTTGCCTTCAAAAGCATAGTTCAGATGAGCTGCGGCTTGGGCTTTATGGGCAGATGACCAGGTAGAAAGCAAAATACCTTCATTGATCAGCACTTCTGGGCTATTACTATTAAAGACCGGAATTTTATCCAGATTGCCCGGTAGCGAACGCACTGGATGCTTTTGCAGGATTTGGGTTTGGGCTGTTACTGGTGCCGCCAGATAAATTAGGGCAGCTGATTGAGATACCAGAGTAATAACAAAAGCAATGAAAATTCGGAGCATTAAAAACTGATCCTCGGTATTGCAAAAGAGGAAAAGACCCCAAGCCTTATTTAAAAGGCGCTTACTTAAACTTCTCTTGAGGGAGAAACTTAAGAGTGCATCTATCCCAGGAAATCCAGGGAAGTAGTGTGATTTTACAGTTTATTGCCACATTCTGAGCAAAATTTGTTGCTAGTAATATTTTGGGCACTACAGCTGGAACAACTAACTACAGTGGACTTGCCGAACTGGCGCTTGGGTTTAGCTAAGCCCACCATATCAGCGTTGGCTTTACCCGCTGGTACCATCGGATAGCAATTTTCGTTGCGCTTAACTTTGACATCCATTAAGACTGCGCCGGGGTAAGCTAACATTTCGGAGATCGCCTGAGGTAAGTCTGCACGTTGATCGATCGTCATCCCCTTAATGCCATAAGCTTGCGCCAATAACATCAAATCCGGCATGGAAGGAGCCATTTCGGAAGAAGAATAGTTCTCGGCGTAGAAGGCTTCCTGCCACTGGCGCACCATCCCCTGCCAGCCGTTATTAATTACTACAATCTTGACGGGGAGCTGGTATTCCATAATAGTGCCCAACTCTTGCAGATTCATTTGGAAGCTGGCATCACCGCTAATACAAATAATTTGTTCGCCCGGCAGAGCCACCTGTGCTCCGATCGCTGCCGGTACTCCGTAGCCCATAGTGCCTAAACCAGAACTAGAGAGCCAGTGGCGAGGTAAGTTATTCAAAAACTGGGCTGCCCACATTTGGTGCTGACCCACATCGGTGGTGTAGTAAGCATTGGGCGCTTGCTTGCGACATTCAGCGATCGCTTCTTGAGGGGAGAGCGTATCGGGATATTCCGGTACTACCAAGGGGTTATCTTCGCGCCAAGCACTAATCATATCCAGCCAATGGACAGTTTTAGTGTTCTGGCCATCCAGTTTCAGCTCAGTGGTTCGCTCAAGAATATCAACCAATACTTGCTTGAGGTCACCAACGATCGGCACATCTGGAACTCGAATCTTACCGACTTCGGCGGGGTCGATATCGATATGAATTATTTTGGCGTGGGGAGCAAACATATCTTGCTTGCCCATAACTCGATCGTCAAACCGAGCGCCCACGGCAATTAATAAGTCACAGTCGGTAGCTGCCCAGTTCGCATAGGCCGTACCATGCATCCCCAACATCCCTACCGACAAAGGATGTTCTTCATTAAAAGCACCTTTCCCCATCAGGGTGGTAGTCACTGGTATCTGAAAGATTTCAGCCAATTGCTTGATTTCGACATGGGC
Source organism: Synechococcales cyanobacterium (assembly GCA_043755575.1). Lineage (GTDB taxonomy): Bacteria > Cyanobacteriota > Cyanobacteriia > Cyanobacteriales > Chamaesiphonaceae > JAAFHZ01. The sequence goes on from JAYUSR010000226.1 coordinate 12,401, forward strand.
GCTGGCCGAGATCGCCCCACCACCAACATAAAGCAAAGGCTGCTTGCTGTTTCGGATCAGCTGCACAGCCTGATTGATTTGACGAGAATTACCGCGCAGGGTAGGACGATAACCGGGAAGTTTAATACTGTTGGGTTCGACAGGAGTGTATTCAAATTCTTCGGCACCCACATCTTTGGGGATATCAATTAAGACCGGGCCGGGGCGACCAGAACTCGCAATATAAAAAGCTTCGGCTACCACCCTGGCCATTTCACGGGGGTCGCGCACTACATAAGAATGCTTAACGATCGGCATGGTAATGCCATATATATCGGTTTCTTGGAAACCATCGGTACCGATCGCACTGCGCGGTACTTGGCCAGTCACAATTACCATCGGGATCGAGTCCATCTGAGCAGTAGCAATACCAGTCACTAAGTTGGTGGCACCTGGTCCAGAGGTCGCGAAACACACTCCAACTTGGCCAGTCGATCGAGCATAGCCATCGGCAGCATGGGAGGCTCCTTGTTCGTGCCGGACTAAAATATGATCCATCCAACCCGCTGCTTCCGCCCGTTCGATTTCATCGTAGATTGGCAAGATGGCACCGCCGGGATAGCCAAAAATGTGCTTAACTCCGTGCCGTCTCAGACTATCGAGCAGGGCGTAAGCGCCCGTCCGCACATTGGAGCTAGGAGCATGGGCGGGGATGGGTATAACGGTTGTGCTGGTAGTCGAGATTTGGGAAACCACTAATGAACCTCGTAAGTTGGCGGCTAATTGGGAAGAGCGAAAAAGTGATGAATGCAACTGGATAAGTAGCTAATTATTCTAGTACTTTTTAATGCTGATTATCGCTCGACTCTGTGATAAGTTACACACATTCTAGCCAATATCTGGCTGGATGTGATGGTTATTCCGCCAGACCCAAATACCGGCAATAGCGATCGCTAGGCTCATCCCAATCAGCACCGCATTTAGACCAAAGCGATCGGCTAACGGACCAGAAATAGCTAACGGTAAGCTGAGAGCAACATTTACAGCGTTATTTTGAAAGCCAAATACTTTGCCGCGCATCGATTCGGGTGTTTTTTCTTGGATGAGAGTTTGCATCGGCACCGCAATCAAAGATGCTCCAAAGCCCAGAACCACACTAATAAATATTGATGACCACAGCTGTTTGAACAAAATATAACCAACTAGCATTAGGGTGATAATACTAAAACCCACCAGCGGTAGGGGTTGGTTCCGTAAACGATTGCCCCAAGTGCCAAGCATGGCTGCGCCCAGCATCAAACCCGCCCCAGTGGCTGACACTAACAGACTAAACTGAGTTTCATCTAGCCCCATTTCAACCACTAGCTTAATTGATAATACTTGCAGAGCAGTAATAGTTGAGAACAAAATAGTGAGTTGAATCATCGCTTGCTGAATCAACCGATTACTTTGAAGGTAACGAATCCCATCCATAAATTCTGGGATGGGGTTATAACTTTTGGGGCCAGCTTGCTGGGGTAGGACTTCCCGACACTTCATCAGCTCGCAACAAAGAGCCGCAAATAAGTAGACGCTGCCCAGAAAGATGGCATGGCCAAAGCTACCAAAGTCTTGCTTAACCAGCCATCCGCCGATCGGAAATCCCACTACCACCGAACCCAGTAATGTAATGGTAGACAGGGAATTGGCGGTGAGTAGGTGCTCTGGCTTCACTACCAAGGGCGTGATCGACTGTTCTGCTGGCGTGAAGACTTGAGTCACTGTGGAGATCGCAAATATTACTAGTAACAGCAGCACCAATTCTTTGGGCAAAAGAACGATCGATATAACTAGAGCCGATCGGAACAGATTGGAAAGTACCATGATCCGCTGTTTAAGATACCTGTCTACAAAAATTCCGGCGGCTGCCCCAAAGACAATCGCCGGAATCGTAGTAGCAATCAGAATAGCTGAACTGGAAGAAGCCGCTAGACTAGCTGGAATCCGGTAAGTGGATAACAGCGAGATAGAGAAAACAATTAAAATTTTGTCGGCAACTTGCGACAAGGCTTGCCCAGCCCATAGCCACATGAACGATCGATTGCGCAATAAGCCCTGAAAGCTATTTGTTTCGGTAGGTGTTTTGGCGGGCAGCATAGATTAATTTCTGGTTAGCGATTCTAAGTCTAAAGCTAAAACAGTCCCAGTAGTGTTGAACCCACACCAGTGATCACATCAAAAAAGCTGCCACCGCCACCCTCGCTAGGTTTAGTCGGCTGTCTGGCTAGTTCGATCGACTTCACAAAATTCTGGGTGGCCAATACCCCCGTCGAATCGCCTTGCGCTTTGTACAGCTGCCCCGCTTTGGTGGCATCGATCGCTGCTCCGGCATCATCTTGCAGCTTAAACCTAGCTAAAGCCCGACCAAAATAAGCTCCCGCTAACTGTGGTTCTAATTGCAGTGCTTGGTTAAAGTGGGCGATCGCACCCATCTGATTATTGTTTTGGGCCTCGATGTAGCCCCATTTATAAAAATCGCTAGCCGTACCAGCAGCACTAGTGAGTCCAATCGCCCCTTGCACATAGGCGGTTTGTAAATTTGCGCCCCCCAATTTAGCACCAGCGAGGTAAGCTTCCCGCAAGTCGGTGTTGGTCAGGTTTGCACCTGTTAAATCTGCTCCCATCAGATCCGCCCCATATAGAGATGCGCCAGTCAAATTAGCACTGCGCAGATTAGCACCGCTTAAGTTGGCCTGACTTAAGTTGGCTCCCACTAAATTAGCCTGATGCAAATTCGCACCGGCCAAGTTGTTGGTTACTAAGCCCGCACTAGCCAAGTTGCACTTAGGGCATTCTTTGGTGGAGAGTAACTGCTGTAAATGGTTGGGATTCTCCGCTTGGGCGGCGGTGGCCATTGTCAGTAAGAAAGCGATCGCAATTTTCCAAGACATAATGGGGGCTAGTAGTTTGGTTAATGATTTTTTAAGGAGGTGGCTGCTCTGGTGGGTTAGCTGCTGCCCAAGCTTGTTGAGCGGCATCAATCTGACTGAAGATGTCAGCAGTTGGTTTGCGAGATTTCAGTCGATCGATATTGTATTTGCGTTTTAGTGCCGCTAAAGTTTCGGGTGGAGTGATCGGAGTTGGCCAGTCAAAGTCACTAGCCTGACACAAGGGCAACCGCGAACCTAATTCCTCGATCGGTTGTTGCGGCAGTCTCATTAAAAAGTATTCCCGGTAGCGACGGATTTCTGCATATCGGTTTTTAATTTCATTCAAAACTCCCACCACTTGGCTGTGGTGATAGTTAGCCAAAGCCACGCGCACTTCCAAATCATCTAAGGGAATGTGGCACTCTTTCAGCTGTTTTAGGATAGTACTAGATAAATTGTGAGGCAGCTGGGGATTTACAGCGGCGCTGAGAGCGGCCAGGGCGCGACGGACGTGTTCTTGCACTTCATCGGCCACGGCGATGCCGGTTAACTCGTGGGAGTCGGGGGTGATTTCTTCGAGGCGTTCGATCGCTAGTTTGAAGTGATCGATCGTTTCTTGAATGTATTGGTAGTCCATACTAAGCTTCTGAGTTTTATCCACCTAATTTATTTGGTGGCATTTCCCTTTTCTGATAACTGTGCTGTTTTCATGAATTCATCGAAAACATGTTCTAGTAACTCATTCAACTTCATATCTCGATCGAGTGCCGCTTGCTTGTAAGCTTTTACAAAATCTGGGGGCATCCGAAACTGCAAAGGGACTAGCTCTGCGGAAGGCACGGCGCTGCGCTTCTGGCGAGTAGAGACTGGGCGATTGACAGTTGATACATCAACAGTTTTTGTCATAGATTTTACCTAAATTTATTTGCTACTTTCATTAAAACATACTTTAGTTATTAAGTGATAAACAACTTAATGCAGGCTAGGACAACGTATAACCCCCATGATAATATTTGGGGCAATATCCACCATCGACCCATCTACCTTGCTAAAAACCCATTATCTGCGTAAGTTACTAAACTTTTCTCAGCACCTCGATCGACTGGCTGAATTTAATGGCTGGCTGAGTGGTTGGCTAATCTTTATCACCGTAGGAGTAGGTTTCTACAACGTCGTTGCCCGTTACCTGGGTCGCCTGATCGGTGTCCAGCTCTCCTCCAATACCCTGATTGAATTGCAGTGGTACCTATTTTCGATTATGTTTTTGCTGGGATTTTCTTACATCTTGAAGCATGGAAATAATGTTCGGGTCGATTTTCTCTATGCCAATTGGGATGAAAAACGTAAGGCACTGGTAGATTTTGTGGGGACGACGATGTTTTTGATTCCCTTCTGTGTGCTGGGACTAGTTACCAGTTTCAACTATGCTTTGCAATCTTGGGGCAGAATGCCCAATGGCACCTGGGGAACAGCAGAAATCTCCCTGGATGCTGGTGGCTTGCCCCGCGCCCCCATTAAAAGCATGTTGGTACTGGGATTTTTTTTGCTACTGTTGCAAGCTATTTCCCAAGGCATCAAGTACTTGGCGATTTACAGAGGCTACACCCAAGTGGCCGAGCAGCTGCGCTCTGAGGCCGAAAACCTCCCATTGGAATAACTTCATTATTTTTTGGAAATTGGCATGATGGAATCTTCATGGTTAGTAATTGACTCGGAATGGCTGGCGATCGCCATGTTTGCGGGGTTCTTTGTTTTTTTAATGAGTGGCTATCCGGTGGCTTTTTCCTTTGCGGGTACCGCGATCGTTTTTGGTTTCATTGGTTGGTTAATGGATGGCTTTGACCCCAGTCGGTTGTTAGCGCTGCCCAACAATTGGTTTGGTACCATGTCGAACTTTACGCTATTGGCCATTCCCTTTTTTGTCTTTTTAGGAGCGATTCTGGAAAAATCGGGGCTGGCCGAGGAACTGTTAGAAACAATCGGCATTGTCCTCGGTTCCTTACGAGGAGGGATGGCTCTAGCCGTGATTTTGGTGGGTACTTTGCTGGCGGCGACCACCGGGGTCGTAGCGGCCACCGTCATTATTATGGGAATGCTGTCTTTACCAGTGATGCTGCGCTATGGCTACAACAAGGAGTTTGCCACTGGTGTGATTGTGGCTTCTGGCACTCTGGCGCAGTTGATTCCACCTAGTTTGGTACTGCTAGTGCTCAGCGATCAATTGGGGGTATCGGTCGGTGATCTATTTTTGGGTGCTCTGATTCCGGGGCTGATGCTATCTGGTTCTTATATGGTCTATGCTCTGGTATTGGCCTATTTTCGACCAGAGATTGCCCCTGCTCTGCCCCTAGCCGAGCGCCAAATCACCGGGATGGCACTGGTAAAAAAAGTAATTAAGGCGGTCGTGCCTCCGCTATTATTAATTTTTGCAGTGCTGGGCAGTATTTTCTTTGGATTGGCTACCCCCACCGAAGCGGGGGCAGTAGGGGCAGTTGGTTCTTGTTTACTAGCAGCCCTTAATCGAAGATTAAATTGGGAACTGATTCGATCGGCTAGTCATGCCACGGCAGTAGTGTCTTCGGTAGTGATGACTATTTTGATCTGTTCTTCGTTTTTCGCACTGGTTTTTGATGCTTTAGGCGGTAAAGATTTAATCACCGACCTGTTGGTCAATCTGCCTGGTGGCAAATGGTCTTTTTTAATTGTTAGCAATATCGTAATTTTCTTACTGGGTGTTTTCTTAGAATTTATTGAGATCTGCTTTATCGCCATGCCGCTGTTGGTACCAGCCGCCCAGCTACTCGGTATTGATATGGTGTGGTTTGGCGTGGTAATGGCGGTTAACCTGCAAACTGCTTTTATCTCACCGCCAGTGGGCTTCTCCCTGTTCTATCTCCAAAGCGTTGCCCCGCCAGAAATCAGCACCAAAGATATCCATAAGGGAGCTTTGCCCTTTGTGGCCTTGCAGTTTTTGATGCTATTAATTGTGATTGCTTTTCCCCAAACAGTGCGGTGGCTGGTGGATTTGGCCAGCCCACCAGTGGTACTGTAACTTAAGACCGTTAGAGCTTTAGTTTGCCATAACTATAGCGAGCAAAACTCCCTTCGTTAATGTTGTGCCAGGCATAAACCCTGTCGCGAAACTTCTGCCAATCGCGAAAAATATCCTCAAAATCTTGATCCTTGGCGGCAAAGTCTTCGTACAGAGCAAATGCGGCCTTTTCAGCTGCGGCTAAAATATCGGCGCTGTAGGGTCGCAGCATCGTCCCACCTTTAATTAACCTTTGCAGGGCTTCATTGTTGCGGGCATCATAGCGCATTTGCATAGTCAAGTTGGCTTCGTAGGTAGCTGCTTCGATCGCTGCTTGGTACTCCGGCGGCAGTTTTTGCCACTCATTGAGATTGATTTGTAATTCTAAAGTTGGACCTGGTTCCCACCAGCCAGGATAGTAATAATATTTAGCGACTTTGTGCAGACCCAGCTTTTCATCATCATAGGGACCAACCCATTCAGCGGCATCGATCGCCCCGGTTTGCAAAGCTTGAAAAATTTCCCCCCCGGGGAGGGTTTGCACCGTCACTCCTAGCTTGCTCATCACCTGACCACCCAAACCCGGAATGCGCATTTTTAGTCCCTTCAAGTCGGCCAGAGTAGCAATTTCTTTGCGAAACCAGCCCCCCATTTGGGCACCAGTATTGCCCGCTGGAAACTGAATCACATTAAATTTGCGCGCATACATAGCCTGCAACTTTTTCAAGCCACCGCCTTCGTACAGCCACGCATTTTGCTGTTGGGCATTGAGACCAAAAGGTACCGCTGTCCCAAAGGCTGCTGCTGGGGCTTTACCCAAATAGTAGTAACCAGCTGTATGACCACAAGCGGCACCACCCTGGGAAACCACATTAAGCACTTCTAAAGGTGGGGCTAGCTCGCCAGCCGCCCGAGGGGTAATCGTAAACTTACCGCCAGTAAGTGCCTGCACTCGATCGGCGATGGTTTTGGCACCGCCAAAGATGGTGTCTAAAGATAAGGGCCAGCTAGTGGCCATCTGCCAATTAATTGTGGGTAAACTGCCACTGGCGGAAGAGGAACGTCGCCGGGCTTTACAAGCGACCAAGGTACTACCTGCTGCGACACTGGCGATCGATGCCTGTAAAAATTGCTTGCGTTTCACGTTGCACTTCCGGGTGGGTGTTTATATCAATCTATGAGATTATGACCTGTTCCCAACAATTTTGGCCAGAATTAGGGAACAAGGCATTGTTGATCAATTGCCTGAAACTTGATGTTCGAGTTTTCAAAAACTGTTTAGATATAGAATATTGGCTTACGCATCAGTATAAAAAGATAGAGAAATGCTGTTAAATAAGTCTTTGCCCTTAGTCGAAGACTTTAGATCAAGTCAAGGTCGCGCCTTAGCAATAAAAGACCTGGCTATCATATTTATTTGGATTGTCAAGGATTTGAATCAGTTAAGTGAAGGTATTTTTTGTGATGTTTTACTACTTCAGTAAAGGTACTTACGCTGCTAGCTAAAACCCTGCTATGTCTGGGTTGAGCAGCCGTATTTCTATTGTCTACTCCGTATTTATAGCTGGTTTTTCAAAACTATATAATATTGCTTTTGTTGTTTCTACTGAACTTTAGAAAAAAGATTAGGGGCATGGTGATTTTGATTGAGTTTGGGTGAATCATAAATTTGAAGCTAGTCTGTGCGATGCCGATTAGTTAAACAAGCCTAGTTTAAACCCCGAGTTCTTCTCCCGATGAAAGCAAACAATATTAATATGATGAAATACTCTCGCCCTCTGCTGGCTACTCTTTTGGTGAGTGGTGGTCTTTTTCAGTTAGTTGCACCAGTGTTGGCTGAAGGTACTGCTGCAAACACGGCTATTTCCAACACGGCTACTGCTAGCTACGATGATCCAGGTAACCCCGGTACTCCTATCAACGCTACTTCTAATGAAGTTAAGGTAATTGTTGCTGAAGTAGCTGGTCTTGATGTTTCCGGTAGCGGTATTGTCAACAAAACTAACCTTGGTGTTGGTGGTGCTGTTACTGTTGGTGACAAGCTAGAGTTTGACTTTACTGTTACCAACGTTGGTAACACTCCTACTACTATTCGCATTCCTGGTCAGCCCACTGTTACTGGTTCTGGTACCTTTGACCCAGCCGAATATCAGTACTTAAATCCTGCTACTAATGCATGGGAAGTAGTTGACCCTGCTGGAGTAAGTGTACCTAATGTTGGCGTAAATGGTGTTGTCCAAGTGCGTACATTGGTTACTGTTAACAATGGTACCGATCCTAACGTTAAGGTTCAACTGGGTAACACTCCTGGTGACCAAGCGAACCAGCCTCTTGTCGCTGATGGTAATCCTAATAACGTTAATACTACTGGTGGTACGCCAGCCAATGGTCAGCGCGAAAGTAGTGCGACTCAGTCGGTTAACATTGGTGCTGTAGTCAAAAACGTTGCTTTAGCTACTGTCACTGAAAAACGTACTAGCATTAATAATGCTATTCCATCAGACTTAACAGATGATGTGATCAGTTACGAGCTAGGAGTGAAGGTTGCTGGGTCAGATCCTACCAACTCTGGCATCACTCCGGCGGCCTTGGCTGGCTCCGATCTGACGGTAGATGGTAATAGCGTTAGTCGCATCTTGGTTTCTAGCGCCATCCCGGCTGGCACCAAGCTGGCTGAATTACCTACTGCCCCAACTGGTTGGAAAGCAGTTTATACAACCCAAGATCCAACAATTACATCGGCTGATAATGCTAACTGGATTACTTTTAGCGCGATAAATCCCTTTAATGCTGCAACACCTTATACTCGTGTTGCTTTCATTAGTGATACTAATAGTGCTGTCGTTGCTGCTGGAACAGAAATCACTGGCTTTAACTTCAAGCTAGCAACAAAGAGCGACATCGCTACAGTTCCTGGTAACACTGCAACTAAATATACGATCAATAGTATTGCCCAAGCATTTGGTACCACTTCTGGTGAACCAACTACTAATCCTACAGTTTATGACGAATCTGGTGACCAAGTTCCTAACAACTTCAACTCACTTACTGATCCAACTGCTGGTTCCCCCACTAATGGTGTAGCTGACCCTGCTTTTGTTGTTGATACAGTTGGCGACAACAGTACTGTTGGTAGCCCTGCTGGTGAAATCAACCAATATGTTTATGAATACATTGCTGCTACCGCAAACTCCTTGCTAAACGGTCCGATCGGTGTACCAGAAGCAATTGGTCCAGATGGTACTACTGCCACCGACTTCACAAACAAGTCCAGCACAGTACCTGCTAACACCTCACCAACTACTCCGTTTGATCCAGCTGCTACTGGCTTCAACAATACTGTCAAAAATACTGGTACTGCTGCTGCTAGTATTGCCTTGATACCAGAACCACCAGCTGCCGGGACTTTACCTGTAGGCACCGAAGTTAAAATTTCTGCCAATGGACAAGTTGCTATTTACAAAGTAACTGCTAATAATGGCTTTGACTTTATTTCTGGCACTGGTACCAACTCCGGTGGCGCAATTAGCGAGACCAATCCAGTCAAGCTTGATGCAGTAGCGTCTGGCGCTACAGCTGCTTACCAAGTAGATGTCAATCTAACTCAAGATGCTACAACTTCTCCGCTGAAGAGTTTCCCAGTTGTCATTAATGCCTTCACTGGCGGTACTGTTGTAGTTGCTCCTACTGGAGAAGTTACAGTCGCGGCGGTGAATGCAGCAAATGCTCCAACACCTATTACAGCTACCAACAAAACGATTGATCGCGTTTACACTGGTTTCGTCAAACTGACCAAAGAAACTCGCATCCTGCAAGGCACTGGCCCAGCAGTTTTACCAGCTGATATTAACTTCAGTATTTCTGACAAGAAGCCAGCTTCCGGCAATATCATTGAGTATCGCATTACTTACGAAAATATTTCTGATAAGTTAGTTGGTACTGGTAGCTCTGTTATGAAAGCTGCCAACTTAGTAATTACTGAGGATGGTACTACTGGTACTAATACTTGGGCTAAAGATACTGATAGTAACGGTAAGCTTGATACTAGTAACGTTGCTGGTTCAGCCTCAGACCCTGATACAACTTCAGTTGTTGAGTTTTACAATTCTACTAGTAGCAACCCTTCTGGTGACCAGACTGGTATTACAGCCGCTACCGATGTAATCAAATATGTTGACAAGGTAACAACTGTCGTTGCTCCTGGTGGCACTGGCACATTTAGCTTCAAACGTAAATTGAACTAAATACCCACGGAGATAGAAGCCACGGCTTCTATCTCCCGCTCTCTAAATCTAGACCAGTAAATAAATAATTAAGCACACAAATAAAACGGCTATTATTCATAGCCCCAATATATTTTCACTCTGGCCTGTTCAGCCATAGCAAATCTAGCATTCTCTCTGGGCATACTAGCTTCCATGGGCTGTGTCCTATCTTTTATCTCTATACCGGAGTAATCCCACGTATGAAACGTTTACTTTCTACCACCATCGCCATGATGGCACTCTCCAGCACTATCTTAGTCAGTGGTAACTTACCAGTTATTGGCCAATTCACTCAGCCAGTAGGAGCACAAGTAGCTGCCAAGAAATCTATTCAGCTGAAGCTTTCTCAGTTCAAAAAAGTTGCTGATAAGAAAGGTTACAAGCTAGTGTCTGTTGCTAGTGCTAAGCCTGGCGATGTTATTGTCTATCGAATCGCTGCCAATAACATCAGTGCTAAACCAGTGAATAAGCTAGTTCTCAACCAAAAAATTCGCCCCGGCACATCCTACGTTCTGAATTCGGCTACTCCTGTGAAAGGTGCACAACTGACTTTTAGTACCGATGGTGGCAGAAGCTATAGTGCCCAACCAATGTTCGACAAAAAGCCCGCAGCTGCTGGCAACTACACCAATGTTCGTTGGGCTTTCACCGGTAGTGTTGCACCCCGATCTCAAAGCAATCTGAGCTACGCAGTTCAGGTTCGCTAATTACTTATTGGGGGTTTCCCCTCGAAAGCTCCCATCGATTAATTACTACAGGTACAATCTCGTGTCCAGATTCCAGCCCCTGTGGCCAAAATCTCATTTGTTTAAAAATTGCGTCACAGGGCTGGTCATGGCCACTTTGGTTTCTACTCAGCCTTCGATCGCTCAAAATAACCCGCCCATAGTAGATCCGCTGCCGCCACCAAAGGTCACAAACCAAGCTCAGTACGAATACAACGATGATGGCAACCCCAATACCCCGATCGAGGGTACCAGTAATACCGTTATTGCCGATCCTTCTGGATTAATCGATCCCCTTGGCATTATCACGGGTTGCAATGGTGAACGTTTGTCTAGTTATAAAGACTTTATTGTTGGTTTATACAACGTAGCACCTAACCAGTTAGACCCAACTTCCTTAGTGCAGCTGACATCAACTGTAAATGCTTCTCAACAGGATCGAATTCCACCGAACCTGGACAACATTAATCCATACCCACTTGATGCCAATGGTGAGGGTCGATATAACTTTTTATTCAATCAGGGTCAGATTGCGATCGGTAAGCAATATATCATTATTGTTAAAACACCACCTGGCTCTACTTATGGCGAACGCCGTGTTCGCATCGAGATCACTAATTTTATTAACAATGTCTTAAGTTATAAAGCGACTTCTCTAGATGGCAAGCCGCTAAGTACCACTGAGGGAGTCACCAAAAATGTAGAAGTTACAGTTAGTGACGCGGCCAGGGTCGCTTTGGTTGGGATTGGAGTATGTGACAGCCAACCCGCTAAGATTACCAAAAGTGCCGATCGAGCTACTGCTGAAGTAGGTGATACCGTAGTTTATCGCATCGCTCTCAAGAATAATTCTCCTGATGATATTTTAAACCCAATAGTTACAGATACTTTACCTCTCGGGATGTCGATACGTACCAATTCGATTAAAGCCCAATGGTACGATGACAGGATTCTTCCTGGCAGTACAACTCCTTTTGGTCTAAGGACTGAGCCGGTTACTCTGAAGCAAGAAGGTAACATTGCTTGCTTCCAGATCGGTACTACTCCTGTAACAACTTTGCTCGTACCAATAACTATAGCCAATGGTCTGTGTAGTAGTGTCGGCGCACCTAAATTTGTCATTCCTGCTGGAAAGGTTGTTGATTTGGTCTACGCCGTTACTTTAGGCACAGATGCCATTCGTGGTACTGGTCTTAATCTTGCCACCTTGAGCGGTACTTACAATAACGTTGATAACACTAATAATAATAGCAACATTACTATTCTAATTGATGGTCCAGCTCCTTATACATTGAGTATTCGGCAAGGTCTAATTCGAGACACTGGCACCCTCATTGGTCGTGTTTTCGTTGATAAAAACTTCGATGGTCAACAGCAACCCAACGAACCAGGTATCCCCAACGCCGTCATCTTCATGGACGATGGCAACCGCATCACCACCGACCTTAACGGTCTGTTCTCAGTTCAGTCAGTCGTTGCTGGTTATCGCACTGGAGCCTTAGACCTGAGCAGCCTCCCCGGATACAGCCTTGCTCCCAACTTGTATTTTAGCGAACGCAATAGTCGATCGCGATTAGTAAAACTAGCACCAGGTGGAATAGCTCGTATGAACTTTGGCGTTACACCTACTGCGCGTGAGGTCAAATAAGTCATGCAGCACCAACCAATAGTCACCATGCTCAAAGCTTTATGCCTGGGTACAGCAATCAGTAGCCTCGGACTGCTATTAGTCAGCCCTGCCCTTGCTCAAACTGATGCCGTGGCACCAGTGCAATCGTCAGCCCCAGCTGCCCAAAATATTTCACCAGCGACATCAGCTGCTCCCACCGCAATCCCTCCAGCACCGCCTGCGCCAGAGAATCAGAATTCTTCAGCAGTCAAAATCCTAGCTCCGACTCCCAATAGTGTCTTAGATATTCCAGCAACCACCATCGTTTTACAATATCAAGTGGGCAGCACCATCGAGCTAAAAGTTAACAACCAACTAGTTGATAGCAAGCTTATTGGTCGCACAGAAACTGACAGCCGGACGAAGCTCATCACTCAGACATGGTACGGGGTATCTCTGAGCGATGGTAAAAACACCATTACTGCCAAAACCAGTCAAGGTGAAGTAGCTACTACTACCATCCAAGTGGCCGGGACAGCAACTAAAATTCAGCTCAGCAGCGCCGAAACCCGCGTACCTGCGGATGGTCGGACTTTGGTGAATTTAGAAGGACAACTGGTTGATGAGAACGGTAACGTCGCCAAGCAAGATAGTACTATCACGCTGTACACGACCGCTGGTGAATTTGCTGGCATTGATGCCAACAAAGATCAGCCAGGATTCCAGGTACCCGTTCAAAAGGGTAAGTTCTCAGCTAAACTGCGAGCGGGCTTAGATGCTCAAACAGTGCGTATTCGAGCGACAAACTTGAATATGGAAGCCTTTGCCCAAGTGCAGTTTGAAACCAACTTGCGCACATCGATCGCTACCGGGGTGGTTGATTTCCGTTTCGGGGCACGAGGTACCGATTATTATCGGCCTTTTGCTGAGTTTCTGCCGATCGATCAAGATAATAGCTCTCAACTGCAAGCTCGGGGTCAAGCCTTTGCCACTAGCCGGATTGGCGACTGGGCTGTAACTGGTGCGCTCAACACAGATCGCCCCCTCAATAAACTTTGCGGGACGAATGATCGATTGTCCCGTGATACCTACAGTAGTCAGTCTTGCGAAGAAGTTTATCCAGTCTACGGAGACACCTCTAAAGTAGACGTGTTGACTCCTTCCCGAGACAGTGTTTACTTGAAGGTGGAGAGTTCCACTGGAGTCGCTGGCAATGTGCCTAATATGGCCATGTGGGGCGACTATGGCACTAACGAATTTGCCAATCGATCACAGCAATTCACCGCTACTAACCGCAACTTACACGGTGCTAAGCTAAACTACAACTTCGGTGACCTGTTGGTTAGTGGTTTCTACGGTGATAACGTCCAGGGCTTTCAGCGGGACAATATCGCTCCGGATGGAACCAGCGGTATTTATTTCTTGTCACAACGTCTAATTTTGGGCGGTAGTGAAAACCTGATGATTGAGTCCGAAGAACTCGATCGACCAGGAACTGTAGTTAAACAGGAATTCTTGAATCGTGGTCTGGACTATGAAGTTGACTATGATCGCGGTACCATTTTACTCCGTCGTCCCTTATTGCGGACGGGCGTTGCCGATAACGGCAGCATCTTAGTCCGTCGCCTAGTTGCTACTTATCAGTACGCTAGCGGCACTAATAGCAATATTTATGGTGGTCGTGCTCAGTACAACATCAATCGCACTCAGGGTCAAGAAAGCTGGATTGGCGCGAGCTGGACTCAAGAGAACCAAGGCATTCGCGATTTTAGTATCTTGGGTGCTGATGCTCTGATTGCGTTGAGTCCGACCAGTAACATCGTGGCTGAATATGCCCGGTCTTCTAACAATACCGGCGCTGGTAGCCCGGTCACTGGCAGCGCAATGCGCCTGGAAGGTCAATTTAAATTCAGTGATAGTACCACTGGTCGTGCTTATTTGCGCAGTAGTGAAGCAGGTTTTGCTAATAATGCTACTACCAGCTTTGTACCTGGCCAAACTCGCTATGGTGCCGATCTATTAACCAGGTTGAGTGACAGTACTAGCTTGAAGTTACAGGTCGATCGGGAAGAAAATCGCGGTGCACCGCCGCTGGTTAATGGCAACATTGCTAATCTACTAACCCCCGTCAATCCGGCTACTGGCTTGGTGGATAATGATCTCAGAACTATCACAGCTGGCGTGCAACAGAAGTTTGGCACCTCCACTTTAGATGTAGATTACGTCAATCGCAATCGTCAAGACCGACTAGCTTTGACTCCCGACCAAGCCAATGTATCTTCTGACCAAATCCGATCGCGCTTTAACTGGCCACTGACGAATACTCTTGCTTTACGGGCTCAAAATGAAACCAATCTGAGCAGCCAGCAAGATGTTGTCTATCCGAACCGTAGTGCCTTAGGCATTGATTGGACAGTTTTCCCTGGCATCAAACTTGGTCTCAGTCAAAACTTGATTTCCAGTGCCCAGTACGGCGATACCAGCTATACGAGTTTAGATTTTGACAGTAGTTATAGTTTGACGCCCAGTACTAAGGTAACGGGTCGCTATTCCCTCAGTCCATTTCAATCGATCGGATCAGTAGGGATGCAACAAGGAATCGTTCTCAGTCCTGGGCTGAAACTAGACCTGAATTACGATCGAGTGATTGGTGGTGGTGTGAACAGTGCTACTGGTGCTGGTCAGCAATTCTCTCAACCCTATAGTTTAGGACAAACATCGTCTTCTTTAGGGGTGACTAGCGGTGATAGTTATGGCGTGGCCGTCAACTATACCGACAACCCCAACTTCCAAGCGAATGCTCGCTATGAGTACCGCAATTCTAATTTGGCTAGCAGCAGCAACATCTCGGCTGGAGCTACAGGCAAACTAACCCCCGAACTGACTGCTCTGTTTAGATTCCAGCAATCCAGTGCCGCCAACCAAATCATTCGGGACGCTGGATCAGGAACTACTAGCCAATTGGGAGCAACCACTAACCTCAAGCTAGGCATGGCCTTCCGCAATCCAGTCAGCGATGAATTCAACGGTTTATTCAGCTATCAATATCGAAAAAACCCAGCGCTGTTGCCTACTAGCATTCTCACCAGTGCTGGCACTGGTTCCGAAGATCATACTCTGTCCTTAGAAGGCATCTATGCCCCGAACTGGCAGTGGGAATTTGGCGGCAAATACGCGCTGCGCAATTCCACTAGCTATCTCGACCAATCACTGACGGCGGGGAATACCATCAGCATTAGTCAACTGCGGGCAACTTATCGCTTGGGCTATAACTGGGATCTGACTGGCGATGTGCGCTGGCTAAATCAATTTTCCAGTGGTCGTAGTGAAGTTGGTGCCGCGATCGAAGCTGGCTACTATCTCACTCCCGACTTGCGGCTCTCTGCTGGCTATAGCTTAGGAGTAGCTGATGATCCAAATGGTGGTGGTCGGAATGCTAGTGGTCCATATGTCGGCTTGACTGTCAAAGTCAATGAATTATTTGGGGGCTTTGGCCGTCAACAGTTGACTCCTGTTCAGCAACAGGAATCGCAAGTTACCAACGCCAGTTCGCAACCATCGTCCAATCCTCCTAAACAGGAGTCGTCAGCGCCATGAAAAATACTTCATTAATCATTAGTCATTCTCTGTTGTCGCGTCTATTGCTGGGTGGCCTGGGCTTAGCCTGCTGGCCATCAGTCAGCCTCGCGGCTCCGGAGCAATATTTTCAAATTACTGTTAATAGTAATCGCGATGCCATTATTCTTGATCAATTTCTCACCCTCCGTGAAGCAATTAGCCTCAGCAATGGTCAACTGAAGTTCGATCGGCTTAGCTCCGCCGAACAGCAGCAAGTAAAAATGCTGACGAATGCCAGTGGCCATCGTCTGGAATTTCAATTACCTAGTGGTCAAAAACGAATTGAACTTAGCTCCGAATTACCAGCGATTATTGCCAACAAAGTAACGATCGATGGTGGCGCTGGTAGTAGTTCAGCCGCTATTCAAAACCTCACCTTTGCCACTCCACAGGTGGAAATCACCCCGGCAGCTGGTCAGCAAATTAATCGCGGCTTAGCGATTATGGCTAGTGATGTAACGATCACGGGTCTGAGTATCCATGGCTTTCGGGTGGGTAATCAGGCCGCGACTCAAAACATTCCAGCAGCGGATATTTTTGTCGGTACTGGCAATTATCCTCAGCTTGATGACCGGTCGGCTCCTCAGCGGGTACTGATTGAAAACAACTGGCTGGGCATTACCCCTAATCGAGACATCCCCGATCAAACCTCCGACTTTGGCATATATGTATTCAACTCCCAAGACACCACGATTCAGCGCAATGCGATCGGACATCATAGTGCTAGTGGTATTATTAGCCAAGCCAATGCTAACAATTTATTAATTGCCGATAACGCTATTTTTGGCAATGGCTCGCAAGGAATGCCCGATGCCATTCGTTTAGAGGGCAATTTGAGGCAAAACAGAATTCAAGGTAATTTGATTTGTGGTAACGATGGTAGCGGAATTTTTATCTTCAAGCCTGCTGCTGGCAATGTCAAAATTACTAATAATCATCTGCAATCTAATGGTCGGCGATTACGGCGAGCGGCTATCTACTTAATGGGCAACGACCATCAAGTCACTAATAACTCGATCGAGTTTCAAAATGGTAGTGGAGTAGCCGTCACAGCTTTTGCAGAGGGCAAGGAATCTTCCTCCCAACGCAACTTGATTAGTAACAATCGCTTTCAAAAACTAGATGGTTTGAGCATTGACCTCATTGCCTACCGTAACGATGCTGTCGAAGACTTCCAGGACGGTGATGGTCTAAACCAACTACGTAACACTGAAAACCGCCGCTTAGATACTGGTAACGGTGCCATTAACGCTCCTCGCTTCTTAGCTTCAGAATTTTATTTGATTGGCGATCAGGTCAATTTGGATGGGATGGCTGATCCAGGTGCAGAGGTGGAAATTTATCAAGTCAAGGCCGATGGGAGTAATAATGGCCCCTTATCTCAACCTTTGAGAAAAGTGGTGGCTGACTCCCAAGGTCGATTTCAAGCAAACTTCCAGAATTTGACCCCTGGCACTTTACTAAGTGCGATCGCCACCGATCGACAGTATGGTACTTCTGAACCTGCTGAGAACGTGATAATCACAACGCCAGGTATAGCATCTGTACCCAATGCAAATTATGCGGTACCTGCTGACTGTTCTCTAAAAGAGGCTTCTTTCACAGTCAAGTTGCCAGTAGAACGTCCCGTTCCACCCCCATCCGTTGTCACAAAAATGTCTATTCCCAGCAAGGTACACTTTGCGTTAGATAAATCGACGATTAGTCCAGCTTCCGCATGGGTTTTGAAGAATATTGTCCAAGTCTTGCAAGATCATCCTTATATTTCAGTAGATTTATCTGGTCATACCGATCCGCGTGCTTCTCAATCTTATAACCAAGCTTTAGGTATGCGCCGAGTAGTAGTAGTTCGCAACTATTTATTAAAGCAGGGTATTGCTCCGCAGCGATTAACTATTCGTTCTTTGGGATTCAAAAAACGCTTTAGTAATGAACGTGGTGTACAACCTTATGCTCTCGATCGCCGCGTAGAATTTGATTACCAAGACTTGCGCGGTGGTCAGCTGACGATTATCGATCGAGTCGATGATCTCCAGCTAGAAAAATAACTAACTGATTACTACATTGCCACACTACAATTATTATTCATCATGGTGGAGAGCTGTTTGACTCCTTTTTGCAAGTGGCGGGTAACAGTCATGGGGCTAACACCAATTTTTTCGGCAGCTTCTTTCCGGGGCATTCCCTTGATATAGACACATTCGATCGCCTGTTGCGTTTTCTGCTCTAGCTGATTAATCATGCCTACCAGCTGTTGACGTTCTTCTTCTACATGTTGCCGATTTTGTTCGTAAATATCAGGAAGACTATCACCTAAAGTCACTGGATAATCCATCATGTGACCGATAGTGGCATCTAAGCTTAAAGTTTGGCGGTTGTGGTCAGCGGCTCGGGCTGCGCACCATTCTTCAATGGTAACTTGTAGAGCATCAGCAATTTCGACATCGCTAGGCTTCCGATCGAGAATTAAGGTAAGATGTTGCCGCATTTTTTCACCTTCTCTTTTTAGTTCTTGCCAGCGGCGAGGAATCTTAATGGCACTGCTCCGATCGCGTAGAAAGTGGAGGATTTCGCCGCGAATGTAGGGGATGGCAAAAGAGCTAAAAGCACAGCCTTGGTAAGGATTGAACCGTTCGATGGCTCGAATTAAGCCTAAGTAACCAATTTGTTCTAAATCTTGGTAAGTTTCTACACACTGGCGACTCAAACGATGGGCTACTTGTCTAACTAAACCAGCATTGAGTAAGACTAACTTGTTGCGAACTGGAACACTCGGTTTGGCGTGATAGGTTATCAATAAAGATATTGATTCAGCATTACGATTGTCGGCAGCAGGAGTAGCAGCGTTTGCGGTGGCCATTGGGATTGGTAATTAGTAGATGTGATTTTTCTGACATTCACATTTTCCCTAAATGGTCATCGAGTCAATAGGGTTGATCTACGGAACTTCCCAAAATCAGTAATGTTCAACTCCGTAAATTTACATAGCACACCTAGAATATCTGGATTTGGCAATCAATTTAAGATATTTTCCTTTTAACTATAAAAATTCATCCAGCTGTTGGATATACCCAAACTGGTACTCGCTTATAGGCTGGAATCCCAGACTTTGGATCAGTACGTGCCTGAAAAATTACATTCACTTCAGGATAGAACATCAAAGCTGATCCCGATCGGACATCCCCAAAAATTATCTCTACCTGCTCCAACTGACCCGCATCTCCTTGCACTGTCACTCGTTGATGCTCGGCAAAATTAGCAGCCTGAGCATCTGCTGCATTCATCAAAATACAGTTGCGATGGGGCATCCCTCGATAGCGATCGCCCTCTTTATAAACGACTGTATTGTGCTGAGAATAACTACGGCCAGTAATTAGTGCTAGCATAATGCCCGCTCCATCGCCGCCAGGCTGGGTGGGTGCTGATAATTCTAAATGGGGGAGCGGGGTCACAAACATCTGGGCTTTCCCGGTTGGGGTTGGAAATTTGCCAGCGGTGCAGATGCGGCCGGCGATGGTGAACTCTGCTTTGGTTCGATCGATCTCCGCTATTTGCCCATAGCCCGGAATAGTCTGGGCAATTAATTGTCGAACATAAACCGGATCTTGAAGTTTGCGCCAATCAATTGGTTGCTCTCCATGTAATCGGTGGGCTAACTGGGCAATAAATTCCACTTCTGCAATTAAATCAGCTTGGTCTAGATGCGTAGTCCCCGGACTATTGAGTCGCACAAAATTGTTACCAGATTCTGTA
>JAYUSR010000227.1:0-3310 GCA_043755575.1 Synechococcales cyanobacterium
TTTCTAGAAGCAGCGGAAATATTCAAGCTGATGTTTCCGGTATTGGTAGAAAAAGAGAATACGTCTTTATCTGTGTTGCGTTCAATAATGCCAAAAGCACTAATTTTATTAGTGACATCTGTGTACAGGCGAGTAGCTGTATTATTATCGTTACCAACGTCATCTACTCGATAGTCAAAGCCATTATTAGCAGTAATAATTGCTAAGTCATCTTCTTGATTGTCGGCATATTGATATTCTCCTTTACTCCACTGGGTTAGACTTTTGTTAAATGGTGCGCCTAAAAGAGAACCCCAACTAGTATCGCCACTGCCATAGCCAGCATGATAACCTTTAGCATCATTAATCGTATCAGTAGAATTAGTATCGACTGCACCATCATGATCTAAGCCTAGACTATGACCAACTTCATGACTAACAGTCAAGGCCGCATTATTTTCACCTTTATTAAAAGTGAAGACTGGTGTGTCGGAAGAATTAGTAAAGCTACTCACATAAGCAATTCCTCCAGCTCCAGAAAACAACACCTGATTATCGACCATGTTAATATTTTGAGTCATCAATACCCGCATACCCCAGCGAGTATCAGCATTATCAGATTTTATTAAATCTCCAATAGGGGGAGCCTCGGTAGTAACGTTTACCTCAAATGGAGCGAAGTCTTCTACTACTCGCTGCCAGATGCCTAAAATATCACTCCTTTCTGCGACACTAAAAACGGCTACGTTGCCATCAGTGTCATAAGCTGGTGAAATGATTGTAGGTGTAGCTCCATTATTCCAATAAGTATTTTGGGTAGTATGACCATCAAAATCCAGGTAGATGGTATGTTTAGCCTCTGGGTTACTATGTAGCTTGAAAACATTGTTTAGGTCAAAACTGGTGAAGGCTATGGGAGTAGTAGGTGTGTTGCTACTAGTAACGATTCCGGCTGCATCTGATGCTGCTTCATTAGCGATCGGATAAAAATCTGCATGAGTATTAACTGAAAAGCCTGATAAAGCTAAATTTGATTTAGCGCTTGTATTACTCTGGTAGTGAGTTGTGATGCGTTGTGTGAAGTGTGCAGTATTAGAAATGTAAGAAGTTGAAGATGTCAGATCCAGATCACTGTCGATCGATAATTTATAGTAGTAATTAATTGCAATACCAGGTGTCTTAGAAAAAGCAGCTATCTCTATCAAATCCTTTTCTGGAAACAGTTCTGAACCCAGCAACGTGTTCTCTTTTAACAGTGATGAGTGAACTTTTAGATCTGACATTGGTGAATATTTACTTACGACATTTCACCTACTATATTGCTATCTTTATTCTTGTATCATGAATGGTAGATCTACTGAAGTTTATGTTTGCAAGTACTCGGTGTTATCACAGACAACATTATCTTGACGGATGCTACCCAGAAGGGGGTACTCTTCACTATCATTGTCGAGCAAAATACTAGGCTGCGCGAGTTAAATTTCGTACCTGAGATTTAAAGATGGCAAATCCTAGAGCCAGAATCACTAATATGCCTCCAATAGAAGCGTAGACCCCTCCTAAACCCAGACTTTTAGTAATTGGTTGGGTAACGATCGGCGACAAAAACTGTCCCAAAAACATCGCTGTAGACAGACCGCCCAAAGCCCTACCGCGCATGGCATCGGGGACAGCACTACTCAACCACACCGACATATTTGGCATCAAGATCCCCAAACCCATCCCAGAAATTGCTAGACCAGCCAAGACCTGCGGCCAACGGGAAGATTGACCAATTAATAAATAACCAATCCCCATCAAGCCAAAAATCATCGGCAGAAAAGTGACGAATTCCATGTGCTGCTTGAGTTTGCCGTAGGTTACAGAGGCGATCGCGCTAAACAAAGTACAAAAAGCGATCGCCATGCCACTTTGAGCAGGCTGGGCTTTTACCATCGTTTCTAAATAGAACGGTAGCTGTACTGGAATTAGATAAAAAGCGATTTGGCTGATGGTAGTTAAACCATAAACGATTGATAACACCGCTACTGGAGTAGCTGGCTTGGTAAAATTGGCCATCTCTATATTATTGGATTTCGGCGCCCGATCAGGTTCCAAAATAAACATGATGATCAGTGGCACAATCAGCCAAGCAAACAGATAAATGGCAAAGGGATAATGCCAATTTTGTTGAGCCAAGGCACCGCCCAGGGTCAAAAATAGTACTCCCCCCAAGCCCATAAATCCAGCTTGCAGCCCCATAAAGGCCGCACGAGCGGAGCCACTATAATAATCGGCAATGAGGGTGGTCGCGCTGACCATAACACCCGATACCGCCAAACCCAAAAATGCCCGACCGACTAAAATTGCGGGCAAGCTTTCCAACAACAGACCCGAACTACCAGCGAAACCATAGAGAATTGCGGTGATTAGCAACAGCGGCTTCCGCCCAAACTTATCGACAACTATCCCGGCGATCGGAGAACCTATCACAATAAACAAAGCGGGTAAGGTGATCACTAGCTTCACTAACGTCGTGCGCAGATCAGGATCAGCAATCGCACTTTCAAACTGCTGTTTCATCGCCGGTAACGAAGGAGCCACGGTAGCCCCTGACATTACAGTAAGGCTACTGGCTAATAACAGCGTTAATTTGGTCATCCAAGAATTGGGATTTGGCATTAGTTAATAGCTCTGGGATTATTGTGTTGTAGCGGGGCTTTGCCCACCCCGCTCTTTTCGCTCCAAGGAAGAGATTTTTATAGACTATTTTTGCCAACGTTTGGTCGCGCTTGCAATGCGCTGACCGTACAATTCACAAGAAAGTCGATCGCCAGCTTCCAGTTCTACTATTTTTGTCCCCGTAAAATCAGGTACAGCTTGCCCCATCACCCCCTGATAAGAACCCAATCGATTCACCCCATTGGGTTGAGACATCTCACCAGCGCCTACCCAAATCATTGAATGTTGAGCGGCATTAATGCCCAAATAAATCAGTGTTCCTTGCTTATCGCCACTCAGACCACCAGAATGAGTGAAACCACCGGCAATCTTATCTTTCCAGAGCTGTTGCGCCCAGGCACTGCTGACACCATCCACAAAGGCTTTAAATTGAGCGGCAACGCCACCCATGTAAGTCGGCGAACCAAACACGATTGCGTCAGCACTATTCAAAGTAGCCATCATTGTTTCATCTTTCCAGCGACCATTGACAATTTGGTCGCCAGTGATGCGCAGTAATTGGACTTTTGTATCGGGAACTGCTTGGGTACCTGTGGCAATTGATTCGGCCATTAGATGAGTATGCCCAGTTCCTGAGAAGTAAATAATTGTAATATTTGTCATGAGATTT
>JAYUSR010000228.1:0-32247 GCA_043755575.1 Synechococcales cyanobacterium
TGGCTTACTTTACGCCCGATAGCCAAATCAATGACCACCTCGACCAATTTGTGGCCTCCGTATTCTTTGCCGATTTATCAGTATCTGATGTAGTAGAAATCCATATGGATTTGATGGATGATTTCGCCACCCAGCTGAAGATCGAAGGGTGGAACGAGGATATT
Source organism: Synechococcales cyanobacterium (assembly GCA_043755575.1). Taxonomy (GTDB): domain Bacteria; phylum Cyanobacteriota; class Cyanobacteriia; order Cyanobacteriales; family Chamaesiphonaceae; genus JAAFHZ01. The sequence continues at coordinate 165 of JAYUSR010000228.1, forward strand.
TTGTTGGACTATCGCTTGACTTTGATCGATGTGATTGCCCATCTGTGCGAAATGTACCGACGATCGGTCCCCTCCGCCGGACTTAAATAGACCGAGAACAGAGCATTGCACCCCCAAGTATTACGGTAGATTAAACTTCGTATCATCTATCGATCGAATTTTAAGTTTCGGATCGACTCTCGGTATGATGGGAAAGAGCCGACCACAATCATGCCAAAGTCTCTACAATTTTCCTAATTATGCCCAGGACACTAATTTAATTTTTCCAGCGGATGAATCGCGTTTTTCTCCAACCAATGCATGTGAGTCATCTCTATGAGCCGCTTATCAAGAACCTATGTACTAAAGCTATATGTAGCTGGCAATACCCCTAATTCTGTCCGGGCACTGCGTACTCTTAAAACCATCTTGGATGAAGAATTCAAAGGAGTATATGCCTTAAAAGTAATTGATGTCTTAAAAAATCCGCAACTAGCAGAGGAGGATAAGATCTTAGCTACTCCCACCCTTTCTAAGGTTTTGCCCCCGCCAGTACGCAAAATAATTGGCGACCTGTCAGACCGAGAGAAAGTCCTAATTGGGTTAGACTTACTCTATGAAGAACTATCTGATAGCGAGTCTCAGTGAATTTTAGATAGTTACTTAAAGAAATTCCCGGCTACCAAAATCAGCGATTAAACCAAACTGTTTTGATATCGAAGCAATGACCAAATCTAATCCATCTCCATCCCCCAAAACCGTCATATTTCCTGGGGTTCAAAAGATCCGCACGATGATTGAGGGATTCGATGATATTTCTCATGGAGGCTTACCGGTTGGCCGCACGACGATTGTCAGCGGCACCTCTGGCACAGGTAAGACGATGCTAGCTGTGCAATTTTTGTACAATGGCATTCGGTATTTTGATGAAGCTGGCGTGTTTGTGACCTTTGAAGAATCGCCGATCGACATCATCAAAAATGCCTACAGCTTTGGCTGGGATTTGCAAAAGCTGGTAGATGAAGGCAAGTTGTTCATCTTAGATGCTTCACCTGATCCCGAAGGACAGGAAGTGATTGGTAGTTTCGACCTGTCCGCGCTTATTGAGCGGATTCAATATGCCATTAATAAATACAAAGCAAAACGGGTATCGATCGATTCGATCACAGCAGTTTTCCAACAATATGATGCCGCCTCAGTAGTCCGTCGCGAAGTCTTTCGGTTAGTCGCCCGGCTCAAGCAAATGGGTGCCACGACCATCATGACTACCGAGCGCCTAGAGGAATACGGGCCCGTAGCGCGCTACGGGGTCGAAGAATTTGTCTCGGATAATGTGATTATTTCCCGCAACGTTTTGGAAGGCGAACGACGACGGCGCACTATGGAGATCCTCAAGCTACGCGGCACCACCCATATGAAAGGGGAGTATCCCTTTACCATTACTAACGACGGCATCAATATTTTTTCGTTGGGTTCCATGCAGCTCACCCAAAAGTCTTCCAACGTGCGAGTTTCTTCGGGAGTTAAGACTCTGGACGAAATGTGCGGCGGTGGCTATTTTAAAGATTCGATTATTTTGGCGACTGGAGCCACTGGTACTGGCAAAACTTTGCTGGTGAGTAAATTTCTACAAGAAGCTTACTTGTCTGGTGATCGAGCAATCTTATTTGCCTACGAAGAATCACGGGCGCAGCTCTCTCGCAATGCTTCTTCTTGGGGGACAGACTTTGAAGAAATGGAACAAAAGGGTTTACTTAAGATTATTTGTACCTATCCAGAGTCGGCGGGCTTAGAAGATCATCTACAAACTATTAAGTTGGAGATTGCTGAATTCCAGCCCTCTCGCATCGCGATCGACTCACTTTCCGCTTTAGCACGGGGTGTCAGCAACAATGCTTTTCGGCAGTTTGTGATTGGGTTAACTGGCTATGCTAAGCAAGAGGAAATCACTGGCTTTTTTACCAATACTTCTGACCAATTCATGGGTTCTAGCTCGATTACAGACTCGCATATTTCTACAATTACTGACACGATTTTGATGCTGCAATACGTAGAAATTCGGGGCGAAATGGCGCGAGCGATCAATGTTTTTAAGATGCGCGGCTCTTGGCACGACAAAGGTATTCGCGAATACATCATCAGCCAAGATGGCGCCGAAATCAAAGATTCTTTCCGCAATTATGAAGGACTAATCAGTGGCTCCCCCAGCCGGATTAGTGTTGATGAAAAGAGTGAATTATCCCGGATCGTGAGAGGAGTCCGTGGCAAAGGGAACGAATAAGCAAAGCCCAACCACTTATTTAGCAGGGGCAGGAATTGGCGTTAACTCACCTTCATCCTTAACTCGTTTTACTGGAAAGTTAGCAATTAAGGCCGTAGTACGTTGAGTACTTTCCAAGGAAAAATCTAAGCCTTGGCTATCTAACTCCACATAGCGAGACACCACGTCCAATATTTCTTGGCGCATCATTTCCAGTACCTTCGGACTCAGATCGGTGCGATCATGAGCGATAACTAATTGGAGCCGTTGTTTTACTTGTTGGCGGCTACTATTTTTTTGATCGAATCGATCGCGGCGGCGAATAAGTTCTATCAGTTCGTTAAACATGTTGGTAGATAGAGTTGGATAGAAAATGCTGGTGGGCTTACTTAAAGGACATTAATTTTCGTAGTCGGGCGAAAAAGTCATCCTTATCTTTTTCTAGAACTGGGAAATCAACCTTCTCCCCCAGAATGCGGCGGGCAATGTGGTGAAGTGCTTGGGAAGCTGGGGTCTCAATAGCGTCTAAAACCAGTGGTTCTCCCCGGTTGGTAGAAGTGATAACCCGTTCTTCTTCTGGCACAATACCGATCAGTGGTAGCGCTAAGATCTCTCTCACATCCTCCACCGACATCATGTCGTTTGCACTTACCATGGCCGGACGCAAGCGATTTACGACCAAGTGTACTGGTCTAATATTATTGACTTCCAGCAAACCAATGACCCGATCAGCATCGCGCACCGCTGAAATTTCTGGGGTGGTAACCACCAAAGCTTCGTGAGCAGCTGCAATCGCATTTTTAAAACCCATTTCGATGCCAGCTGGACTGTCTACTAAAACAAAGTCGAATTGATTTGATAACTCGCCAACCATCCACTTCATGTGGTTGGGGGTAATCATTTCGGCCTTGCGGTTTTGGGTTGCTGGTAAAAGAACTAGCCCTGGTTGGCGCTTATCTCGGACTAGGGCTTGATCCAACCGACATTCACCGGCCAAGACTTCTACGGCTGTGTAAACAACACGATTTTCTAACCCTAGAAGCAAATCTAAGTTTCTCAATCCAAAATCAGCATCTACCAGTGCCACCTTTTTCCCTAATTTGGCCAAGGTCATGCCCAAGTTGGCAGTAAGTGTGGTTTTACCTACACCCCCTTTACCAGAAGTAATTACGATAACTCTAGCCATAGTGATTATAGGAAATGCAAGAAAAGTTTGAATCAGTCTGAATTATTTAATGAAAATACTGATGGACAAGGCCACCGATAAAATTGCTAGGATTTAATTGTAGGTGTCATTGGTCGCCAAAAGCAAGGATTATTGCGTATCACAACTTTGGTATTGCTAACTTTCTTTTCTATCCACCAATGCTGGAATTCCTTTAAGATCGCTCGCTCGAGTGATCCGAATCCCCTCGCTCATCACATAGGCAACTTCTGGCTCTGGTTGCAGCGGCTGTTGTTCTGGCGATCTGGCCACATAACCAGAAATCCGCAGCTGAGTAGGATGCATCTGGAGCGCCATGATCAAACAATTACTATTGCCTTGAGAGCCAGCATGGGCGATGCCCCGTAGTCGGCCCCAAATAATAATATCGCCAGCGGCAATTACTTCGCCGCCCGGGTTGACATCACCCATAATTACTACTGTTCCTGGATGGCGAATTTCCACCCCAGAACGAATTGTCATTTGCAAATAAAGGGGTTCAGCTAGGGGCGGCTTGGTGGCGGTTATTTGCTCTGGTTCCTGCTGCTGTACTGAATAACCAGCCGTGGCAGCGGCTACGGCTGTTTGTCGCCGACTAGTATGAATATTTTGCAGTCGCAACTGAACTGCTCCCAGGGCATCAGCAATTATTTGCAGCTGACGGGCATCAAGCAACCGATCTTGAGCATAGAGTTGCACTGGAGTGAGGGGCTGCCAAAATCTTTTGGCTCCTTTGAGCCTTTGCTGAAGCTGTTCCCAGATTTCTACCCAGCTGGTTCCAACCGGAGTTTCAGCCATGGTGGGTAGTACTAGTTTGATCCCATCTCCTTCACTATGCAAATAAATATGCCAACCCAACTGTTCTTGGGCAACATCGGTAATAGAATTAGTCGGCTGTTTGTCAGTGGCAAAGAAATCAGTCGTCATGGCAGTTAGAGAGGAAGTGGACACTGTGAATGAAGTTAAGTTTACTATCTTCTTAGGTCTTGTATATTTTTGGAGCGTCAATTTAATTAATTTTGTAAGCGCTGGTAGACAGTGGCCAAGGCTCGATCGTCTCCGACATTGCCCGGAAATAATACCACTGGCAATAGCGGAAAACGCGGATGATCGGCAGCGGTTTGAACAACAGAACAGCCCGGATGAATTTGGCCAAGTAATCTGACAGTGGGCAGTTGCAGGCCATGACTTAAAACATCATTGGAGGTGATGCCACCTTTGCTAATCAAGAATCCAATATCGGTGGGCAGTTGCTGGACGATCGACATCAAAGTTGCGGAGACAGTAATACCAAATTGGAGCCGAGTGGCTGTATCTGGGAATTGCAATTCTTGGCGGCTAGTATAAACTACGGCGGTATGGCCAGCTTGGAATATTTGGGTGAGATGACCTATTGACTCCTCTACTAACTGGGTCGGTGCGGTACCAGTGAGCAGCCGACCAACCTCTACTTCGATTCCGACCGTTCCAGGAGCTTTTAATAGCTCTTGCAGTTGAGCCGTAGTTTTTTGGACGTGGGAACCGACAATCACCACACCAGGCTTTTGACCGCGCACCATTTGGCTCATCTCCTCAGCAGCCACTGGCTGTGTGCCCAAGTTGGCCAGCGAAGTCAGGATACTAGCAGCACTGCGGAAGAGGAATTTTTTACCCTGTTGGGCAGCTTGCAAAAGATCGACGGCAAAGCGATCGAAGTCAGCTTGGTTTTCACCATCAACAACGCAGCAACGGTTGTGAGTTAATTTCAGTAATCGATCCAAGCTACCGGCACGAAGATCTGGCAGCAGAAACCTTTCCACTTGGTCAGCCAGAATCCGGCCTTGAGTTTTCTCGGCAACGTAGTCTGGCAAATAACTATAACTGTAAGCAAACACCGAATCTTGGGCAAACTCGGTTTCGTGAACGGGAGTCGGGACACCGTTGATGACTAAGTAATGAATACTATTTTTAGTGAATCTACCGCCTTCAAAGAAAGCAGGCATCAAGAAATGGGCATCAAACTCTCCCAATTCAGAGGCGATCGCGTCGGTCTCGATCGGATAGTGGCCACGCAAAGTTGAGTCTGACCTACTGACCAAAAGAAAATTTTCGACACCCGTTGTTTGCAGAGCAGCTTTCAGATTTTGACAGACTTCTTTTGTTCGATCGGCTGCTTCCGTTGGAGTCAACGCGCGAGTGTTGGTAAGGATAAAAAAGATATTGCTTTGATCTTGCAAGCCCTGCACGAGCGTTGGGACATCCCCCTGGGTTAGAAGCAGGCAGCTATGGACTGTCTGAGAGCCAGTAGGGTCGTCGTCTAGAACAATGATCTTGGGTTGGTTGGACATAAATTTGGATAAAGCGTTAGTTCAAGTTAAGACAATGTACCTAAGCAACCGATCTATTTAAAACAATCGCCGCCCGCAACCGCTCAATCACCATCGACTTATCCAAAAACGACAACAAAGCTCCTGCCTTCGGACCCCGATCCTTCCCCATAAAACACCGATAAATCGCCTGGAACGCGATCGGCTGCGTAATTTCCAACGATTCATCTTTACTCACCGCAAATAAAGCCGTCTGCAAAGTTTCCCCATCCCAAGCATTCAGCGCCTCTAAAGCCCCAATCACCTGCTCCAGATACAGCACCTGATTCTCCGCCAGCGTCCCCGCTGCCTCCGGCACCGAGTCTACGTAAAGTTCTAACTTCTCTTCTGGATCGGCGTAGTCATCCAGCCACTTCTGCGCCACCGCAATCCGCCGCTCCGCCATCTGGGTATCGAACGCCCCAAAATCCGCCGGACTACGATTCACAATCTCTTGGTGAATATCCAAGTGCGGCATTTGCAGCAACGACACCAAAGTACTGAAATCAAAAGGTTGAAAAGGCTTGATCTCTCCATCCGGCTGAGAATATAGCAACGGCATCAGGTTCTCATTCAGTTCCGGCTCTTTTCGATACTTACTAACTAAGCCGTCATAGTCTCGAAATAGGCGAATTGTCGTTTCATAATTCGGCGAAAAATTAATCACCGACCGGGGCTGTGGGCGCAGCATCAAAAAGCGCAACATTTCCGGTGGTAACAGCGCCGCTACTTCCTGAGCGCTCGCACCCACGCCCTTAGAAGAACTCATCTTGGTACCATTTACCAAAATAAACTCATAGGGCGAATGTGTCGGCGGCGGCGTATTCAAAACCTTGCGACAGATGGCGTTAGCCACATCGCGCGAACCACCCTTTTGGGAGTGATCCTTGCCAGCCATCTCGATCGTTACTCCCACTGTTGCCCACTTCGCCACCCATTCTACCTTCCAGGGCAGTTTGCCATTGCCATCAAACGGCGAAATCCAACTAGAGTGGCCACAACCTTGCACCCAATCAGTAGCATTCGGCTGACAGGTATAAAAAACTTCCTTGCCGTTGTAGTCCGTCACCACCGTCGTGGCAATCTTCCGGCACTGCTCACAGATCACTTGGAATGGATACCAGTTATCGGCTCGTTGGGCTTTACTCACTTGTAAATAAGCTTCGCGCACCAAATGGGCATTTTTTAAGAACAGATCGATATGTTCATTGAGTTGGCCAGTTCGATACAAGTCCCGTAAGTAATAAATTTCTGGTTTTACGCCCAGATAATCAAAGACTTCCAAGAACTCGGCCATGAAGAATTTGGCATAGTCGCTAGCACCCTCGCCTGGTGAGGGCACATTGCAGAGTGGTTCGCCCAGATAGGGGGAGAATCTTTCTTGATCCAAGTAGTGCGGTACGGTGTCTAGTGCATCGTAATCATCGACACCATACATGAATTTAACTGGCTTACCGGCCTGTTTTAGTGCCCGATAGATGACATCGTGAATAACAACACCGCGCAGGGAACCAACGTGGACGCGGCCTGAAGGGGTCTTGGAATCGTTAACTATTTGTGCGCCTTGCGCATCAGCGGCAATCTTGTCAGCCCAAAACATGGTGGTAGCAGGTAAATGTTCTCTAATTTGCTGGTCTGGTTTTCCGATTTTCATTGAGGATAGCAGCCGCGAGCAAGGCTTTATTTTACTACAGGGAAGACTGCTGGGGATTTTATCGATCGACTGATTTCCTGATCAATACACCCCAAATAGCGATCAGTAAAAAAGCTAAGTAGCCACTGACCATCAGCCATTCTTGCCAGGTGTCTTCGGTGAGAGTGCCAAAATCCATGTACAAGCTAACTTATCCTCTACTCAAAATTCGTTGGATGATTGCACTGGTAGAACTGGGAATCTCGACCTGAATCAATTTAATCTGGCCGCCATAGCCTAAAACGGTTGGTGCTTCGGGCAAGGATTCGATCGCATAGTCGCCACCCTTAACATATAGGTCGGGCTTTAGTACTTGGAGCGTATTAATGGCGGTTGTTTCAGAGAAAATCACTACGGCATCGATCGATCGCAATGCGGCTAATACTTCGGCGCGTTGGTCGGCCGGAATAATGGGACGGCTGGGCTGGTCGGGCTTTTTCGGTTTGATCTGGCGCACGGAGTCATCGCTATTCAACCCTACTACTAATCGTTTGCCGAGTTTTTGAGCGGCTTGAAGGTAGCGAACATGGCCGGGATGGAGCAGATCGAAGCAGCCGTTGGTAAATACTAAGGGTCGCCAGATTTCGGGATGTCGATCGATCTCTTGTTCTAGTTCGATGAGGGTGTAAATACCAGCCATTGAGACCTAAGTAATGTTATTGGCTCTCATTCTATCAACAGAATTCATCCCAGAGAATGTGTAAATCAACAAGGCAGTATATTACAACAAAATCGGCAGCCACTTCAGTAGCTACCGACTGTCATTCTCTATTCTTTGAAGTTTAAATTGTGGACAACCCCCACCCTCAAACTCCGATCAGTGCCTAACTGGCTGCTTGCAGTCTAGCGCGAGCTTTCCTAACAGACTGACTAGTTTTCAATTGCTCTTGCTTAGTAGTTGCCTTCGTAGCCTCTTGCTCAGCTGTGCTCAGAGCCGTTTTGGCTGCCGCCACATCAATATTAGAACCCAGCTCCGCAGCGTTGACCAATACTGTTACTTCATTGTTGTCAACTTCAGCAAAACCACCCATCAGCGCGATTTTTACCCATTTATCTTTACCCGATCGCACCTGCATGACGGCGGTATCTAAAGCAGTAATCAAAGGAGCATGACCAGTCAAAATCCCGACTTGACCCGTAGTGCTAGGCAAGATCACTTCATCAGCGATCGCATCCCACACGGTTTTGTCCGGGGCAATTACGCGTACAGTTAAAGACATATTAGTAGTTAGCTAGTTTAAATAAATAGTCAGAGCGAGGCGGTTAGGATAATTCCAACCCAACCGCCCTCGCCATTAACCCTGAAGTTTCTTACCTTTCTCGATCGCTTCGTTGATATCTCCCACGAGGTAGAAAGCTTGCTCTGGCAAGTCATCTAACTCGCCGTTCAAGATCATCTTGAAGCCTTTGATCGTATCGTCTAGCTTCACATACTTACCAGGTGAACCGGTAAAGATTTCAGCCACAAAGAAAGGCTGAGATAAAAAGCGCTCAATTTTACGGGCGCGGGATACCGCCTGACGATCATCTTCCGACAATTCATCTAAACCCAGAATTGCAATGATATCTTGCAGCTCTTTATAGCGTTGCAGAATCGCTTGCACAGCCCGAGCTGTCTTGTAGTGGTCATCGCCAACTACGGCTGGTTGCAGCATAGTGGAAGTAGAATCCAAAGGATCTACTGCTGGGTAAATACCTTTAGCTGCCAAGTTCCGCGATAGTACCGTAGTACCGTCCAAGTGAGCAAAGGTCGTTGCCGGAGCGGGGTCAGTTAAGTCATCCGCTGGTACGTATACAGCCTGAATAGAAGTAATCGAACCTTCGGTCGTCGAAGCAATCCGCTCTTGTAAATCGCCCATGTCGGTGCCCAACGTAGGCTGATAACCTACGGCAGAAGGCATCCGACCCAAGAGTGCTGATACTTCGGAACCAGCTTGTACAAAGCGGAAAATGTTATCGATGAACAGCAATACATCTTGCTTACTAACATCACGGAAGTATTCAGCCATGGTCAGGGCAGTTAGACCAACCCGCATCCGAGCACCAGGTGGCTCGTTCATTTGACCATAAACCAAGGCAATCTTGGAGTCATTAAGGTTATCTTTTTTGATTACCCCAGATTCCATCATTTCGTTGTAGAGGTCATTCCCTTCACGGGTTCGCTCACCTACACCACCAAATACGGATACACCACCATGATTGATGGCGATGTTGTTGATCAACTCCATCATAATTACGGTTTTGCCTACACCAGCACCACCAAACAAACCGATTTTGCCACCACGCTTGTAGGGAGCAAGTAGATCCAATACCTTAATACCGGTTTCAAACACTGAAGGCTTGGTCTCCAAGTCAGTCAGTTTTGGTGCTGGTCGGTGAATCGGAAAAGTGTCAGTATTATTGACTGGACCCATATTGTCTACGGGTTCGCCCAAAACATTGAAAATCCGGCCGAGGGTCGCTGGTCCGACGGGGACAGTAATTGCGGCACCAGTATCGACTACTTCCATCCCACGCACCAAGCCATCGGTGGTGCTCATCGAGACGGCACGTACCTGGTTGCCACCCAAAAGTTGCTGTACTTCACAGGTTACAGATACTGATTCACCAGCTCCATTTTTGCCTTCAACTTTGAGAGCGTTGTAAATCTTGGGCATAGAGCTGCCCGTAAACTCTACGTCCACTACGGGGCCAATAATTTGGGTAATCCGACCCACGTTGGTTTTTGCTACGGTGCTGCTAGCCATAATTGTGATTTATTTTAAGGTGTATTACGAATAGGGATGGGATCTTAACATTTTGAAATGCTCTCACCAGATTACCACTGAAGGTAACATCTCTGGTTTGATTTGCTGAAGCAACTTTGACTCGATCGATCCTACCTGAAAAAGACTCTTTTTTATCCAAGCTAACTTCAAGTTGCACAGATTATCTTGCAGTTAGCGTTAAGCTTATGCCAAAATCAGCATCATTAAAATATTTCTTGACTGGTTTATTATACATTTAAAGCTTAAGACTCTTCAGATGTAAATATCTCATGATTTTATGGGAATTATGAATGTGAGTAGGCAACCCTTAACACCAGCAATTGGTTGAAGCTTCTCCTAAACCTTCTTTATCGGCAGTCAGCATGGATTTACGAAATAAACTGAATGAACAGCCTAAAATATTGGTAATTGATGATGAGCTGGCCAATTTTGAAGTTATTGAAGCTCTTTTGCACCGAGAAAACTATCAACTTTACTATGCGGCTAGTGGCCAACAAGGATTTGCCCAAATCATGACCATTCAACCAGATGTAATTTTGTTAGATGTCATGATGCCCAACATGGATGGGATCGAAGTCTGTCGCTGGATTAAGCAAGATGTTCAGTGGCAAAATATTCCAGTTTTGATCGTCACCGCTCTCCACAACAAAAAAGACCTAGCTAAATGCCTGAGCAGCGCTGCCGATGATTTAATCAGTAAGCCCTTGACCGGCTTAGAACTGCGGACTCGAGTACGATTGATGGTCAAGATTAGTCAGCAGTACCAAACCATTCAAAATTTGCGCCAGCAGGTGCAAACCAGTCACACACATTTGAACAACCAATCGCAGCTACTACCTGATCTATCCCACCCAACATTGCCAATTCACCGCCTCCCACAAGCGAGGCCAGCGCGATCGACAGTTCAGGAATCACCTTTGCCCTGCCTTGCATAAACCGTCGGTGCGGCAGTCAATATTTCAACACAACTACTTCCAAACAGCTATCTACCACTTTGTACAATAAGTAACAAACATGAGCGCACTTCTTGAATTGGCGGAACAGGCCAAAATATTGGTAATTGATGATGAACCAGACAACTTCGATGTGATTGAAGCGCTGTTATACAAGGATAATTACCAGCTGAGTTATGCGGCTAGCGGTCAACAAGGTCTCGATCGACTAGGCACCATGTTGCCCGATGTAATTTTGCTAGATGTCATGATGCCCAATATGGATGGAATCGAAGTTTGTCAGTACATTAAACAAAATGCTGACTGGCAAAATATTCCGATCATTATGGTAACTGCCCTCAATGGCAAAGATGATTTGGCCAAATGTATGCAAGCTGGGGCTAATGATTTTATTAGTAAGCCGGTCAATGGACTGGAATTGCGCGCCCGAGTCAGATCGATGGTGCACATTAGCCAGCAATATCAAAATATTCAAAGTTTGTGCGCGCGGGTGCAAGCTGGCAATGAACATCTCGAAAATTTCAACAAAATGCTGGATGAGGAAGTCCAAGAGCGTACTGCCCAGTTACAACAAATGATTTACCAAGATCCTTTGACTCATCTGTCTAGTCGGGCAGCACTCATTCGCCAATTGCAAAAAACAATTCAGGGGCGAGCTAACGCGGCTCAATCAGCAGTGTTTTATCTAGACTGTGATGATTTTCGCCTGATCAATAGCTCTTGGGGCTATGAGATTGGTAATCAACTGTTGGTAGTAATTGCCGATCGGTTAAAAAGACTATTGCAGCCTGCTGATTTTCTGGCTCGCCTGGGTGCAGACGAGTTTTGCTTTGTCCGTAAGAATATCTCTAGTTTAGTAGAGATTAAAGAACTAGCTAGTGAAATTTTAATGGCATTTCAGGAACCTTTTAGAATTGCCGATCGCAACATATTTCTCACCGCTAGTTTAGGTTTAGCTCTCGACCATCCCCGCTATCAACAGGCCGAACAGATTATTCAAGATGCTAATACCGCCATGCAGCGAGCCAAGGCGATCGGTCCAGGACGGTACCATTCTTTTGACATCCAAATGCAAGAGGATGTGCAAGAGCGGCTGCAAATTCAACAAGACTTGTACTACGCCTTAGCCAAAAGAGAGATGGTTGTTTCTTACCAACCAATTATCGACCTTAATACTGGCAGTATTCATAGCTTAGAAGCCCAGGTTACCTGGCACCACCCGCAGCGCGGCCAACTCCCCAGCGCCGAATTTTTACCTTACATGGAAGAAACAGGCTTGAGTATTCAATTAGGGATGACAGTGCTCCGTCAGGCTTGTCAGCAATTACAAATTTTAGAAAAAGCTGGGTTGAAAAATATTCTGATTCAGGTGCCCCTATCCGTAAAACAGTTTGCTTACCCCCATTTGTGGAAAGAGATTGAGCAGTTAATAATCCACTTTGCCATCAGTCCCCAACAATTGGGTTTAGACATTACCGAAGACGCTATTTCCCAGAATCCGGATGCTGCCGATATTATTAATCACCTGCGTGCTCACAAGTTGCAGGTGAACATTGACAATTTTGGTTCAGAATCTTCTTCCTTGCAGAATTTACATCAAATTGTGGTGGATAACATCAAGATCGATCGAACTTTCCTGCAATCAGCCACTCTCCATCCTCGCAGCGCCAGTATTATCACCGCGATCGTCAAAATGGCTCGAACCTTAGATACCAGCGTTATGGTTACTGGTATTGAGCATCAATCTCAACTCAGCCAATTACAAGCTGTGGGCTGCCGCTTTGGCCAAGGATTACTGTGTGCACCAGCGATCGAGGCTCCAAATGTTCTCAAGTTTCTCAGCAATAGCACCACCGTGACTCCCAAATAATGTTGGCTTGTGTTAAATCTTGAGACGAAATGTAGCTGAGACCCAAATATTGCTGAATAATTCTTCTGTAATTATTATTGGGAGCTGAAATTTGTTGCATCATCTGATTATTGCAGCGATTCCCCACACCGAACCCTGGAGTTTTGGTACCGCCCTAGTTATGGTACTCTGCAATTTATTTGCGGTGGCCATTGGCCGGTTTTCGATCCAGCATCCTGGTGGTGGTCCCGATTTGCCTATGGGGAAACCCGATTTGTTCCGGAACTTTAACTTGCCAGAATTACTGGCAACTCTAAGCTTTGGCCATATTCTGGGAGTCGGTTTAATATTGGGTTTAACCAATGCTGGTGTTATTTAGCTGTCTTTTAACCTAGCTATTTTGTAGTTTATCTGTAAGGAAAATAAATCATGTTTAGTAATATTCTGGTAGCTGTTGCTCCTCTGAGCCAAGCTTGGTCTCCGACCATCGCGATCGTTATGGTTGTGGCCAATGTCTTAGGCGTATTAGCTGCCATCACCGGTTCCAAGCACAAAGTTGGCCCCCAAATTGGTGGTATTGGTGTGGCTCAAATTATTGGTGGCACTTGTTTTGGTCATGTTCTAGGGGCAGGAGCAATTCTGGGCTTAACCAGTCAAGGTATTATTTAGGACATCGGGAAACTGATTAAAAAAACCTCATCTTGATTAAGATGAGGTTTTTTATAGAAACGTTACGCTTACTAACGATTAATACCAGTTAAGCCAGGGTTGGCTTGAATGGAAGTATTAAAAGGGTCAGCCAAGTCTTGAGTAATGATCGGTATACCAACTTGCCGACTCATGCCTTCGCTATAGACAGCATTAAGTGCTTGAGCGTCTTTGCGGTATTCCAGATCGGAAAAAGATAGACCAACCAAGGTATTAAATTGCTTAAAAATACTACCGTTGTCATAAATATCACCAGAGTTAGCAGAAAAAGCTTTTTTGAATTCGCTGTCGTAGCTATCGGCTTTAGCTTGACCAGCCAAACCAACAGTCAAGGCGATCGTCCCAATTACCAAACCAGTTATTTGCAGTTTCATAAATTATTTCCTCAGAATCTCTAACTTAGATCTTCATGTGCTTAGTCGATCAATCAGGACTAATATCTGGTGAGTAATGCCATAAATTTAGATTCTGGATACGATACTGCCCCAGTGAAAGTTTACATAACCTTTTGGGAAAACTAAGTGCATCCCCTATTGCCAACTTTAAAGTTTAAAATTTATGCCAGACATAAATTTTCAGGGCACAGTTGCACACTGTTTAGCCAAATATCGTAACCATCTAGAATTCACTGGATACAAAATTGAAGAAGCAGGCGAGAGCTGTCTTTTTGGTCATCACCCCCGCAAAGCTAATCTTTGGCTAACCAGAATTGGAGAGCGGGGCGTACTAGTCAACACGGCCTATGGCGTAAAAGAAAATATAAAAAGAGCCAGCGTCCTAGAATTTATTAACTCTCTAAATGCTGAGTTTTTGTTTATGAAAGCTTACCTTAATGACAAGGGATTAATGCGAGTCGAAACCTTTTCTGAAGGAGAATACGATCGAATAAACTTTTCTATCCTCCTGGAAAATATTGACTTTGATATCAATACTTTCTCTGAAAATGAATTGACTGAATTTTACATCCAATAGTCTGAGCTAATTAAATGTTGATGGCATCCTTTAAAGCTGCGATTACATCTTCCACATCTTCATCTGTTAACTTAGCTGAAAGTGGTAAACTAATCGTCTGCTGACCGATCCGCATAGCATTTGGATAATCTGTTGGTCGCCAGCCAAAGGTCTTTTGATAATGTGGATGTTCGGGAATACTTAAATAATGAACACCAACCCCAATCTTGGCCTGTGTCATCGCATTTAAGAGTTGGTCACGAGAGATCCCTGTTTTTACTTGATCAATTAACACTGTATACAAATGGTAGGCATGGCGAGTATTTGGTTCTGGATCTGCTGGCAACTGAATCGGTAAAGTGACAAATGCCTCGTTATAACGTTGCCATATTTCCTGGCGACGGAGCCAATTTTTTTCTACTCTTTTTAATTGATGAATACCAATTGCCGCTTGAATATCCATCATGTTGTATTTAAATCCCGCTTCCTCAACATAATAATGCTGATAGCCAGCGCTAGAAAAACGCTGCCAAGCATGACGGCTCATACCGTGAAGACCCAATATTTTAATCTGATCTATTAGTTCAGCATCCGCAGAAACTACCATACCGCCTTCGCCAGTGACAACGTTTTTGGTGGCATAAAAGCTAAAAACACCAATATTTCCAAAAGTTCCAGCCTTACGTCCTTGATACTCAGTTTCGATGGCATGAGCGCAGTCTTCGATGACAACCAAATTATGTCGGTTAGCAATCTCCATAATTGCATTCATATCACAGGCTCGTCCGGCAAAATGTACTGGAATAATGGCACGAGTTTTCGGCGTGATTTTTTTCTCGATTTCAATTGGATCGATATTGAAAGTCTGTGGATTGATATCTACTAAGACTGGCGTCGCACCACTGTGAATAATTGTGTTCACTGTGGCACAAAAAGTCATTGGGGTCGTGATAACTTCATCTCCAGGTTGAAATCCCAGGGCGACACAAGCAAGGTGTAACCCAGCAGTACAAGAATTCAGAGCCGTAGCATGAGAAATGTTTTTATAAGCAGCAAAGTCTTCTTCAAATCTCTTTGTTTTAGGTCCAGTTCCGAGCCAACAGGATTTTAAGGAATCCACAACTTCGTCGATCTCGGCTTGTTCTATTTGTGGCGAACCGAAAACTAAAAACTCTTCGCGCATAATTTTAGTATCTGATGTTGATTGATAAAGGTGGTTGGAAATCGGAATAAAGTTGATCAAGAAAGAGTTTAAATCGCAAAGAAACAAGCATTTCTACTGAAACCTAAAAGGTTTCACCTAGTCGATTAGGGCTGGAGTGCTTGTTGAGATTAAACTATCTCTAAAATACCCATCATAACTTACCGAAATTCTTATGTCAGCAAACCGTTACTCGCTGATCGCCTTTGTGAACAAGAATGCTGATCGAGATCTGAAACAGGGACTGTAAAATTTATGATCCTCGGTAATCGATCGATACTGAGGCGATAATAAGACTTTCGCCACCCATTAATCTTGCCATGAACGACTATCTTGCTAGAATTCTCACTGCTCGGGTTTATGACGTGGCGCAAGAAACCCCCTTGGAACTTGCTCCCAACTTGTCTCGCCGCTTGCACAATCGATTACTGCTCAAGCGGGAAGATATGCAGTCCGTGTTTTCCTTTAAGCTACGCGGTGCTTACAACAAGATGGCTAAGCTCTCACCAGAATTATTAAAAAAAGGGGTGGTAACGGCTTCAGCAGGGAATCACGCCCAAGGTGTCGCATTAGGAGCCAAACGATTGGGCACTAGAGCCGTAATTGTAATGCCAACTATTACACCCCAAATTAAAATCGATGCGGTGCGTGCCCGTGACGGCGAGGTGGTTCTGTATGGCAACACCTATGATGATGCCTATACCTATGCCCGCAAATTAGAAGTCGAACAGGGGTTAACTTATGTACATCCCTTTGATGACCCCGATGTAATTGCTGGTCAGGGGACAGTCGGCATGGAAATTTTGCGCCAGTATCAACAGCCAATTCATGCCATTTTCGTGGCGATTGGTGGCGGTGGTCTGATTGCGGGGATTGCTGCCTACGTCAAACGGCTTTATCCGGAAATTAAGATCATTGGAGTAGAACCAGTAGATGCCGATGCGATGAGTCGATCGCTTAAAGCTGGGGAGCGGGTGAAGCTGAGTCAGGTCGGCCTCTTTGCCGATGGTGTGGCTGTTAAAGAGGTAGGAGTGGAAACATTTCGGCTCTGTCAGCAGTACGTAGATGAAGTGATTTTGGTGAGTACTGATGATATTTGTGCAGCGATTAAAGATGTATTTGAAGATACCCGATCGATCTTAGAACCAGCCGGAGCCTTGGCGGTGGCCGGAGCTAAAGCCTATGTGGAACGGGAACAGATTCAAGATCAGACCTTGGTGGCGATCGCCTGTGGTGCCAATATGAACTTCAATCGGCTGCGATTTGTGGCTGAGCGCGCTGAAGTAGGAGAACAACGAGAGGCTATCTTAGCAGTTACAATTCCCGAAGAACGGGGTAGCTTTCGGCGGTTTTGCTCAGCCGTGGGTAAACGGAGCCTGACCGAGTTTAACTATCGAATGGCTAACGAGCAAGCCGCCCATATCTTTGTGGGGGTGCAGGTGCAAAATCATGCCGATACCAAAGAAATTATTGCCAATTTAACGGCAGAGGGCTTTGAAACGTTGGATCTGACCGGCGATGAGATGGCCAAGCTGCATTTGCGCCATATGGTCGGCGGTCGCTCTACCGTGGCTGATGATGAGTTGCTCTACCGATTTGACTTCCCCGAACGGCCAGGGGTTTTGACCGATTTCTTAAACAGTATGCATCCTGATTGGAATATTAGTCTTTTTCATTATCGGAATCACGGGGCGGATTATGGGCGGATCTTAATTGGGATTCAGGTACCGGAGATCGATCGAGCGGCTTGGCAAGAATTTTTAGATCAGCTAGGCTATGTCTACTGGGATGAAACTGATAATCCGGGATATCGGTTATTTTTGAGCTAAAACCCCCGAATAACAGAGGATCGACAAATAACTAGGGTTAGATTATTTCTTGCATGAATGCTATAAATTCAGGGTCATCACGGATGTCATCGAAATCTGAGTCGGTCTTGGCCATTTCTGTATATTCATCGGGGCTGAGGTGGATTGCTTGCTGTAAAGATTGCAAGGTTAGAGCTACTTCTTTTTGCAAAGCATAGCAACAAGCTTTGTTATACATTACGGCGTGGTATTCAGGTTGAACCGCTAACGCTCGATCATATGATACGATTGCCTCCTCCGCCAAACCTAGTTGATTCAATGCTATGCCCCGACCACACCAAGCATCATGACATTTGGGGTTGATGGCTAATGCTCGATCATATGATGCGATTACTTCTGCGGTGCGACCCAGTTGATGCAGGGCATAACCACGATTATTCCAAGCCTGATGGTATTGGGGGTTGATTGCTAACACTCGATCGTATGATGCGATCGCTTCTTCAGTACGACCTAGTTGACTCAAATCGATACCGCGATTGTACCAAGCTTGATAGTATTCTGGTTGAATTGCTAAAGCTCGATCATATGATGCGATCGCTTCGGCGGTGCGACCTAATTGACTTAGAGCAACACCACGATTATTCCAGGCTTCATCGTTGTCAGGGTTAATGGTTAATGATCGATCATAAGACTCGATCGCTTCGGCGGTGCGACTTAATTGACGCAAAGCAATACCACGATTATTCCAAGCTTCATGATCGTCAGGTTTAATTGCTAAAGCTCGATCATATGATGTGATTGCTTCCTCATAGCGACTTAGTTGACTCAAATCAACGCCGCGATTATACCAAGTCTGATGGTATTCAGGATTAATGGCTAATGATCGATCATAAGACTCGATCGCTTCTTCAATCCGATCTAACTGACCCAAAGCAGTAGCACGGTTATACCAAGCTTGATGATATTCAGGGTTAATCGCTAACACTCGATCATAGGACTCGATCGCTTCCTCATTACGGCCCAATTGACGTAGAGCAATACCACGATTATTCCAAGCTTCATAATTGTGGGGTTCAATTGCCACTGTTCGCTCATAGGACTCAATCGCTTCCTGATTACGGCCTATTTGACTCAGAGCGTAGCCACGAGTATTCCAAGCTTGATGGTATTCAGGTGCAATTGCTAATGCTCGATCATATGACTTGATCGCACTTTCGTAGCGTCCATCTGCAAATAGAATATTTCCTAATTCCAGCGACAGTAAAACTGTTCGATCTGGCGCGACCTCTTCATTTAGAATATCCTTAATTTCCACAATTCGATTGGATCGTTCCTGGGAAGTCCAAGCTAGATAGGTTTGACTCATAGGTTTGATGACCTTAGGTATTGCAACTTATATAGATGTCGTGGGGCTAGGCTATATTTCCATATGTTTTGGTTTGGCACGCAACACGGCTCCTACCAACTCAATATACCCTAGGCATCGGGGGAACTAACCCAAAGATACTAGATGTGTTGTTCTCTACTATATTCTCAGTTTTCTTGACAATGTCGATTCAGAGCGATAATACCTAATAGTAACCTGCGACCCCGCCCTATGATTAATCTGCGCAATGACGCTAAAAATCTGTTAACCGACCTAATTAACCGCTATCGACATCAGGTCGATTACCTAGCCATTCGCCTCGAAGAAGCCGAAGGCGTAGACATCTTGCTCCGGGGCAACAAAGTCGAAACCCTCAGCGAAGGCATCTCGATCGGTGGTCAAGTCCGCGCTTGTCATAGAGGTGGCTGGGGTTTTGCCAGCTTTAATCATCTCAGCACTTTGGCCGATCGGATTGAAGAAGCGATCGCCGCTGCTCGAATTGTCGGTGATGATGAAACAATTTTGGCTTCGATCGATCCCATCCAAGACAGTTGTATTTTGCCTCTTACCGGCACTGACCCTCGCCACATTTCATTGCTCGAAAAAAAAGACTTGTGCCATCGGTACAGCGAAATTCTCCGCCAAGTTGATCCCCGGATCATTACCACCTCCGTAACTTATAGCGACAGTGCCCAACGTTGTTGGCTAGCCACTTCCGAAGGCACCTTGATTGAGCAAGAATGGATTGACTTAGAAACCCGCTTTGCTGCTACTGCTCGGGACGGTGAAACTGTCCAAACTGGTCGAGAAACCGTGGGCTCGCGCAAAGCCTACGAAGATATTTTGAATTTAGATGCATCGTTACGTAGTGCCGCGCAGCGGGCAGTTGATGCTCTTTCTTTGCCGCCAGTGAACGGCGGTGCTTATACTGTAGTGATCGACCCTATTTTAACCGGACTATTTGTCCACGAAGCCTTTGGTCACTTATCTGAAGCCGATATGGCTTATGAAAATCCCGATCTGCTAGAAGTTATGACGATGGGCAAACGCTTTGGCTGTGAAGAACTACAAATTTTTGATGGCGCCGTTCCAGCTGGTCATCGGGGTAGTTATCTTTATGACGATGAAGGAACACCAGCTACCACGACCCAGCTAATTCAGGATGGAGTATTAGTCGGACGACTGCATTCCCGTGAAACGGCAGGCAAGCTGGACGAGCAACCTACTGGCAATGCCCGCTGCTTAAATTATCACTACCCACCGATCGTGCGGATGACGAATACCTGGATTGAGCGAGGCAAGACTCCCGTCGATCGATTGTTTGCTGGCATTAGTACTGGAGTCTATGCTAAGAATTGGCTGGGCGGCATGACCAACGGCGAAATGTTCACCTTTAGTGCTGGGGAAGCCTGGATGATTCGGGATGGCAAAATTGCGGAACCAGTCCGTGATGTCACCTTATCAGGGAATGTTTTCAAAACCCTGGCGGACATTGAGGGCATTGGTGACGACTTCTATTGGGATGAATCCGGCGGCTGTGGTAAGGGTGGCCAGAACGGTTTGGCGGTTGGTTGTGGCGGTCCCAGTCTCCGAATTCGCGATGTGGTAGTGGGTGGTGAGGCGATTGACAGTTAAATATGTCTGAAAAAATCGCGATTGTGGGCGGCGGTGCCGCCGGATTCTTTGCTGCTATTACTTGTGCCCAAGCGAATCCCCGCTGTCAAGTCACCCTCATTGAAGCTAGTCCCCAACCTTTAGGAAAAGTCCGAATCTCCGGTGGCGGTCGTTGTAATGTGACCCATGCTTGCTTTGATCCTGCCCAACTAGTGCAATTTTATCCGCGTGGTGGCAAGTCGCTACGGGGAGCATTTAGTCGTTTTCAGCCCCAAGATACGATCGACTGGTTCCAATCACGGGGTGTCATGCTCAAAACTGAAGCTGATGGCCGAATGTTTCCAATTTCTGATAGTTCAGCCACTATCGTTAGCTGTTTGATGGACGCTGCTACAGACGCGGGAGTGCGGTTGTGGCATGGCACTGCTATTACCAATGTTACCAAAACCACTGCCGGATTCAGCCTTGCTACCAAGCATGGCCAGGAATTAGTCGTGGATAAATTGCTCCTAGCCACTGGTAGTAATCCCACCGGCTACCGCTGGGCAAAGGAATTGGGGCATTCGATCGAACCTCTCGCTCCCTCGCTGTTTACTTTTAATATCAGAGATCCTCGCCTGACCGATCTAGCAGGCATCGCTATTAAAATAGCCACGGTCAGCCTAAATAAAGATAAAAAGTTCACCCACACTGGCCCAGTGCTGATTACCCACTGGGGCTTGAGTGGACCAGCAATTTTAAAACTATCAGCTTGGGCGGCTCGGTTTTTACACGAATGTCGCTATCAAGCATCACTACAGATCAACTGGCTTCCAGAACTTTCGGCACCCAAGCTACGCGAAATGCTCTTAGCCGTTAAATCTCAACTACCCCAGAAAACTATTCATAATAGTTGCCCAGTGCCCATTCCCCAAAGATTATGGGGATCTTTACTCGATCACTGTGAAATTGTGGCTGGTGATCGCTGGGCAGGATTGTCTAATAAGAAGATCGATCGACTGCTGCAAGAACTTCAACGTAGTGAGTTTAGTATTACAGGCAAGGGAGTTTTCAAAGAAGAGTTTGTGACCTGTGGCGGAATAAAACTGGCGGAAATCGACTTTAAAACCATGGCCAGTAAGATTTGTCCTGGCTTGTATTTTGCGGGGGAAATTATTGATGTGGATGGTATTACTGGTGGTTTTAATTTTCAAAATGCCTGGACTACGGGCTGGATTGCTGGTCGGGCATTAGCTAATAATTAATATTGGTTGCGGTGGCGCTGCTCTAACCACCACTTAATCTCCATTTCCGAACCAAAGGTAATCGGCTTGGTCATCATCGCATCATAGACCTGGTAGTACAGTTTGCCCTGCCAATCGCGATGCTGAGAGATCTGTGGTTCCGCACTGTGTTGAGCTAATCGATCGATCAACTGCTGTAAACGATCAAAAATAGCTCTTAACCCGGGGTATTTCATCAATTTCCACCAAAAACGCGACGATTAATACTTGACTGATGCCTTCAATTGTCTCGAATTCAGCGGTGGTGTACCAGAGGCAGTTACCCTCAATTGTAATGGGTACAGCAACAGTTTAATTAACTGTTATGGTTACAATGGTAATTAGCTGTATTGGTTAGTTGTTGGAGGAAATTAATTATGAATGCTGAGTTACGAATCTGCTGGTCGCTATCAACTCAAGGTTGAACAGCTTAAGATGGCCATGAATCTCAGCAATGCCCCGCTGCCCCAATTAACGATCGCCGCTTTTCTGGCTAATGGGGGTTATGACCGTCATTTGCGCCAGTTACGACGCGCCTTTGAATTGCAAGTCGATTGCATGAGTTAAGCAGTTTGTACCTATTTTCCAGCCGAAATAAAAATGACCATACCCCAAGGCGGCTTTGTTTTGTGGCTGTAGCTGCCAACAGAATTTGAGGCGCTAGTGCTGTATGAAGAAGCTTTGACCCACAATATTCAGATTGCACCAGGGGTAATGTTTTCACCTTCAGAAAATTATCGCAACTGCTTTCGCCTAAACTGCGGACTGCCTTGGTCGTCTAGAATTGAGCAAGCGATGCAGACGATCGGCACGTTATGTAAACGGCAACTGGCTAAAAAAATCTTGGGAGTAGAATTTTGATATTGATAGCCAGTGGCTAAAATAGTCTAAATTAGGGTGGAACATTGCGATGATGGCAGACAGACATGCTAAAAGATTGGCTGCTCAATATATCTATCACCTTCGGGTTAGGGTTATGTCTAGGGCTAGTCTTTAATTCCGGGAATCTGCTACTCTCCGGTTTTCAATCTGCCATCGCTGCTGCCATCGGCACCGCAATTGTTACCAGGGGGAAAAGAAGCCGCTTTCAAAAAAATTCTGCTGCTCTGCGATCGCAAATTTCAAGGCTCCAAAATAAATCCCATGCTCTTCAACACAACATCCTCACCGCTACTGCTGAACAAACCCAAATAGCCACTGAGCTAGATTCTTATTATCAACGTCAGCAAGCTGCTAAGCAACATATCAGCGCCTTGGAAACCGCGCGCCAGCGGATGACTACCGAATCACAACAAGTGCAAGACCAATTGACTTCTTTGCAAGCAGAACGCACTAGCCTGAAAGACAGCATTGCCAAAGTTGCCATCAATCGTCAGCAACTACTGAGTGCTAAACGAGAACCCACCTCTGGACTGAGTAATTCTAACCAGCTCCTAGAGTCAGAAAAACAGGAATTAAGCACCATCATCACCCGGTTAGAATCTCAAAAGATGAAGAGCCTCTCCGAGTCGCGCCAGCTAGAAGCGGATGTGGCTCAACTCGCTACTTACAAGCAGTCACTGGAATTAGATGTAGAGCGGCTCCAACAAGAAATTGAAGATAATCAACGATTAATTACGATAGCAACTCAGCCGATAACTATCCCCAATAATCTTGAACCAGCACAATCAACTGTTCCACCGACGGCTGAAGAAAATTGGCAAGATCGTTTCGATGATGAGATGGTTCGATCGATCTTCGTTCAACTGCAAGAATATGGCTCTGTCACAGAAGCCGAACTGACCCAAATGCTGGCCGGAAATCCTCGTAAAGCCCGCCAGTTTGCTCTGAAGTTTGAGGAATATTTACAACTGGTGCCTTTCAATGCCCGCGTCGAGATTGCCGCCAGCGGCAAGCGCTATGTACGTGAATAGACGTTAATGCAACAAATTCTTTACAATTAATCAAGTAGTAGCGATCAACATGGAGTTCGCACATAACTTTAACGGATTACGAGAGCCACCCTGATAGACTGAAGGTTAGACGATTCTATCTATCTTTGTGTATGGCTCTTCAAGCAGTTTTATTCGACTTTAACGGCACGATCATTAATGATGAGTCTATCCATCGCCAGCTAATCGATGAAGTTTTGCTATCTGAAAATCTGCGGCCAGCGGCTAAATCCTACCGCAAAATTTGTTTAGGAAAGAGCGATCAATCATGTCTGTTAGACTTATTTGCTGAACAAGGTCGATCGATCAATGATCTGCAACTACAAAAAATCTTAGTGAGCAAAGCGAAGGCTTATCAACAGCGCTTAGCAGATCTAGCGGAGTTGCCCATCTACCCAGATCTCACTGATTTTTTAGATCAACTTCAGTCCGCAGGTATGCAGCTGGGAATTGTCACCGGGGCGTTACAGATGGAAGTGGAAACTGTCTTGAAACAAAGTGGGTTGATCGATCGATTTGCGGTAATTGTAGCCAGTGAAGATGTTCCCACCAGTAAACCCGCCCCCGACGGCTATTTACTGGCTGCTTCTAAATTAGGTATTCAGCCCAATGAGTGCTTGGCCATCGAGAACACTTTTTCAGGGATTAAAGCAGCTCAAGCAGCATGTATATCAGTAGTGGGGATTGCTCACACTTATCCCTTTCACATGATGCAAAGACAGGCTAACTGGGCAGTGGATTGCTTCGCCGATCTAGAATTACAAAGAATTCAACACACCTACTCAGCCACTGAAATTATTTAAATTATCGAGACAGTAATCGTGAGTACCAAGTTAAGAGAACTAGCCAGCGTTTTTCTAAAACTCGGTTTCACCGCCTTCGGTGGTCCCGCAGCACACCTCGCCATGATTGAAGCCGAAGTAGTCGATCGTCAGCAGTGGCTGACCCGCGAACACCTGCTTGATCTCTACAGTATGACTAACTTAATTCCCGGTCCCAACTCCACAGAGTTAGTGATGCATATTGGCCAAGAACGAGCAGGCTGGAAGGGTTTAGTGGTGGCTGGACTAAGTTTTATTTTGCCTGCCATGACAATTGTTTGGGTGCTCGCGATCGTCTACACCCAATATCAGACCCTGCCTCATGTTGGTCATATTTTGGCAGGTATTAAGCCGGTATTACTAGGATTAATTGGTCAAGCCCTCTGGAAGCTCGGTCAATCAGCTATCCAAGATGGACTGACTGGTAGCATTGCCATTCTCACACCCTTGGCCTGTGCGATGGGAGTCAACGAAGTGCTGTGGCTACTGCTAATGGGAGTTGCGGTGATGTTGTGGCGGAATTGGCAGCAGCTCAAAAATACGAATTTTGCAGTGGCTAGTTTGCCGCTGGGATTATTGCCTACTCCGGAATTGTCAATTTTTGGCCTGTTTCTAAAGATTGGATTGGTAATGTATGGGGGCGGCTATGTATTGATTGCTTTTTTGCAGCGGGAGTTAGTCGATCGACAGCATTTACTAACTAGTCAACAATTGCTGGATGCAGTGGCAGTTGGTCAAGTTACGCCGGGACCATTGTTTACTACGGCTACTTTTGTCGGTTATTTACTGGCTGGTCATGGCGGCGCGATTGCCGCCACCGTGGGAATTTTCTTGCCCGGATTTTTGTTAGTAGCGCTGCTCCATCCCTGGGTAGGTAAAATGCGGCAATCGCCCTGGGCTAGAGGTTTTTTGGATGGGATCAATCCGGCTGTTTGGGGCTTGATGGCGATCGTGAGCTGGCAACTAGCGACTACTAGTATCCACAGTTGGGTTACTGGGTTGATATTGATCGTCAGCTGGGGAATTTTGCTCAAATGGCGAATCAATTCTCTATGGCTAGTCGGAATCGGCGGTATTTTGGGCGGTCTGCTTCAAATTTAAGTGCGATCAAATGGCGAAGGAAAGGTAATCAGCTACTAAAATAGTTGGTGTGGCCAGCCCTCGTCGGTGGTTAAGAAATTTCATAGAGGAGTAGTACATGCATTTCGATTTCAATGTGAGAGAACTAATTCAATCATTAGGGTATTGGGGCTACATAGCTGTCTGGCTAACAATTTTTCTGGAAACCGGATTTTTCTGCTTCTTCTTACCCGGTGATAGCTTGCTATTTACTACCGGCTTTTTGTGTTCAATCCCTAACTCTCCATTAAACATTTTTGTCATGTCTTTTGGCTGTTTTGTCATGGCTGTTACTGGCGATTCATTGGGGTATTACATTGGTAAACGCTATGGTCGCCAACTTTTCGATCGAGACTCTTTTGTATTTAAAAAAAAATATCTGCAAGCCGCTGAAGAATTCTATGAAAGGAAAGGGTCGATGGCCATTATTGTTTCTAGATTCTTGGCTATTGTGCGTACTTTTGTCCCATTAGTAGCTGGCATGGCGGCCATGCGCTATCGGACTTTTATCTCTAGTAACGTAATTGGTGGCTTGCTCTGGGCAGTGGGTCTGAATCTGTTGGGCTATTTTTTGGGTAAAAAAATGGATCCTGAGGTTCTAGATAAATATTTAGTGCCAATTACAATCGGAGTGATGATTTTGTCGTTTGTTCCATCTATTATTCATTTAATTCAAGAAAAAACAAAAAAACACTAATATTCCTGACAAGCTAAATTAAAAGAATCGCAATTTATCAATATCCTAAAATTCTCCTCAATTTTATGACTAACAACAATCCTTTACTGATTGGCCAAGGTTTACCTCCCTTCACTGAAATTCAGGTTGACCATGTTGTCCCTGCGATCGAACAACTCTTAGCAACCGTCGATGCCCAGCTTACCGAGCTGGAAAAAAATATCGTACCAACTTGGGCTGGTTTAGTGGAGCCAGTCGATCGCCTTAGTGAAAAGTTGAACTGGGCTTGGGGAATTGTTGGTCACTTAATGGGAGTCCAAAATAGCCCAGAACTACGTACTGCCTATGAAACTAGCCAGCCAGAGGTGATCAAATTCTTTATGCGTTTAGGCCAAAGTCAAGCCATCTACCAAGGATTGAAGCAGATCGCCGCCAGTACCGATTGGGAAAAAATGAGTACGGCTCAACAGCGCATTATTACTGCTGCCATCCGCGAGACGGAACTGTCTGGGGTGGGCTTAAAGGGAGAGAAAGCCGACAGATTTAACGAGATCCAGCTAGAACTGGCCGAACTCACCACCAAGTTTTCTAATAACGTCCTGGATGCCACCAAAGCCTTTAATTTAGATCTTACCAAGCCCGAAGATATTGCGGGTTTACCACCCAGTCTTTTAGCCCAATCGGCTCAGGCTAGCCGAGCAGCGGGTCAAGATCAAGCTACCGCTGAGGCTGGAC
The DNA here is from genome assembly GCA_043755575.1 of Synechococcales cyanobacterium. GTDB lineage: Bacteria > Cyanobacteriota > Cyanobacteriia > Cyanobacteriales > Chamaesiphonaceae > JAAFHZ01. The sequence goes on from JAYUSR010000228.1 coordinate 27,408, forward strand.
CCTGGCGAATTACCCTGGACTATCCTAGCTATGTGCCCTTTATGCAACATAGCCAACAGCGTCATCTGCGCGAGCAAGTTTACAAAGCTTTGGTCAGTAGAGCCGCTGGCGGTGAATATGATAACGCCGCCCATATTGAACGTATTCTGGCTCTGCGGCGGGAAATGGCACAGCTATTGGGTTTTGAGAGTTATGCTGAAATGAGCCTCGCCAGCAAAATGGCTCCCAATGTCGCAGCCGTCGAAGATTTGTTGGAATCTTTGCGTCAGGCTAGTTTTGATGCTGCCCATCGGGAATTGGATGACCTGCGTGAATTCTCGCACACCGCCGATTTACAGCCTTGGGATGTGGCCTACTGGTCAGAACGGTTACGGGAACAGAAGTATGATTTTAACGCCGAAGAGCTGCGCCCTTATTTCCCGTTGGAGCAGGTACTGTCTGGCTTGTTTAACCTGGCCAACCAATTGTTTGGGATATTGATTGTACCAGCTGATGGTCAAACTTCTGTCTGGAATTCAGATGTCCGCTATTTCCAAGTCAATAACGAACAAAATGAAGCGATCGCCTATTTCTTTTTAGATCCCTACAGTCGCCCTGCCGAGAAACGTGGTGGCGCTTGGATGAATGATTGTGTGGGCAGAGAGAAATTGGCTGACCAAGTGCGGCTGCCGGTGGCTTACCTGGTCTGTAACCAGAGTCCACCAGTAGATGATCAACCCAGCTTGATGACTTTTGCCGAAGTCGAAACTCTATTCCATGAGTTTGGTCATGGCTTACAGCACATGCTAACCACTGTAGATTATGCTTCCGCTTCCGGTATTAACAACGTAGAGTGGGACGCGGTGGAATTGCCTAGTCAATTTATGGAAAACTGGTGTTATCATCGCCCAACACTATTGAGCATGGGCAAACATTATCAAACTGGGGAGCCATTGCCCGATCATTACTACCAAAAGTTGGTAGCTGCCAAGAACTTTATGAGTGGCAGTGGGATGCTGCGCCAGATCCACTTTAGCTGGGTAGATATCGAGTTGCACCATCGTTATCAACCCGGTCAGGGTCAAGTTGCCAATGATGTTCGATTGGAGCTAGCCAAAAAAACTACGGTGTTAACTCCGATTCCAGAAGATCAATTCCTTTGTTCCTTTGGCCATATTTTTGCTGGGGGCTATGCTGCCGGCTACTATAGCTATAAGTGGGCAGAAGTTTTGAGCGCTGATGCTTTTGGGGCTTTTGAAGATGCTGGTTTAGATAATGTAGAAGCTGTCCAGCAAACTGGGCGACGCTTCCGGGATACGGTGTTAGCCTTGGGCGGCAGTCAGCCGCCACTAGAAGTATTCAAGTCTTTCCGAGGTCGGGAACCAAAAGCTGAAGCATTGTTGCGTCATAGTGGTTTATTAGTCAAAGCTTAAGCAAGTATAGCTCCATCGGTCAAAGTTGAATGGTGGAGCAAAATAATAGTCTGGATGTGAGCAGTATTGATGCGGCAATTTCTATGAGCTAAATTCTTTAGTTGAAAAAATAATGACTACATCTACAAAGTCTCAGCAAGAATTTCTCGGTTTTGCCTACGGGTTTCTTGGCATCCTCATTTTCAGCATGACTTTACCCGCAACCAAAATGGCGATCGCAGGCGGCTTCGATCCGGTGTTTGTGGGTCTGGGTCGCGCAGTAGTGGCTGCGATACTGTCCTTGTTTTTATTAATTGTTACTCGTCAAACCATCCCATCCTGGCGATTTCTACCGAAATTTGCCATTGTAGTAGTCGGTGTAGTTATTGGTTTTCCTTTATTGTCAGCACTGGCCATGCGCGATGCCCCCGCGTCTTATGGAGCAGTCATTACCGGATTATTACCTTTAGCAACGGCGGTGTTTGGCGCTTGGCGCGCTGGCGAACGACCATCTTTACCCTTTTGGATTTGGGCGGTAGTCGGTAGCGGTTTGGTAGTGGCTTTTGCACTAATTTCTGGTGCTGGTGGCCTGCGGTTTACGGACTTGGCTTTGCTAGGTGCTGTCGCTGCTGCGGGGTTGGGCTATGCTGAAGGCGCAGTGTTAGCAAAGACTTTTGGGGCTTGGCAGGTGATTTGCTGGTCGTTAGTATTGTCGGTGCCAGTGCTGCTGCCAATTACGCTGCAATATCTGCCAACTCCCGGTGTTGTGATTACTAGTAGCGCCCTGTGGGGATTTTTGTATGTCAGCGTTTTCAGTATGTTTCTGGGGTTTTTCGCTTGGTATCAGGGGTTGTTGTTGGGTGGTATTGCGCGGGTGGGTCAACTACAACTTTTTCAGCCTTTTCTGACTATTTTGGCTTCGGCACTGCTTTTGGGAGAAAAGCTATCGATCGATACCCTCGGTTTTGCACTGGGGGTGATTTGCTGTGTGGCTTTGGGCAAAAGAACCCAAATCAAAAAATTATCTCCTTTAGCCTAATTTCAAAGCATTGACACATAATTTTGCCCAAGAGTCTACTTGCCAACCATGTTAATGATGTAGAAGTAAACATACTCGACGTAGTGATTGATAGCTTCACCACTCTAAATAAGCAGTGGTACTTTTATGGCTTTGAGATTGCCGTTTGGGGTTGTCCGAGAGAGAGATGTTCCCGATAATGACCATCTAGCCAGCAGATGGGTAGTGCTTCTCCAGAGGGAAATCCCATTTCTGCTTTAGGAAATAAGGCGGGATCTTGCAGTTCTTCTCCGGCATGACTCATACCGAGTACTTCAGTATCAAAGGGATCAAAGAGATCGCTTAAGTTAAGAATTTCAACAAGCACTTGAGTTGGTCGATGGAGTAAAAACATAGAAACCTCTATTTGTAGGGATATGATGATAGATAGAGTGCCCACCACTAATTTCTGTTCGACTGTCACCAAATCTAGTTGGGCTTTCTACTCCATACTATAGGTGAAAAACTTGAGGATTTTGTGAGTACAAGTTTGTCTCATCCTCCAACACCAAACCACCTTCTTCTAACTCATTCACTGAAAAATCAACAATCTGTGGCACAAAGTCTAAAATAGCCAGCCGTTTGTCGATTTTTGCTACAAATTTCCGAATTAAAGAAAAGGTCTTGTACACTTCAGAAACATCAAGTTTGACAAGCTGTCAAACTTGATTAAATTCAACATTTATTTGGAACATCGAGAAGCAAAATCTAAACTATCGTTGATAGGAGCTTTGGCTATGAAAATTACAAGACGTGAAGCAATCAAGCTAGTAGGGAGTGGCATCTTGATATCTCCCTTAAGTTTTCCTCAGCCAGCCCTAGCTCAGTTTAGCCCCACCTTCCCGCGATTTCAAACACCGCTGAAACTACCGCCTTTACTTCTCCCCACCAAAAGCAACGCCGCTGGCAAACGTCCGATCGACTACTACGAAATCAATATGCAGAAAGCAGAAGTCGAAATTCTGCCGGGGCTGATGACCAAAATGTGGTGTTACGTCGGTAAAGGATTGGCTCCTGCTGCCGTTGGTCCGATCATTCGGCATCACGGCGGAGTAGAGCCAGAAGATGAAGGCCGTACCTCGGTAATTCGGTTTATCAATAATTTGGGAACAACTATTGAGCAGGGCATGGAAAAGCCGATCGATGCTTCCATTCACCTGCATGGGATGGCATCACTGCCTGAATATGATGGGTATGCCACAGATTTAATTTCACCTGGTTATTTTAAAGATTACTTCTATCCCAACGATCGAGCGGCAACACTCTGGTATCACGATCATGCTGTCCACAAAACCTCGCGCAATGTTTATATGGGCTTGGCGGGCATGTATGTGGTGGATGATGCCAAAGACCGAACCCTCAATCTGCCCAAAGGAGAATATGACATTCCCTTAATCATTCAAGATAAAAAGTTCGATTCAACAGGGCAATTAATCTTCAATGATCGCCAACAGCGTAGCGCCTATGGCGATGTAGTTTTGGTTAATGGTACACCGTTTCCTCACCTGAAAGTGAAGCGGCGCAAATATCGCTTCCGGGTACTAAATGCCTCCCCATCGCGCGTTTATCAATTGGTGTTGAGTCAACAAGAAAGCACTTTAACAAAAGGAAATTCTTTCCACGTTATTAGTACTGATGCCGGACTGCTGGAAAAGCCAATAAGAATGGAATCTCCGCTCAATTTACTGCGAATCGGGGTGGGCGAACGCTATGGTATCGTGATTGATTTTAGAGACTATCCCAGCGGTTCCCAGCTCTATTTACATAATCCAGCATTTCCTAACAACGTGGATACGAACAACCAAACTGGTGTGATTATGCGGTTTGATATTGAGGAAGAAGTGATCGATGACAGCTCTCTACCTACTATTTTGCGTCAACCCTTTGAGCGCTTGGTCGATCAAATCCAGCCTGGTCAAACTATCACTACTCGCACCTTTCGGTTTGAGCGGAATGGCGGGGAATGGAAGATTAACAACAAAGTCTGGGACGAAAAACGCATAGATGCCAATCCTCAGCCAGGGGCGATCGAGATCTGGAAATTTGTTAATGCTGGCAGCGGTTGGACACATCCAGTGCATATTCACTTTGTTGATCTGCAAATGATCGATCGAAATGGATTGCCACCTCGTCCCTATGAACGCGGTTGGAAGGATGTATTTCTCTTGGATGATTTTGAAACAATTAGAGTCATCGCCAAGTTTAGTGCTCCCATCGATCCTACCCCTGGTAAAAGTCCGATTAAAGGCAAGTATATGATGCACTGCCATAACCTGGTGCATGAAGACCACGACATGATGACCCAGTTTGAAATTGGTTCCGGCGGTGATAGTCCCAAATCAGCTTCGGCACAGCCGATCTCAGTGATGAAACCATTTTGATGGTTTCATTG